>JBARTN010000068.1:0-9132 GCA_049645265.1 Polyangiales bacterium
GCACCAGGCCGTCGAGCTCACCGTGGCCCATCACCTTCGTGTCGCCGGTGACGATCGTGGTTCCGGCCTCCTCACAGGTTGCGCGGATCGACGCCCAGATGCGCAGCAGATCGTCTCTCGGGAAGCCATCCTCGATGATCGCCGCACAGGTCAGCGCCAGGGGCTCGGTTGCTCCCATCATCGCGAGATCATTGACAGTTCCAGAAATCGCCAAGCGCCCAATGTCGCCGCCAGGAAACTCGATGGGCTGCACGACGTGAGAGTCGGTTGCGATCACGAGGTACTGGTCGCCGATGCGAATCGCCGCCCCGTCGTCCATGGCGCCGAGGCCGATGCCATCTTCGACGTCGCCCAGGCCCTTTGCGAACACCTGCTCGATGAGCGCGCGCATTGCGCCACCGCCCGTTCCGTACTTGAGCGTGATGCGTTCGTCGACGAAGCGGGCGTTGCGCGTCATGCAGCCCCTCGCTTGATCGAACGAAGATCGGGTCGACCGCCGTACTGATGCCAGATCTTGCAGGTGCCTTCCGCGCTCACCATGCAGGCACCGACGGGGGTGTCGGGCGCACATTCCTTCCCGAATAGCGGACAGTCGGACGGCGATGCGATCCCCGCCATGATGTCACCACACTGACACTGCTGAACGAGCTTCGGCGGCGCGTAACTCCAAAGCGCTGACGCGTCGATGGTGAAGCGCTTCCTCGTGTCGTACTTCGCGAACTCATCGCGCAGGCGAAGGTTCCCGTTCGGGACATGGGCGATGCCACGCCAGCGGCCTCCGGTCGCCCGGAACACTTTCCACAAGAGCTTCTGTGCGTGAACGTTCCCTTCGCGTGTTACACAGCGCGGAAAGGCGTTCTCCACCCTCGGCTCGCCGCTGTTGATGACCTCCATGAGCTTCACCAGGCCTGCCAAGACGTCGAGTGGCTCGAAGCCTGCGATCACCACGGGCAAGCCATGCCGTTCGACGAACTTCTCGAACACGGCCGAGCCGGTAATCGTGGCGGCGTGCCCGGCTGCGAGGAAGCCTTCGATTTTGGTGTCCGGCATTTCGGCGACGATCTCCATCACCGGGGGAATGTACTTGTGCGCAGAGAGCACCGAGAAGTTGTTGGGCGGATCGTCGACCAAGACAGCAGCCGTTGCAACCGCCGTCGTTTCGAACCCCGAGGCAAAAAAGACGATCTCCTCATCGTGTTCCCGCGCAAGCTCGACGGCCTGCGTCACGCTGTACACCACGTCGACGTCCGCGCCCTCGGCTTTCGCGTCCGCGAGCGATTGGGAGGTGCCCGGCACCCGCAACATGTCGCCGTACGAAGCGATTCGAACACCCTGTTTTGCGAGCGCGACGGCTTCGTCCACCTCGGGCACGTCCGTCACACAGACCGGGCAGCCAGGGCCCATGATCACCTGTAAATCCAAGGGAAAAGCCGCTCGCAGCCCAAACTTCGCGATCGCCTGCTCGTGGCTTCCGCAGACGTGCATCACCGACACCGGTGCGTGGTCGGCTTGGTGCACCAGGCGATCGAGCGCCTCGCGAAGTCCGCGCGCGCGCTCCGGGTCGCGAAATTTCAACTGAGCAAAAGTGTCACTGGGATTCATCGGCAGTTCTCTTCGGGGAACCCGTCGCATCGGGTGAGGCCGCGATTTCAGCGCGAACGTCGGCCGTCATCAAATCCTGCTCGTCGGCCAGTCGTAGAAGCTCGTCGTACAAGGCCAAGGTCTCCGCGGCCTCCTCCGGTGGAATCCGCCGAATCGCAAAACCGACGTGATTCAAGATGAAGTCGCCTGGCTCCACCGGCGCATCACAGACCTCGAGGCGCACTTGTTTCCTCACGCCCCAGAAATCGACCGTCGCGATCTGGTTCTCGCGGTCGACTTCGAGCACTTTGCCGGGAACACCTAAGCACATGGAAAAGCTCCTTGGGGCATCAACCTTTGTCTCCCAGAATGGCGTCCGCGATCAAGGCCTGACCGAGGGCGATTCCACCGTCGCCCGGTGGAACTTCGCTGTGCCGCAAAACCTTGTTTTTATTGGATATTTTCCCCTCAATCCCGGCGGCAAGCCAGGCGTTCTGGAAAACACCGCCGGTCAACGCCACGGGAAGGTCGCCGCTCTCTGCCCAAAGCGCCTCCAACAGCTTTACCGTGACCGCCACGAGTGCGTTGTGGAAGCGCGCCGAGACATCCCCTGCAGGCACTGCGGCGCGCAGGTCGTCGACGGCGGCGCGCACCGCCGGCCGGAGGTCCACCTCCCAGGGTGTGCGCATTCGGTCGATCTCGAAGGGGTATGCGTCGAACACCGATTCGTTTGCGACCTGGTCCCACGCAATCGCAACCTGACCCTCGTACGTCGACCGAGCTCGGCCTAGTGCAAGCGCGCCAAAGCCATCGAAGTAACGTCCGACACCTCGAGCTTGCGGCGCGTTGACTCCGCGCTCGATCATCTGCTTCACCACCCGAATGGATTTCGGGGTCACGTCGCCCAAGAGCGAGACCGAATCGTGTGGGGGCGCGCCATCGTAGGCGTCGTGCAAGAGGGCGTAGCCGATTCTCCAAACCTCGCGCATCGCGAGATCTCCACCGGCCAAGCGGAGCGGCCGAAACGTCGCCAAGCGTTCGTATCGCTCCGCAAAACAAAGCAGAAACTCTCCGCCCCAGGACGTTCCATCCTCGCCAAAACCCGTGCCATCGTAAGCCACGCCGAGCACCGGCCCCTGCATCCCATGCTCCGTCATCAGGCTCACGACGTGTGCGTGGTGATGCTGAACGCCGACCAGGGTGACATCGTCGCGCGTATTCGCGTACCGCGTCGACAAGTATCCAGGGTGCAAATCATGTGCAACGATGTCTGGACGAACCGAGAGGATGGTTTGCATTCGTTCGATCGCTTCTTCGAAAAAATCGAGTGCAGCGACGGTTTCGAGGTCCCCAATGTGCGGTCCGAAGTAAGCGGTATCGCCCATCGCAATGCAAAACGTATTCTTCAAATGCGCGCCGCAAGCGAGGACGGGACGCGCCACGGGTCGCGACAAATAGAACGGCCGTGGCACGAAGCCGCGCGATCGGCGCATGATGGTAGGTATCCCCGCGATGACTCGGCCGACGGAGTCGTCGCAGCGCATCGCAATCTCACGATTGTGGAGCAGAATTGCATCCGCGATGCCCTCGAGCCGATGCCGGGCTTCGTCGTTGTCGTAGCAAATCGGCTCGTCCGATACGTTGGCCGAGGTCATGACGAGAGGTCGCTGAACCGCCTCGAGAAGCAGGTGGTGGAGCGGCGTATACGGCAGGAATAGCCCAAAAAGCGCGGTATCAGGGCTGACTTCGACCGCTAGACCTGCGTTTTGGCGCGCGCGCAGAAGGACCACCGGCCGCTCGGCCGCCGTGAGAAGCGCCTCCTCATCGGCACTGATCTCTGCGAGTGCGTGGGCCGCACCGAGGCTCCCCACCATGACGGCGAAAGGCTTCTCGTCACGATGCTTGCGTTCGCGCAGGCGACGAACAGCAGCTCCATCGGTTGCATCGCATGCGAGATGAAAACCCCCCAAGCCTTTGACCGCGACCACTCCGCCGCGCGACAAGAGCTCCGCCGCGTTTACGAGCGCGTCGACCTCGGACGCGGCTTGGCCGTCGAGTCGATCGAAGCTGAGCGCCGGCCCACATTCCGGACAGGCATTGGGCTGTGCATGAAAGCGTCGGTCTTCGACGTTGTCGTACTCCGCCTTGCACGCCGCGCACATCACGAACCCCGACATCGTCGTCGCCGCGCGATCGTACGGAATGCCAGTCGCGATCGTGAAGCGAGGCCCGCACGTCGTGCAGTTGGTGAAGGCATATCCGAATCGCCGGTCGTCACGATCCAACACCTCTCCTCTGCAGTCTTCACAAGTCGCCAGGTCGGGCGGAATCGACAGCGCCTTATCGCCGGCGGCATCGCTCGATTCGATCACGAAAGCGTCGAGATCCTCGTCCGGAATCGTCGTCTCGCGGAGCTCTACGATCTGTGCGGCAGGTAACGCATCTCTCTGTAATTCCTCCACAAATCGGCCCAGGATGGCCTTGCTTGCGAAGGCTTCGATCGTCACGCCCCCGGGGTCGTTTCGCACTCTTCCGACGACACCCACGCGACGCGCCAGTCGGTAGACCCAGGGCCGAAAACCGACCCCTTGCACGGTCCCTCGAATCTCGATTCGATGCCCTGCCATCACGGTCCTTCCTCCGCGACGCTGAGAACATAAGCGATGAGGTCCCACTTCTGCTCGTCGTTCAGCGTCGGCCAGGCCGGCATCGAAGTACCGCGCTTGCCTTCGCTCAAGACTTCAAACACGGCGATCGCGGTCGTGTGTGATCGCCAGTCGTGGCTGCCGAAATCGGCCGGTTTCCCAGACAGCCCTTTGCTCCGCACCCCGTTGCCGTCTGCGCGATCGCCATGACAGAGCGCGCACTTCTCTTTGAACAGTGTTCTTCCGCGTGCACGCGCTTCGTCAGAAGAAAGTTGGGCAGCGGGGACCTCGACGATGTCGTAGTCGACGGCGGACGACCTGACTTTGTCGCTACACCCCAAGAGTGCGAGCGACATGAGCAGTGCTCCCATGGCCTTCATCGCGACTCTCCGTAGATCGGACCGGTGGAAACCCTAGTGACCTGAGCTCTTCGACCACGCGATTCACGAGCTCGGGGATGCTTGCCTGCACGGCGGGCGTTCGTTCGAGCCCGAGCTCGATCGAGTCCGGAACGACTCCCAGAATCACCACCCTGTCCGGATAGCGATCGAGCAAGCTCGCCCCCGCTAAGAGGTCCGCAACCCCAATTTGATGTGGTGAAAGGCGCTCGTAGACGGCCGGAGCCACCTCCTCGCCTTCGATCCGGACCTGGGTCCCCGGCGGCCCGTCGGCTCCGATCGCATCGACGAGGATCACCTGATCCGCGCTATCGACCAGAGGCAAGAGCGAGAGCCCCAGCGTGCCGCCATCGAGCACGACGACGCCCTCCGGGAAATCGTACTCACGAAGGAGTTGGTGTACGGCGGCAATCCCCGCCCCGTCGTCTGTACAGACGACGTTGCCGAGCCCCAGGACGAGGACCGGCGTGCGGTCAGTCATCCCGGTTGCGCCAACTCTTTGGTAGGAACTTGTATCCGCTGAACAGTGAGTCGATCAGCCCCATCCCCTCGACACGGGACACGAGCATGGCGCTCCAGATGTGGTGCGCGACGAAGCCCAGCAGGAACCACATCGCCACGTGATGAATCCAGCGCGCCATCTGCGCACCGCCGAAGATCGGAAGCAGAAACTCCCAGAACTGCATGTAGCCCGCCGCGCTCACCGAGTAGAGGGCAAACCCAGTGAGGATCATGGTGAGGTAGAGCGCGAACACCAGCAGGTAGGTCATGCCCGCCAAAGGGTTGTGACCAACGTTGAGCGGTGGTTCTTTGTTGATCAGCGAATAGAACTTCAACATTCTGAAGACGTCTCCGCGTCGACGCTTGCCCACGGGCACGAACTGGTGCCAACGCGCGTAGTACGAACCCACGAACATCCAGACGATGCGTGACACCACCGCGAGCGCAAAGATGATGGCCGTATAGAAGTGCACGACCTTCACCGTTGCCATCACGAAGTGCTCGCTCCCCGGCTGCGCTGGGATCAGGTACGGCTTGCCGATGTAGATCCCCGTAATCGCAAGGATGAACACCGATAGCATGATGAGCCAATGGGTCGTCCGGACCAGAAGGTCCCAAACGTAGACTCGTTCGATGCCTTCTGCATCGTGCCGACGGGGGCTCACCTGGGGGCGAGCACCTCCCTTGACTGCGGCCGTCGGCGGGGGAGTCATCGCACCTTCACGCGAGTGATCTCGCGCCCTCCAGGTTCGACGACGTGCACACCGCAAGCCATGCACGGGTCGAACGAATGAATCGTCCTCAGGATTTCGATCGGCTGCTCGGGGTCGGCGACCGGGGTCCCGACCAAGGCCGCCTCGTAAGGACCTGGTGCATCGCCGGAATCCCGTGGGCCGGCGTTCCAGGTGCTCGGAACGACGCATTGGTAGCGCTCGATCTTTGCATCTTTCACGTGGACCCAGTGCCCAAGCGAGCCGCGTGGCGCTTCATGGAAGCCGGCTCCCATCGAATCAGCGGGCCAGCTCTCCGGCTCCCACTTGCTGTTGTCGTGGATCCGAAGCTCGCCCTTGCCCATGTTGTCAGCAAGCTCGTCGACCCAGTCGCCGATCTTGTCGACTAGCACCTGTGTTTCGATCGCGCGCGCGGCGATTCGGCCAAGCGTCGAGAACAAGGCTTCGGGCCCGACGCCGAGCGTCTTGAGGACGTGGTTGACTAGGCCTTGCACCTTCTCGTGACCTCGTACGTACGACACCAGCATTCGCGACAGAGGCCCGACCTCCATCGGCGCGCCACCATAGCGGGGTGACTTGAGCCAGGAGTACTTCTTCGAGGTATCCAGGCGTTCGTAGGGTGGCTCCGGACCGGTGTAATTCGGCTTGGTTTCGCCCTCGGACGGGTGGAGCGCTTGGTCCTCGCCACCGGCGTAGTCGTACCAGGAGTGTGTGATCTGCTCGGTGATCTTCGAGGGATCGAACTCTTCGACCTTCGAGATGTCGCGCGCGCGGATGATCCCCGAAGGGAAGTAGAGCTCCGGCTTGGCTTCGTCGTCGAGTGGGTACTCGCCGTACACCATGTAGTTGCCCACGCCTGCGCCATGACCGGCCCAGTCCTTGTAGAAGGAGGCGACCGCGAGCACGTCGGGAATGTACACCTTGCTCACGAACTCCTGCGCGCCCGCAATCAGCTTTTTGAACTGCGCGATCGTGTGGATGTTCAGTGAAGCCTGCTTGTCCGGGTCGACCGGAGTTGCCATGCCGCCGACCAAGAAGCTCTGCAGATGGGGGTTCTTGCCGCCGAGAATGGCGTGCATCTTGATGAACTCCCGCTGCCACTCGAGCGCTTCGAGATAGTGCGCGACCGCCATCAGGTTTGCCGCCGGCGGAAGCTTGTACGCCGGATGGCCCCAGTAGGCGTTCGCAAACGGCCCGAGCTGGCCTCGCTCGACCAGCCCTTTGACACGGTCCTGGATGCCTTTGAAGTACGTGGCGCTCGACTTCGGCCAGTCCGAAATCGACTGGGCAAGCGCCGCTGTTTCGGCCGGATCCGCCCCGAGCGCCGACACGATGTCGACCCAGTCCAGCGCGTGCAGGTGATAGAAGTGGATCACGTGGTCCTGGATGCACTGGGACGCGATGATCAAGTTTCGGAGGATCCGCGCATTGGGTGGCGGCTTGGCACCGATCGCGTCCTCTACTGCGCGAATCGAAGCGATCGCGTGCACCGTCGTGCACACGCCGCAGATACGCTGAGTGAAAGCCCAGGCATCGCGTGGGTCGCGGCCTTGCAGGATGATCTCGATGCCACGGAACATGGTCGACGACGACCAAGCGTCGGAGACCTGACCGCCCTCGATTTCCGCTTCGATGCGCAAGTGGCCTTCGATGCGCGTCACCGGGTCGACAACGATATGGGTCATTCTGCGCCTCCTTCATCGGTCCGCGCGGGCGGGCCTTCGGGTGCGTGATCCGCGCCCGTTCCAACGAGCCTCTTTCCGAGGTGCACCAAGGTGTGCCCCGCAAACGCGGTGGTGACACCGATGGTCGCCCAGAAGCCGATCTTGTCGATGTCTGAGCCTTTGCCGAAGCCGGGGAAGCCTGGAAGGTGCGCGTAGAACGGCGTCATCTTGTCCCAGAAGTCCGGTTCGGCGCAGCCGATGCAACCGTGGCCGCATGCGATCGGCCAGCTCGTATTGTCGTTCCAACCGACGTTCGGACAGTTCTGGAACGAGACAGGGCCCTTGCAGCCCATCTTGTAGAGGCAGTGTCCGTCGCGATGGGCTTCGTCGCCCCATTGCTCGACGTACTGTCCGGTGTCGTAGTGGGCGCGCCGCTCGCAGTTGTCGTGAATCGACTTTCCGTAGGCAAAAAGCGGGCGATTCAACTTGTCGAGGGCTGGGAACCTTCCGTAGGTCAGGAAGTAAACCAGCGTTGCGGTGAGGTTCTGGGCATTCACCGGACAGGCCGACAGGTTGATCAGATTCTTCACGCCGGGCACGGCATCGGAAACACCGAGCGCGCCGGTCGGATTCGGCGATGCTGCAGGGATGCCGCCAAACGATGCGCAGGTTCCCACTGCAATCGTCGCCAGCGCGCTGCCGCAAACCTCATTCGCGATCTGAAGCGCCGACTTCCCGCCAACCGTACAGTACGCGCCGTTCGCGCCGGTCGGGATCGAGCCCTCGACGACAGCGAGGTATGCGCCCTTCTGGTTCTCGACGACGTTGTGAAGGTTCTCTTCCGCCTGATGACCGGCGGCCGCCATGATCACCTCGTGGTAGTCGATCGAGATCAGATCGAGGATCACCTCAGCTGCCGTTGGCTTGCTGGCGCGAAGGAACGACTCTGTGTTCCCCGCACAGTCCTGAAAGTTGAGCCACACGAGGGTTGGCTTTGGGTTGTTTTCGATCGCGTCGGCGATCATGGCCGTCGCGCCTTTCGGCAAACCAAACATCACCGCCATCGCAGAGCAGAAGCCCATGAACTCGCGACGTGACACGCCGCGCGCCTCTAACTCCTGCCGGAAGTCATTTCCCGGTTCATCCATTGGACCCTCCTCGCTGTTGCAGAGCAAAGGACACGGCACTAATTTTATCAGCCGCCCAGTGAGGGGACTCTAGCGTCGCGACCCCAACAAAAACAAGGTTCTCGTGGCTTTTGACAACCGTTTTCTCCACGTCGCGCGCATCTTTCGTTTTGCGCCGATCACGCGCAAGATTTGCGCCGATATTTGCCGAGCGAGACCCACACGCGGTAGCATCCCCGCGATGTCCGCTGAGTCAGAAGACTATCCGTTCTTCGAAGTCGTCCAGGGCTACATCGAGCAGGCAGCCGAGCTCACCCGACTCCCGTCTCATGTAAAGGCGATCCTCGCGGAACCGAAAAACGAGCTCATCGTTCATTTCCCAGTGCGAATGGACAGCGGCGAAATGCGCGTGTTCAAAGGCTATCGCGTTCAGCACAACAACGTGATGGGCCCCTACAAGGGAGGAATGCGGTACCACGAGCAGG
>JBARTN010000069.1:0-2568 GCA_049645265.1 Polyangiales bacterium
GCCGAGGCGTGAGCGGATCGGCAGACGACCACGAGGCTGCTCAAGATCTTCTGAAGCTGTTGGGCGGCAAATGGATCGCAGCCGCCATCTCGGCCGCAGCGCAACTGCGCCTCGCCGACGCGCTGGAGGGCGAGCCCATGAACGAAGAGGAGCTCGCGGCCAAACTCGGCTGTGAGCAGAACGCGCTTGGCCGGCTACTCGGAGTTCTGGCAGCCGAGGGCGTCCTCGAAGCCGACGACGAGGAGCGCTTTCGATTGACCGTGCTCGGCAGCCAGCTCCGGTCCAATGCGCTCGGGCCCCTCGCGGAGTTCGTGGGCGCTCCATTTTCCTGGTCGCCGTGGCTGCGGCTGAAGGATGCCGTGCGGACCGGCGAAGCAGCCTTCGAGCTCGAGCACGGGCAGGACTTGTTCGGCTACCTGGCCGACCATCCAAATGAATCCGAGATCTACAACGCCGGCGTGGACGCATTCACCCGCCATGATGCGCGAGCGCTCGCTACAGCGTTCGACTTCTCCGAAGTCGAGACGGTTGTCGACGTTGGTGGAGGCATGGGGACCTTGCTGATCGAGCTCCTTCGCCAATGGCCCCGCTTGCACGGGATTTTGTTCGACAAGGACCATGTCGTCCGGGCGGCTGAACGAGGCCTGCAGGATTCCGAGCTTCAGGGGCGCTGCACCTGTGTGGCCGGCGACTTCTTTTCGGAGGTGCCCGCTGGCGCGGACATCTACATCGTTCGGCACATCGTGCACAACTGGGGAGACGAAGAAGCTGCGACGGTGCTCCGCAACTGCGCGGCAGCCCTGCGGCCCGCCGGCAAGGTCCTGGTGGTCGAAGGTATCCTCTTACCCGGACATCGCAAAGACACGACCCGGCTCCTCGACCTGGAGATGATGGTCTTGTCAGGAACCGGACGAGAGCGAAGCAAGCCCGAGTTCAGACAGCTGTTCAAGGAAGCGGGGCTACGTCTGACGAAGACCGTCCCACTCGCAAGCACGGCTCGCCTGATTGTCGGCGAAGCTAGACGCGGCACAACGGATATGTGAAAAACGCGTCATGAAACCTGCTAGACGCTGGGGGAATGGCTCGCGACTGATCACATCCTGCCTGCTGCTTGGGCTCGTTGCTGGCGGGCTGGTCGGTTGCAAGAATTTCCGCCGACTGCGTGCTGACCTAAAGGAGACGGAGAATATGGCCTCGGTCTCCGGGCGGGTCACCACAGGCGACTGGGAGGGCGGCGCAATCGACGTGTATCTGTTCGACGTCGAACCAAGCGTCGGCAAGCCGGTCCGGGTGAGCCAAGTCGTGAGGCTGGAAGAGCCTGGAAAGTACCGGTTCAGCGTGCGCCAAGGACTCTACATGATCGCTGCACACGAAGACGCGAACGAGAACGAAAGGCTCGACCCGGGCGAGCCTCATGCCCTCTACGAAGACTTCGAGATCCTCGACGTCAAGGCCAAGAGCAATCGCTCGAGGCTGAACATGGAGCTCAGCACTGTGCGCGCTCCCGCCCTGGACAGGATTTCGGTACAAGTCCCGGAGAAGATCGAGATGCGCATGGGCGAAGTCGCACGACTCGAGGATCCACGGTTCGACCCGTCGACTGGGCCCATGGGGATGTGGACGCCCCGCAAGTTTTACGACACGTACGGGGCAGGCGTCTTCATGCTGCAAGCGTACGACAAAGAGAAGACGCCCGTGCTCTTCATCCACGGAATGTCGGGCCACCCGCGGGAGTTCACGGCGCTCATCGAGTCGCTGGATCCGGAGCTCTACCAACCGTGGGTTTTTCAATACCCGAGCGGCGCGCGACTCCAGAACGTGGTCGACGCGCTGCGCCGGGTCCTCGAGAGCATGCATGCGAAGCAGAAGTTCGACGACCTGTGCCTCGTCGCCCACAGCATGGGCGGTTTGGTCGCCCATCAACTCGTGCGCGACCAGGTCGATGCGGGAACCAAACGCTATGTTCGATTCCTCGCTACGATCTCGTCGCCACTCGGCGGGATTCCGAGCGCCGACACGGGCGTCAAAATGGCGCCCGAAGTCGTACCGTCCTGGCGTGACGTAGGCCCCAAGAGCCAGTTCGTCCGGTCCCTGTTCGAACGGCCCTTCCCGTCCGATGTCTCCTACGCGCTGTACTTCGGATTCGGACACAGCTCGAAAGACAAGAAACACGGCACGGACGGCGTGGTCACTGTCCCGAGCGCTCTTCCTCGTCCGCCCCAGGATGCCGCGAAGGTCGTCTCGGGCTTCGCCGAGAGTCACACGGGGATCCTCGTCAACCAAGCCACGGTCAAGCAGCTCAACGAGGACTTGTCAGCGCTCTGCCTCGCTGAAGACTGAGCTTGCTCTTGCTCACCGGGCCGATCCCGCGTCTTGTCTGCTTCGTCAGCCACGATCCACAGCGCACTCGGGCGCAGCGGTATCGATTTGGGCGCTTGGCTCATGCTCAGTTGCCCGGAGCCTATCAAATCGTGTCGTACGGCCAATTTCGTGTCAGGACTCGGGAACGATGAGGCATGGGAATACAGCGCCCTCGCCCTGGGTCGAGCGCTTTGCGCCGCTCATTCG
>JBARTN010000070.1:0-2143 GCA_049645265.1 Polyangiales bacterium
TCCAAACTACGCCATTCCACATCGTGGAAGGTCCGCACGGCGACTGCCGCATCAAGATGCGCGACAAAGTCTACAGCATTCCCGAGATCAGCGCGATGGTGCTTCAAGAGATGAAGATGGTCGCGGAAGATTACCTTGGTGAAGAGGTCAACAAGGTCGTCGTGACGGTGCCTGCGTACTTCAACGACAATCAACGCCAGGCAACCAAAGATGCTGGCGCGATCGCTGGCCTCGACGTGATTCGCATCATCAACGAGCCGACATCCGCGGCACTCGCCTATGGTTTCGGAAAGAACATCGATCGCACGGTCGCGGTCTTCGACCTCGGGGGCGGCACGTTCGATATTTCGATTCTCGAGATCGCGAGCACCGGTGTCTTCAAAGTCATCAGCACTGCCGGGGACACGTTCCTCGGTGGAGAAGACTTCGACCAGCGCGTGATCGACTGGCTCGTCGAAGGGTTCCAACACGAGCACAGCATCGATCTTCGCCAAGACCGCATGGCGCTGCAGCGCCTCAAGGACGCCGCCGAGAAGGCCAAGTGCGAGCTTTCTGCCGTCACCGAGACGGAGGTGAACCTTCCGTTCATCATTTCGAGCGCTCGCAACGAGGCGCTCCACCTTCAGCGCCTGCTCACGCGCGCCACGCTCGAAGAGCTGACGGCGGACTTGATCGACCGAACCGTTCAGATTTGCGAGCTCACGCTCGGTGAGGCAGGCCTCAACAAGGACGAGATTGAAGACATCATTCTCGTGGGCGGTATGACCCGCATGCCCAAGGTGCAGGAGCGGGTCAGCAAATTCTTTCAGCGCGACCCTTGCAAGGGAGTGCATCCCGATGAGGTGGTCGGGCTTGGCGCGTCCATTCAGGGCGCCGCGCTCGTAGACGACTCTCCGGAGCTCGACATGGTTCTGCTCGACGTCACGCCGCACACGCTCGGCATCATGGTTGTCGGCGGCTACTTCGAAGAGCTCATCCCGCAGAACACCACGGTTCCGACCTCTCGCAGCAAGCCGTTCACCACGGTGCGCGACAACCAGACCGCCGTGAAGATTCTGGTTCTGCAGGGCGAGTCGCGACGCGCAGAGGACAACGAGCTTCTCGGCGAGTTCATTTTGACCGGGCTTCGCCGTGCAACTGCCGGCCAGGTGGAGGTCGAGGTGACGTTCGAAATCAATGCGGACGGCATCGTCAGCGTCCACGCCAAGGACGTCGAGACCGGCAAGGAGCAATCGATCACCGTGACGGCGACCAGCGGCCTCACCGAGGACGAAATCAACGAGATGATGGTCGATGCGTCGGATTTCGCCGTTTCGCGGCGTGAGGACGAGGCTTCCGAGAAGGTCCGCCAAGAAGCCGAAACGCTGATTGCCGAAATCGAGCGCCTTTTTCCCGAAGTCGAATCGATCGTGGCCGGTAGTGACTTCGGGCGTGACGCCATCGACAAGGCCAAGGGCGTCGTCGACAACGCCCGGACGCTGCTCGAGCGGGGCGACATCGCAGCGCTCGAAGACGAGCTCGAGTCGCTTGGTCGAACGCAGCGAATGTTCAAGGGAGTCGTCGGCAAGTCGGCGTGATCCATGACCTCTCTCAAGCCAGGTTCAGGCGATTCGTCGTTCCCGAGTGTGCTGGGCGACAACGGCGCGATCGACCTGGCTGCGGAGCCCGATCCGCATAACATCCACGAGCGGCCCACGCGCCGGGTTTCTGGAGACGCCTGGGTCGCCGATCGTGATCGACGCAGCCTCGCACCAACCGCACCGCCTCCGGCACGGCCCGAGAGGGCGGAAGCCGGTGAAGCGAGCCCGGCCCTCCTCCATGCCGAGATCGCCGACTGCTTCGCACTCGGCGACTATGCGAGGTCGTTGAGCGCTGCCGAGCTGCTCCTCGGCCTAGACCCCGAAGACGAGAACGCACGGCAGTACGCGGTCAACAGCCGGGCCCGCCTCGAAACCCGCTATGTCAGCCGCATCGGCTCTCTCGACTACGTATTCAACCTTGCGGTCCCGACTGCGAAGGTGAAGTGGCTCGGCCTCGATCCCCAGGCTGCGTTCCTTTTGTCGCTGGTGGATGGCCAGACGACGGTCGCGGAGGTCCTCGAGATTGGCCAGATGGGCAGGCTGGAGGCGCTTCGCGTGTTTAC
>JBARTN010000071.1:0-9642 GCA_049645265.1 Polyangiales bacterium
GCTGCGGTCATCGACGGCTTCGAATTCGACTGGGCTAGCCGCCGAATTCCAAAACAGGTCTACGAACAAACGGACATCACTCATTGGCTTGCGCTTGATGTCGCGCTGCAGGCGCTGAACGACGCTGGGTACAAGGCGAGCGAGCTTCCGCGCGATCGCAGTGGCGTCATCGTAGGGAACACGCTGACCGGCGAGCAACAGCGCGCACACCTCCTTCGCGGACGCTGGCCCTTCGTTCAAAAGACCATCCGCGCCGCGGGTATCAACAAGGGGCTCGACGGAGCCACCCTCGAAGAGCTCGTCGCCGAAACCGAAAAAATCTTCAAATCGTTTTTCCCGGCCCCGAACGAAGACACGCTCGCCGGCGCCCTCTCCAACACGATCGCAGGACGCATCTGCAATTACATGGATCTCCGCGGTGGGGGCTATACGGTCGACGGCGCTTGCGCCTCATCACTCCTGTCGGTGGCGACGGCGGCAAACGCTTTGTGCGCGGGCGACATCGACGTCGCGCTGGCTGGTGGCGTCGACGTGAGCCTGGACGCGTTCGAGATCGTTGGGTTTGCGAAGGTGGGCGCGCTTTCCGATTCAGACATGAAAGTCTATGACCGCGCTGGCAACGGGTTCTTGCCCGGCGAGGGCTGCGGCTTCATCGTGATGAAGCGACTGGACGATGCGAAGCGTGACGGTGACTACGTCTATGCCGCGCTCAACGGATGGGGTGTCTCATCGGACGGCAAAGGCGGCATCACCGCGCCAACGATCGACGGTCAAGCCCTGGCCTTGCGACGCGCGTACGACCGTGCGGGCTACTCCGCCCACAGACTCGACTTCGTCGAGGGGCACGGGACGGGGACCTCGATTGGCGATCCGGTCGAGCTCTCTGCGATCTCCAACGCGATCGATTCGTTCGGCGAGGCGAAACCGCGTCTATGCGGCGTCACTTCCTTCAAGTCGCTGGTCGGGCACACCAAGGCTGCCGCCGGTATTGGGGGCCTGCTCAAAGCCATTGCAGGCGTGAATCGGCGCGTGGTTCCCCCGACCGCGGGCTGCGACGAGCCTCACGAGGTCTTCACCGGGAAGGCCCGAAACCTCTACCCGGTTCGAACCGGGAGCATACGCAACCCCACAGACACGATCACCGCCGGCGTCTCCGCGATGGGGTTCGGTGGGATCAACAGCCACGTGACCCTCAGCTCCCTTCACGGCCCTTCACGACATCTCATGCCGGCCCTCGACGAGCGCGCGATGCTGGCTTCCAAGCAAGCCACCGAGCTTTTCGCCCTTCAGGAAGAAAGCCTCGGGGCGCTCGAACGGCGTGCGCACGAGCTCTCGGACGTCATCGCTGGCATGAGCGTTGGCGAGATGCCGGACCTCGCGGCAGATCTCGCGAGCAAGCTTGGCGGCTCGGGAACCGCTCGCGCCGCAATCGTGGCCAGTAGCCCGAAGGATCTCCAGGAACGCCTGGCAACGCTGATCAGCGCGGTTCAGAAATCGGATGGCGCCGATCGCGCTTCTTTCGTCACGCCTGATCGACGCGTAGCGCTGTCGACGGGAGCGGCACGGCCCAAGGTCGGTTTCCTTTTCCCCGGGCAGGGCTCGCAGCGCGTGAACATGGCACGCACGCTCGTCGAGCGCTTCCAGTGGGCACGAGACCTCGTCGCAAACGCGGACAGCTGGCTCGAGGATGTTGGCGTCGGCCCCGTGAGCGGCCTGATCTACCATGATACCGACCAAGATCTCGACGGCGAGCAGCAGAAGCGCTGGATGCGAGCCCTGACGCAAACCGAAGTCGCGCAGCCCGCAATCTGCTTGGCGAGCTTGCTCTGGCTCGAGTTCCTGCGCCGGCTGGGGTTGGACCCCTCCGCGGTCGGTGGTCATAGCCTAGGTGAGCTGACCGCCTTCCATGCAGCGGGAGCCCTCGACCAGAAATCCGTGCTGCAGCTCGCGGCCTTACGCGGGAAACTGATGGGCGAAGTCTCCGTCGAGGGGTCGATGGCCGGCTTGTCGTGTCCGCCGAGTGAGGCTCTACAACTCATCGAATACGTCAACGGCTATGTTGTGATCGCCAATGTCAACAGCCCGACGCAGACGGTCGTCTCTGGCGACGTCGAAGCCGTCGCGGCGGCGATCGCGCTCGCCACGGAACGCGGAATACGCGCCCGCGAGCTCCCGGTCTCCGCAGCGTTCCACTCCGCTCATTTCAGCGAAACTGTCACGGAGCTACGTGACCTCCCGCAACTCCGAGGTACGGCCGCGGCAAGCAAGGCGAAACTGTACAGCACGATGACCGGCGGTGCCTTGGAGGGGCCGATCAGCCTGAGCCAGCACTTCGGCGAGCAAGTCGTTCGTCCGGTCAATTTCCGAGCGGTTGCGGCGCTGGCGGGCGCCGATTGCGACGTGCTGCTCGAAGTCGGCCCGGGCACCGTTCTGTCCGGATTGACCAACGAGACCACAGGGGTCCGGGGAACACTCTGCCTGCCGCTCGAAGGGAAGGCTCGCCGCGATCAGGACCTCAACATCGCTCTTGGCTACCTCCACATCCTGGGGGCCGAGATCGATCTCGCCAAGCTCTCGGACCAGCGACTCATCCGTCGATTCAGGTCCTCGGCCGAGCTCTCGTTCTTCGTGAACCCTTGTGAAAAGCCTGTCCTAGACGCCGACGTGATGGCGGCTATTCATGCCACGGAGCCACATCAAGCGCGTACGGAACGCGCCAGCGATCCGGTGAGCTACGTTCGCGAGCTCTCACCCGACCCGGGAAGAGAAACACGGGAGAGCAACCGACCAGGCGGCTCGAGCCTTCCCCCGTACGTCAACGCGAAGGCAGTCTTTCTGGACGTGCTTCACAAACAGACCGGGTTCCCCGTCGAGACTCTCACGGACGATCTTCGAATGGTCGACGACCTGCACATGGATTCGATCAAGACGGTTCAAGCGGTCGTCGATGCAGCAGTCGCCTTGGGCTACGCCGGCGACTTCGATCCCGCGGAGATCGCGAACTCGACACTGGGGGAGATTGCCCAGGACCTCGAGCGCCGTATGGCGTCCGCCAAGAAGAGTCGCTCGGGGAGCATTTCCCCTACCCGCGCAGCGGCAATCTCCGAGAGCTACCCCAGCTGGACGCGCAGTTTTGCCATGGAGTGGGAGGACAGTTTGCTGCCGGAGCAGGCTTCCGATTTCTGGGAGAATCGCTCGGTCCGTATCCTCGACGATGGCTCCGACGCCGCAACCGAGCTCTGGGCTACGATGCGAAGCAAGGGTTCCGAGGTCACCGCTGTCCCGACGGTCGCGGCGTCCGACTGCGGCTCCGACGTCGTGATCGCGGTTCTTTCCGACGCCACCAAGGGGGCAGACGCGAAAGCGCGGTTCAACAATGTGACAGGGGTTCTCTCGTCCATCGCAAAGGGCCTTGCGTCGTCGGCAAGCGCTGACACACCGCGGACGATTGTCTTCGTTCAGCGCCGCGCCGAAGTCGTGGACAATTTCGATTGGGGCTACGACGCTTTCGTCGCCGCGCTGCATCTGGAGCGCCGAGGCGTCCACTTTCGGGTTCTCACCGTGGACGAATCCATGGGCAGCGAACAGCTCTGCTCCGCAATCGCGAGAGAGGTAGCAACCGATAGGACTTACGACAGCGCCATTTATGTGGGCGAGACGAGACGTATCGCGCGCCCACAGGTCATTCGACGCCGCGCACTCACAGCGCGTTCGCAGCAACTTGGCGCGGATGACGTCGTCATCGTCACCGGCGGCGCACGGGGTATCACGGCCGAGTGCGCGCTTGCACTAGCCCGCAAGACGGGTGCCCGCATGGTCTTGGCCGGCAGCTCCCCTCATCCGGAAGACGCGCCCGAGGCCGGCAGCGACTCCGAAATCGGAAAGACCCTGGAGCGCTTCCAGCACGAAGGACTCAGAGCAGAGTACGTTCAATGCGAAGTGACAGATCCCGAAGATGTGGCGCGCTTGGTGAAGGCGGCGCGACGACACAAGGGGCACGTTGCCGCGGTCATTCATGGTGCGGCGGTCAATCGTCCGCGACGCGCGAACAAGGTTTCTGCCGATGAGGCCCGCGAGGAGATCAGCCCTAAGCTGGTTGGCGCGCTGAACCTGTTCGAAGCGCTAGACGACGACCCACCAGCGATCTTCTGCGCGCTTACGTCGATCATCGGCGTTACGGGAATGCCAAACAATGCGTGGTACGCGTTTGCAAACCAGGCGCTGGACCGCTCCTTGGGCGCCTTTGCTGAGACCCATCCTGAGATGGCGGCGATTTCCATTGCATTCAGCATCTGGGAAGGGGTCGGCATGGGCGCCAAGCTCGGAAGCGTCGAAGGCCTTGCCAAGCTTGGCACGGACGCGATCCCGGTGAAGGAAGGGGTAAGCCGCTTCCTTGATATTTTCGAACACGATGCTGGCCATCGTCAGGTGATCGTCTCGGGTCGTTTGGGCGGAATCGACACGTGGCGACCAAGGCTTCCGATGCTGCCGAAGGGAACTCGTTTCCTGGAAGACATACGTTTCCATCAACCGCAAGTAGAGATCTGCGCCCGTTCCAATCTGGACCTCGATCGCGATGCATACCTTCGTGACCATCAGTACAAGGACTCGTACCTATTTCCCACCGTGTTCGGACTCGAGGCGATGGGACAGGCTGTCGCTTACGTTCTGGGACGCGTCGACCTTCCCGCCCTGAGCATCCACAATGTCCGTCTGCGCAGGCCACTTCTGGTAAACCCAACCAGCGGTCTCACCATCGAGGTCAACGCCCGCGTTCTCGAGGGGGAGTCGGCTGCACCACAAGTACATGTCTCCGTTCGTTCCGAACAGACGGGATTCAAACTCGATCATTTCGATGCGCGGTTTGTCTTGGAGGAGAACAACGACAACGCTCGCCTGTTAGAGCCACGCCATCTTCCAACCGACACAAACATCGACCCGCAGACGGACCTCTACGGTTCGATACTGTTTCAAGGTCCCCGCTTTCAAAGAATTGTGCGCGTGAACGCTCTGAGCTCCGATGAGTGTTCGTTTACGGCTCAGGAAACACCCGAGGAATCGTACGTACTCGGCGACCCGTACTTCCGCGATGGGCTTCTTCAGAGCCTTCAGCTTTGCGCCCTTCCCGACCAATGCTTGCCGGTTCAAGTCGAGCGAATCGACATCACGGATCCGAATCGCCACGAGCGAGCGAAACGTGATTGCACTGCCCGAATTCATGCACGCACGGAGGACGCTAACGTGGGATCTGTGACATGCGCGGACGCCGACGGACGAATCGTAGAGCAACTCGTGGGCTACCACGCCAAGATCATCGAAAGAAAGGCACAGTGGCCGACCCCAGAGGAACTCACGGCACGCAGCGGACTTCGCGGGAACGCGCTATCGGACGACCTTGCCAAGACAGGGGACTGGCACGGAGGTGCACACTATCGGGACGTTCCCCGCTACGGACCTCAGAAGCAGATGGCGTTCTTCATGAGGTTTCCGCTCACGGCCCAGGAATCCCAGGGGCCACGCGGCACCGTCAACTTCACCAACTACTATCGGTGGGCTGGCAAGACGAGAGAGCTGGGAACGATCAATACTCCAGGTGCGTACCCCGAGCTCATCAACATGCTGGCGTCTCAGGATCTGACTGCGGCGACCAACTCGTTCGAAACCAAAATCTTAGCGCTTCCAAAACCGAATGACCTGATCGAAGTGCGGTACTGGGCGGAGAGCGTTACCCGGAGCGACGCTGGCGCTATCTACGAGTGGTGGCGCGTTCCTTTCCCGCCAACGACTGAGCCGCCCGAGATGATTGCCTGGAGCAAGATGAAAACATCCGCCGTGAGGATCCTGGACGACGGGCGGGTGGTCGGCAGCGAGTGGCCCGAGTTCTTCTTCCAGTTTCTGAGCGCGATGGGTCCCCGCACGGATGACCCCACACCGGAACCAAAGCCCGCAATAGACATCGGGCAGCAACTGTATGCTTGGGACGGATTCGGAGCCCGGCATCCGGTTCACGAAGAGTTAGTGCATACGACCTGGGAAGATGCGAATGTCGTGGGAAACGTCTACTTCGCCAACTACGGCGTTTGGCAGGGACGCGCGCGCGACAGGTTTCTGCAAGGAATCGCGCCGGAGCTCTTTCGTTCGAGCGCCGACAGGTCGATGCTGCATTGCCTGAACACAGGTACCTACCATTTGCGGGAGGCCATGCCGTTCGACAGTATCGAGGTGAAGGTCTACATCAGCGCCGTCTGTGAGCGTGGGGTTCGGCTGGAGTTCGACTTCTTGCGAGCTGGAGATGGAATGCCCGGTTCGAAGTTGGCTAGGGGCTTTCACGAAGTTGCCTGGGTAGCGCAGCACGGCAGCGGCACGCCCGAACCTTTGCCTTGGCCAACCGGGGTCAGGGACCTGTTCATGGCACTGGCGATGGGACAAGCGGCCGATCGTGCAGCATCTTAGGCTCGAATCGATGCAAATCTGGTTGTCCTCGCGAGCATCACCTACAATTGAGCCGTGGTGGGGGATACGATTGCCATTGCTGAGCCGAGGTCGGCCGAGTTCGAGGATTCCTTCGAATTGCATCGGCGCCGAACAAACGTCCAAGCGCTTCGCGTCGGCGCACTCGTAACAGCTGTCATTCAAGTTCCCTGTATTTGGTTCGAATGGCAATTCCTGCGGTCGGACTTCTGGTTGCTGCAGTGCCTAAGGCTTCTCTGGCTCGTGCCCGCACTGCTGGTCCTATTCCCAGTCTCCGCGGACAGCGTGCTGCTGCAAAAGCATATCGACGCTATCATTTTCTGCATCTTCTCAGCATGCGGCGTGTTCATCTGTTACGTGACGTCACTCCATCACGGCCAGGAGTCCTCGTACTTCTTGCTGTTGATAATTATGATCACCGGCGTTTCGTTCGTGACGCTGTGGCCGATCAAGACCGCCCTCCTATTCGATCTGACGATCTACGCTGCGTTCCTAGGGCTTGTCGTTACCCAAAATGTCGCGTCAGCTCCAGAGGACTTCGTCGGGCACCATCTTTTCCTGCTCGGAATGCTGGCAACCATTACGACCTTCCAGCAGCTTCGCCTTCGGCTGGAGAAACAAGCCTTCCAAGATCGTCTCGAAGCCAAAAGTGCCAACGCGAAATTGGAGGAAGCGTTCGGGAAGCTCCAGCAGCTCGACCGCATGAAGTCGGAGTTTTTCGCGAACGTCAGTCACGAGCTTCGGACTCCGCTCACGTTGATCGTGTCACCCGTGGATGCAATGCTGGGTACGCTTGGGCCTGGAGCGGATCGCGACGCGCTGAAGGTCGTCCGTCGAAACGCTTCGAGACTCTTGCGCATGATCGACGACTTGCTCGACTTGGCCAAGCTCGAGGGGGGTGGTCTGCGTCTTCGCATCGAGCCGGTGGATTTGAGAAACCTCGTTGAGCAGGTCGTAGGCAACGCCCATCCGGCGGCGAAAGCCAAGCATATCGAGCTTTCGTTCGCTTCGCATGGAGAGCCCGTCGAGACGTTCGGCGATGCGCACCGACTCGAAATCGTTCTCACTAATCTGCTCGGCAACGCGATGAAGTTTACTCCGGCCGGCGGGGAGATCGACGTGCGAGTGCGACACCAGCCAAACGGAACGTCCGTCGAGATCGCCGACACGGGGCCGGGGATCTCGCACGAAGAACAGGCGCAGATCTTCGAGAGGTTCCACCAAGTGGAGCGCTCCGAGCGGCGTCAGCAAGGTGGCGTGGGCATCGGCCTGGCGCTGGCACTCGAGCTCGCGGAGCTCCACGGCGGCTCGCTTTTTGTGGATAGCGAGCTCGGTGAAGGAGCGACGTTCACTCTTTTCCTCAAGCGCGGAAATGAGCACTTCGACACCGAGGTCGTGGAGCGGCGGCATGGTCAGACGCTGGAGCACCCCCGCCGGCGCACGGAGGATCGCTTGAGCGAGGCGCCAACGCTCGACGGGGCGGCGGCGACGGCGGGGCTCCGGATGAGCGTACCTCCAACCGAACGCATTCTGCTCGATCGCGGACGAGTCCCGAGGATTCTCGTCGCGGAGGACGAGGATGACCTGCGAGGCTTCATCGTCGGTTTGCTCTCGCGAACCTATACCGTTGACGCCGCCAAAAATGGGGCGGAGGCGCTCGAGCTGATGAAGAAGCATCGCCCGGACCTCGTGCTCACCGACGTGATGATGCCAGAGGTGAGCGGCCTGGATCTCGCTCGCACGCTCAAGCAGGACCCTTCGCTGAGCAACATCCCCGTAATCCTGCTGACAGCCCGCGGCGAAAACGAAACCGCACTCGAAGGGTTCAAGGCTGGCGCCGATGATTTCGTTTCGAAACCGTTTCACGCCAACGTTCTCCTGGCCCGACTTCGCGCACATCTGAAAATGCGCAGCTTGAGCCTGCAACTTGCCGACCAGGCCCGACTCGCATCGGCAGGAACGCTTGCTGCCGGCCTCGCGCACGAAGTCAAGAATCCCCTCAACGCCGCGTTGAACGCGGTGAAGGTGTTGGAGCAAGGTGGTTCATCCAGAGTGTCGAATGAAAGACTGATGGGTGTGGTGATCGATGCGCTCGACCGCATTGACGGCATTGTTTCCGCGCTCGACGCACACGCGCGCCCGGCCGACGGCGATGACGTGGTGCCCTGCAATGTTCGGAAAGCCGTCGAGTCCACACTCGACCTGCTTGATCATAAGCTCAAGCAGCGGATAGCCGTTCATCAAGCCTACGAGACGAACGGGGAAGTGTTTGCGCCCGCGAGGGCGTTCAATCAGGTCATGCTGAATCTGCTCGATAACTCGATTCGCTCGGATGCGAAGAACATCTGGATCGAACTTCGTCAAACGGACAGGCTGATCTCCGTGGCCGTCGCGGACGATGGCCCGGGGGTTCCGCACGATGTGGTGCACCGCATCTTCGACCCCTTCTTCACCACCAGAGTGGAAGGCGAAGGCACAGGACTCGGGCTGCATCTCAGTCGGCGAATCGCCCAAGACTGTGGCGGCGAGCTCCGGTATGAACCCCGACCCGGTGGCGGGGCGCGCTTCGTGCTGGAGATTCCAGCAACGGATTTAGCTGCCTGATCGTACGGCCCTGACGGCTTTCACCGGGTGAGCAGGCGGGGTAGAGGCACCGCGACGTTTTCGCACCTGCACGGACGTTCAATATAACACCTCTTGATTACGACGCGAGCGGAACGCCCAGTGAGGAGCGAGGCCTTCCTTTGAGCCAAAGTGTCGCCACTGCCTGCGCCCGTGCGCTAATATATGAACAGGGGCCCGGGGGAGGGGCGCGTTTCGTGAGGAAGACAACCGCCAGGGGGAAAGCGGCATGACAGCGCACGTACTGTTCGTCGAGATCGACCGCAAGAGCCGGCTCCACAACCAGGGCCGACTGCGGGAGCTGGCCGCCGCGCACGGCGACGAGGTGCGGATCTTCTGCGCCCACGACCGGGTCGAGTTCGAGCGGCTCGGCGGCCGCTTGTAGGCGGGGCTCAGGGGCGCCCCGATGGCCGACTGGGGACAGATCCGATACGCGCGCAGCGGCGACAGCTCGATCGCCTACCGGATCGGCGGCGCGGGCCCGATCGACCTGCTGTTCATCACCGGCTTCATCAGCCACCTCGAGATCTTCTTCGAGCTCCCCGCGGC
>JBARTN010000072.1:0-7963 GCA_049645265.1 Polyangiales bacterium
TTGGGTTTGGGCAGCGATGCGCTTGCGCTCCGTTTGACCTTGGCCTCTGCTCGGCCGGTCATCCCAACTCGAAGCTCGCGTCCTTTCATTTCGATGACCGCGTGCTTGCCCGTAGCCCCAACGACGCGATAGCGACGATCACGAAGAACCACGACGGAACCCACTCCGACCCCTGCCGCTTCGCCTGGCGTCAGATAGGCGCGTCCGCCCGCAATATCGATGACTTTGACGCTGACTCTGCGTCCGGATGCCGCGCTGGCTGCAGACGTCGCGGCGAAGAGGGCCGTGCACGCAAGCAGCGCTGCCAACCAAGTCCGCGTCATCGCGCAGTTCCTCCGGGGTGGCACCCGAGGCACGAGACACCACTGCTCGACACGCGCCTTCCATGCTGCTGCTGGAGCTTGACCGGGTTGTGCGCATGGCACCCCGTACAGCGGACCAGCCGAGGCGTCCGCGCCGAGGTGTGGCAGCTATTGCACGGAGCCCCGCGGTGCGGCCCGCGCGAAATAGGAAAATATCTGTCGTGATCGGCGGGCACGGCCATGCCGCCTATCCCAGTGCTGATAGCGCCGGTCGCGGAGCTGGCAATGGCTGTCGGATCTACGAAAGCCGGGCTCCATCCCCTCGCGGTGTGACACTGCGAGCAATCCTGAGGGAAAGGAGGCGATGTCGCAGTACCCCGATGATTTGGGTGAACGTTTGGATCCAGATAGTCCGAGGCGTGACAAGCAAAGCAATTGCTCGGAACGGTCGTCCACTGCCGCTCCCCGTTTCGCTGATGGCACTCGGTGCACGCAGCAAGCGCGTGCATGCCCGTCAACGGGAAGCGTGTTCGACGGTGAATCTCGAACGCCTCCATGTCGTTCCATCGTCTCGATGAGTGGCAGCTGTCACAGCGGCCGCTCAACCGTTTTTGGTGCGGATTGGCGTGGCAGTTCCCGCACTCTCTGGTCACCCGCCGCTCTCCGCTGTGACACTGATTGCAGGCAGCAGGCTCATGTCTCCCAGTGAGCGGAAAGCCCGTTCGGGAATGGTCGAAGCCTTCTCCCGCCTTGCCGCCCATCATCTTCCAGCCCGTCGGCGTGTGACAGTTCCCGCAGTCGAGTCCCTCCGTCATCGAGTTGTGACTAGGGGCTTTGGCGCGAGCCGACTTGCGATCGGGATCCTTGGCCACGGCAATCCCGGCGATGCCAGCGAGGACGGCGACGCAAAGCCCGATGACGATGGCGCGGTTCATCGCCGCCCCTTTCTGCGAGCGTGAGGATTACCGTGACAATCCGCGCATTCGCTATACCCGAGGCGGTACCTGACGGCACGGGTGCCACTTCGAAGGCGCTCCTCACGATGACAGGCCCCGCACTCGAGCTTGCCGTGAGCGCCTTCTAGCGGATAAGACGCCAGCTCCGCGTGGTCGAAAGCTTCGATCTCGAAAGCATCCGTGATGTGGCAAACCTCGCACTCGCGCTCGGGCGGAGTGAGACGAAACTGCCCCGCGTGAATGTCACGGTGGCAACCGGCGCACTCACGTGGCGCCCCGCTGTACGTAGCCCCCTTGCCACGCAGCCGATCCTGCTTCGAGGGGCTATGGCAACTGTCGCAGGCGGCTTCTGCGTGAACGCCGGTCAGCGGCCATGTGCTGTGATCGATGCCGGGCGAGTCCCATCCGCGCGAGGAGTGGCAATGGGCGCAACCGCCTTGACTCATCTCCGTTGCGAACTGCTTCCCGTGCGGGTTGTCGTGGCAGTCGACGCAGCGCTTTGCTTTCAGCTCGAGCTTGTAGTGGGGGCGTTTGCCTTGGTGACAGCCCGTGCAGGGGACCGACTGATGTCTGCCGTCGAGAGGGAACTTGGTGCGGCTGTGCTGCTCCACGGTGAACAAGGTCGGCCAGAACCCCTGCTCGTCGTGGCAAGACTTACAGTCCGCGCTTCCGAGGCTCCCGCGATGCACGTCTCGATGGCAGTCAACGCATTGATCAAACTCCAGACGACGGTATCGCCGCTCCGCCGGAAGCTTGGGTGAATGGCAATTCTTGCACGAGACATCCCGGTGGCGACCTTCGAGTGGAAAGGCCGTGAGCGGATGAGCGCGGAGACCGATCTTTGTCGGGAGCCTCGTCCAGCGAATGCTGGCGTGGCAATTCTCACATCGATCTCCGAACTTCGCTTCGTGCACCTGCGCGTGGCACGCCACACACTTCGAGCCTGCGCTGGGAGGGTCGACATTGCCTTTGTCGTGACAGGCCTCGCACTTCGTCTTCGCGTGGCCCCTGGCGAGGCTCAAAACAGGATGATTCTTCTTGACGTTGGCGACATCGGTCCAGTCGGTCTCGTTGTGGCAAGACACGCATTCAGCGCCACCAAACCGGTCTTCGTGGGGATCCTCATGGCAGGACACACACTCTGTCTTCAATCCGAGAAACGTAGCGTGGCCGCGCCGGTTGCGGCGATCGTGACAGTCCTCACATCGAACCGACGCGTGAGCTTCCTTGAGCGTCCAACCCGATTGCCGGTGATCGAAGTGCGACTGCGCGCCGCCCGGCCACCGGACGAGCTTCGCGCTCCGTCCGAGATGCTCGGCATGACATCCACCGCAGTCCTGCCCGCGATACTCGCGCCCGTGGAGGCCCGCCTGCTGCCGTATCCGAACACGCAGGTCATCGTGGCACCCAAGGCAGGCGTTGGTATCGAGCCCCTTGCCCGCCGAGTGGCACTCGCTGCAGTTCGCATCGCCCTCGATGTCGGCATGGTCACTGCTGAGCTTTCCCGGGGATAGAAACTGGGCGCCGGTTGGCCGAGGCATGAGCGCTCCAGCAACTGCAGCCGCAATCGTCAGGCAGCCCACGCACATCAAGACCGTGGTGCGCTGGCTCATTCGGAAAAAATCCAGCGGTACCCGTAGATCCAGGCGACGGCGATGTGAATCGGAACGAGTAGAACGAGGATCAACGCCAGCAGCCGGTGTAAACCTCGCCACGACTGAAGCAGCGAGGAGGCTCCGACGGCGACGACCTCGCGCGCCGCATACTTGCGGACGACTCGCTTTGCCTTTCGAAAGCTCCGACGTTCCTTGCGTTCGAGGACTCGGGCCATCGGGACATCTTCGATGACATAGCTCACCAGGAAGCCACGGGCGCGCGCCTCACGTGCCCACTTCGGAACTGCAGCGAGCTTGGCGACTAACCAGCTGTGCGCGTCGACTTGCGTGACCTGGTGAATCGCGAGTGACTGATACACGCGAGCGCTGCATCCCGGAACCAATGCATCCAGTGTGTCGAGTGCCTGGTCGAGCGCCACCCGATCCGGACGCGGCGTCAGTGCGTAGAGGTACCGACCCGCGATCCCCGTCGCCACCACGACGCCGAGACTGAGCGCCGTGACCAGGGCGATCGGCGTCCGAAACTGGAAGGCCGAGTGAAAGAGGATCAGGAGCGACCCGATGAGACCGGTGAACACGTGCAGGTTGAGCCAAGTCGTCATCGACCCGAGGGACCAACGAGCCAACCGCCGTCGCGCCAAGTAGAGAAGGTTGGCTAGAATCAGGATCGTTCCGACGATGCCGTACCCATGCCCGACTAGACCGCCCGGCCGCAACGTCTCATAGGCGCTGTGCTCGACCCTCGATTCGAGGTCGGCAAGATAGAAGTCTTGGCCGAGCTCCCAGAGCACGTAGCCCATCACCGACAACGCCAGCACGACGAGCAAGACTGCACGTCTCGCCGAACCACGCTTAGGCGTTCCTTTTGTTTTCCTCCCCACGGCCCCCTGCAGAAGACGGGTCCCCACCCGGCGTGCATGTTAGACTCGCAGCATACCAAACGGCCAGTATCGACACAAAAGGGCCAAAACTCTTTATGATGATTTGGATAGCACTTGGCCTCTTGGCTGCGATCGCCCTCGCTTTGAATTTTTTTTGGCGAAAAGAAGAGCAGGGGCGCACGGAGACAGGCCGCCAAGAGCTCCAAGAGCTGCGCGCGATGGGGGACATCGTCCCAGCCAGCATTCATCCAGTGATCGACCCTCTCCGCTGTATCGGGTCGGGTGCCTGCGTCTATGCATGTCGGGAGAAGAGCGTGCTCACAGTGGTCAACGGCAGGGGCGTGCTGACCAACCCACTCGGCTGCATCGGACACGGGGCCTGCGCGTCGACTTGCCCGGTTCAGGCGATCACCTTGGTGTTCGGCACCGCGAAGCGTGGGCTCGAGCTTCCGCAGGTCGATCCCGACTTTCAAACCAACCAGCCAGGCGTGTACATCGTCGGCGAGCTCGGCGGGATGGGCCTGATTCGCAATGCCGTGTCGCAGGGGAGGCAGGCAGCCGACCATATCATCGATGGGGCGCGCAGGGCGGCGGGCGAGTCTCTCGATGCCTTGGTCGTCGGCGCGGGCCCGGCCGGAACGAGCGCAACGCTCCGCTTGATGGAAGCGGGGTTGCGGGTGCTGTTGCTCGAGCGTGAAGCGTTTGGCGGCACGATTACCCACTATCCGCGAGCGAAGGTGGTCATGACCGGCTTCCTCGACTTCCCGGTGTATGGGCGCGTTTCAAAGCGAAAGATGAGCAAGGAACAACTCGTAGAGCTGTGGCAAGACATTAGGGAGAAGACCGGGTTGCAGGTTGCGGTCGGAGAGCTCGTCGAAAAGATCGTGCGGTCGGAGGACGGCAACTGGCTGGTGTCCTCCACCGGCGGCGTGTTCAAGACCGCAAACGTGTTACTGGCCCTCGGCCGCCGGGGCTCTCCGCGCAAGCTGGAAGTGCCCGGTGAGGAGCAATCCAAAGTGGTCTATCGAGTCATCGAGCCGGAGGTGTTTCAAGACCAGCACGTGTTGGTGGTCGGGGGCGGCAATGCGGCGGTGGAGTCGGCGTTTGCATTGGTCGACGGGGGAAAATGCGCTTCGGTGGCGATTAGCTACCGAAAGAACAACTTTGCAAGGTGCCGTCAACCGAATCGCCAGCGCGTC
The DNA here is from genome assembly GCA_049645265.1 of Polyangiales bacterium. Classification (GTDB taxonomy): domain Bacteria; phylum Myxococcota_A; class Polyangia; order Polyangiales; family Houyiibacteriaceae; genus SG8-38. The sequence goes on from JBARTN010000072.1 coordinate 4,955, forward strand.
GACGCGGAGGTCCAAGCCGGCCGGCTGACGGCGCTCATGGGTACCGAGGTCGAAGAGATCTTCGAGGACCGAGTAACCCTACGCAATGGGTCCGGAGAGCCGTCCTCCATTCAAAACGACGCCGTCGTGATTCAGGTCGGTGGAACGGCGCCGACCCGCTTGCTTCAAGACATCGGTATCGAGATCGTCACGAAGTATGGAGAGGCTTAGTCTCCTGCGTTCCGACCGTCCGCGTGGCAGTCCAAGCAGAAGTTGCGAGGCGCAGCCCCGCTAGGATAACCCGCGACGTCGAGATGTTTTGGATCCATGTTGGCGCGCGTGTGGTTGCCGTTGTGACAGCCGACACAGTCGGTGTTCTCCCCGCCAATCGAGGATCCGAGATCCGGGTTGTGACAGGAGACGCAGTCGTTTCGGTATGGGGAGTGTGCCCCGTTCTGAATTGGAAACGCGTTCTCTGGATGCGCCCCGCCAACGGCCGGCGTCCAGGCATTGGTCGTATGACAGTTTTCACACGTGGTCGGGAACGCTTCGTGTCCGGGGAACGGACTGTTGTCGTAATCGTCCTGATGGCAGCCCACGCAAAGAGTTGGCGTGCCCACGTAAACCGGCGGATCGCCGACATGGCAAGAGACGCAATCGAGCATCGCGTGCGCGCCGTTCAACGGCCACGGGTGCATGAACGCGGCTGGCATCCAGGCATCGTTGCTGTGGCAAGTGCCGCAGGTGTCCGGGAAGCCTTCGTGCGGTGGGTTGAGCGCGTGCTGGACATCGTCCACATGACAGACGATGCAGTCGGCGCTGCGGACCTCCACCTTGGCGTGGTCCTGCGTACCGCCCGTGCATGCCCCGTCGAGCAGCACTGCTCCCAGCGCTCCGATGGTCAGGAGTCGCCTCGTCACTCTGCCAGGAAGGAACATGAACTCTCACAAACGTAGCACCCCAATCTTAACCCGGGTAGCTGATCTGCGGACCTGGCAGCTTGGATAACTCCGTGGAAAGACTTGGCTTTACGGGTTAATCGCAGGCCGCATTCCGCGATTTCGTCGGAGTTTGTAACTTGACCTGGCAGGGTTAATTCACGCAAACGGCCGAGAATGAAGACCGACGATGCGCAAGGCCGCTTCAGCCGTGATCGTGATCCCTCGCGCAGAACCTGTTGATCGTCTGGCGGGTGGGCACAACGCCCAGCCCCACTAGCAGGCCCGATTGCAGACAATCTTATCCGCCGAGCACACGATCACCCCCGACCCGCCGCTGCATTCGGCGAACGCGCAGGGTACGGCATCGCCACACTTCAGCTCGCAAGCCGAGCCATTTTTGCAGCGGATCTGGTCGCAGCTCTCGGCCCCGTCGCACTCGATTCGACAGCTGGATCCACCGGAGCAGGCCACGTCGCAGGTGGTGGCCGATCGACAGTCCTCCGGGCCAGGCATAGGCATAGGCATAAAACTTTGATCTTAGGGCCTTTTTGCAATTCACCTGGTAGGGTTAATCGTAGGGCGTTAGAATATCATCCATGGGGCTTAGTTTCGGGCAACTGTTTCGCCGAGTTCCGGCCATCGGGGTCAGCGTCAGCGTGTTGATCGGCGTGGGGTGCAGTGGGGGCAGCAGCATCGAGCATGAGCCGGGGAGGGTCCGTCAAGCCGAATGCATCACCTGCCATGAAGCGGACCGCGCGGCAGCGCTCAATCCACCGCACGACATCCTCCCCACCACATGCCAGGACTGCCATGCCGAAGACCATTGGGTCCCCGCGGTGTCTTTCACAATCCACACGCCGCTTCCGGCATCCTGCGTGTCGTGTCACGAAAACAAGCAGCGACCGACGACCATCTTCCACACCCAGGTCTTTGAGACCGAGTGCGCCAGCTGTCACCGGACTTATCCGGATTGGACACAGGCTAACTTCCTCCACGCGCCAGTGCCTCGCACCTGCTTGGACTGTCACTCTGAACTGAGACCCGACACGGCCACGCACCAAACACCGCAGGGCCAGGGCGACTGCGCCTCGTGCCACATCGTCACCGACTGGACCGTGACCGACCCGGCGGAGCTCCACACCCCGCTTCCGGGATCCTGCGTGACGTGTCACGAAAACCAGCAGCGCGAGCCGACGATCTTGCACACCCAGGTGTTCGAGACCGAGTGCGCCAGCTGTCACCGGAACTATCCGGATTGGACACAGGCCGATTTCTTGCACGCGCCCGTCCCGGACACCTGCCTAGACTGTCACTCGGATGTGAGACCCGACACGGCCACGCACCGAACCCCGCAAGGCCAGGGCGATTGCGCCTCGTGCCACATCGTCACCGACTGGACCGTCACCGACCCGGCCACAATACACACCCCGCTTCAGGCATCCTGCGTGACCTGTCACCAAAACGAGCAGCGACCGACGACGACCTTCCACACCCAGGTCTTTGAGACCGAGTGCGCCAGCTGTCACCATGGCTACCCGGATTGGCCACCAGCTGATTTCTTGCACGCGCCCGTCCCAAACACCTGCAACGATTGCCACAGCGATCTGAGACCCAATACTCCGACGCATCAATCGACCGCAGGCCTTGGGGACTGTGCCCGCTGCCACGTCGTGGACGACTGGACCGTCACCGACCCGGCCACAATACACACCCCGCTTCCGGCATCCTGCGTGAGCTGTCACCAAAACGAGCCGCGCCAGCCGACCATCTTCCACACCCAGGTGGTCGAGACCGAGTGCGCCAGCTGCCACCAGAACTATCCGGTTTGGCCACCAGGTGATTTCTTACACGCGCCCATCCCAAACACCTGCCTAGACTGTCACTCTGATCTGAGACCCAACTCGGGCACGCACCAAACACCGCAGGGCCAGGGCGACTGCGCCTCCTGCCATGTCGTCACCGACTGGACTGACACCGACCCGGCGACCCTCCACGCTCCGCTTCCGGCATCCTGCGTCACCTGTCACCAAAACGAGCCGCGCCAGCCGACCATCTTCCACACCCAGGTCTTTGAGACCGAGTGCGCCAG
>JBARTN010000073.1:0-3298 GCA_049645265.1 Polyangiales bacterium
TGATGTAGGGTGGGACAAGGAAACGGCGATTGGTGGGCCGGCGCGTGCTGGTCTACCGTTTGGCCCTGAGCTACCCAATGATTTTCGTTTGATTGCCGTTTCCGCCGGCCCACCAAGGACTTACGCACGCTTGTCCCACCCTACAGTAGAGTCGAGATGTGGCGCGGTGGTTTAGGGCTGGCCTATCCGTTTCCGGCCCTTTCGGCTGCCGGTGCCTCAATGTCCAGTCCATGCTCCGTTTCCACATCCCGCTCATCAAACCGGACGTGCGGTTTTCCCGCATCCGGCTTTCGGACAAGGAACTCACGCTTTCGCCCACGGAAAGTTACCGGTCTTGGCACTCAGTTGAACAAGATTCAATCGATCGTACAGGTGTTTGTCAGGGAACCGCGACGTCCCCTGACCCCGGACTTTGTGCTTCCGACACAACCACTGACGGAGCCGGTTGCGTGCGTGGCTATCTGCCACCGCATAGGCTTTGCTGACCGGACCTAGTCGAAAATAGTTAGACCAACCGTTCAGTTTGCGGTTGATACGTCCCACGATTTCTTCCACGTCCAACAGACCGTATCGACGGGCTGTGACCTCGCTAATCTCGCGACAGAGCCGGTTGATCTTCTTCGCAGACGGACGTGTGCCAATGTAGGCACGGCCCGTCTTCGGCGAGTAACAGCGGCCGATCGTGTAACCCAGAAAGTCAAACGATTCCTCCGGCAGCCGACAAAGACGTGTCTTGGTTTCGTTCACCGTCAACTTCAGAATCGACATCATCGATCGCATTACCTGCATGGCCTCGTCGGCCGTGCCACGGCAACAGATCACGAAGTCATCCGCGTAGTTGACGATTTGCGCTCCCAAGCGTCGCTGATGTCCCAACGTCTTCCAGCCGAGGATGAACCGTCGCATATAGAGGTTTGACAACAAGGGCGAAATCGGTGCCCCTTGAGGGCAGCCGCATCCTTCGTCTTTGCTACGGGTCGTCCGGTGTTTACGGCCTCGATCGTCGATCTCTTCCACCGGTGTCTCCAGCCACATCTTGATCAGTCGTAAGACCTGTCGATCGCTGATGCGACGAGAGAGCGATTTCATGAGTTCGGCGTGAGGGATCGTATCGAAATAACCAGACAAATCCGCGTCGATTACCTCCGTATGTCCCGTGTTCAGAAGCGAGTGGACTTGGCGGACCGCATCCAACGCACCTCGGTTTGGCCGGTACGCGTGTTGCTCCGGTTGCAGGTCGGCCTCGAAAATTGGTTCAAGGATGATGACTGCCGCCATTTGCACCACGCGATCGGTGATGGTGGGAATTCCCAACGGTCTTTGTTTACCGTCCGGCTTGGGAATCAACACCCTCCGGACCGGCTGCGGACGATAAGTCTTCGTCCTGAGTTCTTCCGACAGTTCACCCAACCACTTCTTCGCGCCGTACTTCTCGATCTCCTCGAAGGTCTGGCCATCGACGCCTGCCGCCCCCTTGTTGATTAAACATCGGCGGTAGGCGACCCATAACACGTCTTCGCGATAGATCTTGTCGTACAGTGCGTAGAAGCGAAAGCCGGGCGATTCCTTCGCTTTCGCGTGCAACGTATCCTGCAGTTTCTGAACCTTGGGTAGAGTTGGTAGGCTCATGCCAATCTCACGGCTCTCTTTCCACTTCGTACGCTGACCTTGAACTAAGGCCCCTTCGCTCGGCCGGCATTACCCGGCGTCATCACTACTACGGGCCTCTCCGCCACCTTGTACAGCCGAGCCTGCTCCTTACGGAGTTCTCGTTGTGGTTCACGCGCCACACCGCCAAGGCTTCCCGTTTTGCTTACCGATTCATCTTGCATGCATGCCATCGTCATTACCCCGGTGGGACCCATGGACCTTCATCGCTCGGTTTCTCCACGGACAGCGGCCTTCCCCGTTATTCAGGCGGGTCGGCTTCCACATTACCCGTTTCGAGGCCTGCTCGACGTTCACTCGCGTTACGGCCTGCATGCTCGCTGACTCCCTAACGGAGCCTTTTCTTGAAGTGCTTCAGTCCAGTTCGTTACCTCCTTGAACCGCCCCAAGTGCTACCGGCTGGAGCGACGAGTTGCCGGGTGGGGTTCGCACCCACTTGAATCGATAAACCTTTCAACGGCACACTGAATAATCCGGGTTAGCGATCTTGATCAAGGGAGCCCGAACCGAAACGGGCGTTCTGCACTTCGACACGGTTCTTCAGCCGCCAGTACTGGATCTTCTGAGCAACGGCCTGCGAGGTTGGTCCGCCGACGCGTGATTGGCGCGTCAGCCGCGCATCGGTCTGCCCGGTTCCCTCCAGGACCAGCAGTTCCTTGGCTGTGGTGTACGTGAGGCGATGGCCCTGGGCCGTGAACGTTTCTCCTTCCACCGTCGCGTTCCCCTCCGCCTCCATTTCGACCGGCCGCCGGCCGTGAGGCTCGGCATCCATTTGTCGCAACGCTAGCTGGTCGCATGTGAGGATCACCTCGTCCCCTTGCGGACCTTCGACTTTGGCCGGATCGAGTTCCGCGTTCCAGCCCGCGACCGGCCCGTAAATGCAACGGACCTGGTCCGAAAAAACCAGCTCGCGCTGATGGATGTTGCCCGCCGCGCCGCGCTGGAATGTGACTTTGACAAAGGACAGCGCGTCCTGGTTGGCGGCCGATCCTGGCCGCACCGTCGAGACCCAGCCGGGACCTTTCGCCTCGAGACGCCCGCTCGCTTGTTCGATCGCCAGATCGCCGGTGTGCAGGCGTTCCCAACTGGTCCGCCGGCCTTGTTCGAGCGTGGAAGATTCCAGCTGCACGCCGTGGCGGCAGTCGATGCGGGCCAGGCCGATCTGGTCCTGGTCCACGGGCTGGCCGAAAACGACGCGGTGATTGAGCGTGACATCCAGCTGCCCCGTTTCCAGACGCTGCTGCTGCGTCGTGGCAACCACGTCCCGATCAAAACGGATGGTCTGCCCGTCAAAGACCATGTGGCCTTGCCAGTTAATATCCAGTGGCTCGGCGGTCGCCAGCGGCTGGCCTTGCAGATCGCGATCGACTGGCAGCGTCATCTTGCCGGCGCCGTCGATCCACAGTCGATTGCTCTGGCGCTCGAAGTTGACGGCAGACCCCACCATTGCCATGCCGCGGGCCGCGACGTGCGCGGGCTGTCCTGAAACCGTCAAGACGGCTTCGGGCGTGTCGGCTCCCACCAGCTGCAACTGGTCGCCCCACACGGCCAGGGGCTTGGCTGCGGGCCTGGTCGCGGTCTCGGCCGTGGGACGTTCGTCCAGCCGGACATCGCCGGCGATGGTAACGTC
>JBARTN010000074.1:0-30061 GCA_049645265.1 Polyangiales bacterium
CTGGAACGTTTTCGAGACCGAACGCCGTCACCTTGAGGTAGTGACGGTAGATGTAGGCCATCGGCGAATACGCGCGAACGAGGGACTTCCGTGAGAGCCCGAAGCGATCGAATCCGTAGTCGTCGAATTCGATCGGAAGGCGCTCTACGTTTCGCCTGACTTGTGGATCATCTAGGAGTGACATGGTCCCGGCATGTGGAGCTCGTTGAAGGGAATCCAATCATGGAACTTGCCGCGCGAAGCGTGCGGCTCGGAGGCCTACTTCATGGGCTTCCAGAGTGGGCGCTTGAAGCACCAGAGCGTCGATCCTTTGATGCTACCCGCGGAAGTCACGAGCTCCCAACCTTGCTCACCCATCTTGTTGGATCGTTCGGTCACCTGCGCGACACCGCCAGCTTCGAAGCATTGGTACTGCCATTGGGCCTTTTTGGGTGGACCGTCGGCGGCGACTGGGTTGACCTCTGCAATGAACGCGCCTGCGACGAAAGCTCCCATTACAAACACAGCGACGATGATGGCTTTCATGAATATACCTCCTCAGAGCTGAGCTTATAGCATGCGGGTCGCTTTCGATAACGGACTTTCAACCCAGGATGTCGGTCACTCGGTGGACGTCGTCAGGGTCGGTGGTCGTGGGCACGAGGAGCACGTCATCGGCGCCGGCGTCCTTGGCTTGCTGAACCGCATCCTTGAGCGCCCGAGGGCTCGTTGCGATGCAGATTTGCTTCACGTTCTCGCGCGCGACGGGGACCATGAAATTCAAATATCGATCGAGGTAGGCATCGAGTTGCTCACGGGCCTTGGGGCCGAGGGCGTACCAAAAGCCGGTGCCGAGCCAGGGCGCCGCGCGGCCGCGCTCTTTCCATGCGCGACGTGCGGCGTCGAATTGCAGATCCATCTCGGCAGTGGATGGACCGAAGCTGAATCCGCACAAGCCGTCGGCCCACCTCGAGGCGGCCTGGATCGACTCGACCATCAACGAGCCGGCGAGAAGCTTGGGTCCGCCTTTTTGCACCGGAGCTGGGCCCACGGGGAGCGCGCCTTCGACGACGGGTTCACCGCGCCAGACGCTCCGCATCGTTTCGACGCTTCGCGCGAGACGGCTGAGGCGGTGTCCCAGCGGAGCATCGACCGATTGGTAGTCTTGCTCGCGTCCACCTACGCCGAGGCCGGCGACGAAGCGTCCGCCGGACAACACATCGATCGTCGCGAGCTGTTTGGCCAGCATGACCGGGTGATGGAGCATCGGAACGAAGACGCCGCTCACGATTTTGACACGCTCTGTCAGGGCGGCGGCGGCCGAGAGCGCTGCGGTCATGTCCGGGTTGTAGAAGGAGATTCGCTCGCCGGCTGCGATGCTTGCGAAGAAGCCCGCGTCGATGCGCTCGCACCATTTCAAGAAGGTGTCCCTGTCGAGGCCCGGTGCCATCACCGGAAGGTTCATGCCGATTTCCATGTGCTCCCTCTGTCGGTCTCGGGGGCTCGTTGCATCTCCCCAAATTGGCGTCTAGGACTGGGGGCACCATGCGCAATCCCAAGGACTTCTTCAAACCCATGGCCATCGGCGCACCGGAACCCCCACGGGAGATCCCGTTCCGGCCGTCGCGGATGATCCACTTTTTCGACCCAAGCAATCCCAAGATGGCAGCGAAAGCCCCGAGCATCGCCGCCAAGTGCGATGTGCTTCTCGGGAACCTCGAGGACGCCATCTCGGCGGACAAGAAGACCGAGGCGCGCGAGGGCTTCGTCAAGATCGCCAAGGAGAACGACTTCGGCGACTGTCAGCTTTGGACCCGCGTCAACAGCCTCGACAGCCCCTGGTTCCTCGATGACATGTGGCAGATCGTCCAGGAGGTCGGCGACAAGGTCGACGTGATCATGGTGCCCAAGGTCGAAGGGCCCTGGGACATCCACTATGTCGATCGTTTGCTTGCCCAGCTCGAGGCGCGCGCCGCGGTGAAGAAACCGATTCTGGTTCATGCGATTCTCGAAACAGCCCTCGGCGTCGCGAACGTCGAGGAGATCGCGGGCGCGAGCCCACGCATGCAGGGCCTGAGCCTCGGGCCGGCTGACCTTGCCGCGTCGCGACGCATGAAGACGACGCGCGTTGGCGGCGGGCATCCAGGTTACCTGGTTCGTCAGGATCCGAATCCCGACGATCCCGAAGCTCCGCGTGCGACCTCGCAACAGGATCTTTGGCACTACACGATCGCGCGCATGGTCGATGCCTGTGTCGCAAACGGCATCTTCGCGTACTACGGGCCGTTCGGCGACATCCGCGACGTGGTCGCATGCGAAGATCAGTTTCGTAACGCGTTCCTGCTCGGCTGCGTCGGCGCCTGGTCGCTTCACCCGGTGCAGATCGACATCGCCAAGAAGGTGTTCAGCCCGCCGGTCGACGAGGTGCTCTGGGCCAAGAAGGTCATCGAGGAGATGGGCGATGGCACGGGCGCCGTCATGATCGACGGTAAGATGCAAGACGATGCGACGGTCAAGCAGTGCAAAGTCATGGTAGAGCTCGCCGGGATGCTCGCCGAAAAGGATGCCGACCTGAAGGCGGCCTACCAGTTCTGAGAGGTGTCACGATGACGACGAAGCATCGCCCACGGCGAAGTGTGTTGTACATGCCCGGTGCCAACGCCCGGGCACTCGAGAAGGCCCGCGCGCTTCCGGCCGACGCCTTGATTCTCGATCTCGAGGACGCCGTTGCGCCCGACATGAAGGCGACCGCCCGCGATCAGGTCATCCGAGCTGTCGAGGCCGGCGGCTATGGCAAACGCGAAGTCATGATTCGCACCAATGGCTTGAATACGCCCTGGGGCTACGACGATCTGGTCGCGGCCGCGAAGGTTGGCCCGGATGCGGTCCTGCTTCCGAAAGTCGAAAGCGCGGAGACGGTTCGGCAGGCCGAGTCGGTCTTGCAGTCGCACGGCGCCGCTCCTGACATGGCGATTTGGTGCATGATGGAAACCCCTCGCGCGATGTTGCACGCTGAGGAAATCGCAGATGCGAGCCCGCGCCTCGGAGGCCTAGTGATGGGGACCTCGGATCTCGCCAAAGACCTTCAGGCGCAGCACACCGCCATGCGCCTCCCTCTCATCACGGCCCTAGGCCTTTGCCTGCTCGCTGCGCGGGCGGCGCGGCTCGTGATTCTCGATGGGGTGTTCCTAGACTTGAACGACCATGAAGGGTTCATCGATTCCTGCCGTCAGGGGGCCGAGCTCGGCTTCGATGGCAAAACCCTCATCCACCCGAAGCAGCTGGAGGCTGCGAACGAGGTGTTTGCGCCCTCCAAAGAGGAGCTCAGGCTCTCCCGCCGCATCATCGACGCCTATGCCGAGGCCGAAGCGGAGGGCAAAGGTGTCGTGCTCGTGGATGGCAAGCTCATCGAGAGACTGCACGTGGATCACGCCAAGCGTGTCGTCGCGCTCGCAGAGGCGATCGCAGGATAGATTCCCGGCACCCCTTGGCCTGTAACTCGTTTTCGTTCGGGGGGTCACCACAGGGCTTGCGCAACGCAGAGGAGAGGGGCTAGTCTCCCCGTTCCACTATGCGCTTTTACGAATTTGAGGCGAAACAACTTCTCGAAAAGCACCGGATTCCGCTGGTCGACCGCAGAGTTGTGAAGACGGCCGATGAGGCAGCGAAGGCCGCCTCGGAGCTCGGCGGCCTGGTCATCTTGAAGGCCCAGGCGATCGCGCCCGGACTCGCTGCGGCGTCGGTCAGAGAGGCGTCCGATGCTGCCGGTGCCAAAGCGGCGGCAACCGAGCTCCTCGCGATCGACGACGGCGGGCGCAAACCCAAAGGCCTTCTGGTCGAGGCGAGGCCAGCAGGCGAGGCCGAGTACAGTCTGAGCTTCACCTACGACGGGACCAGCAAGCGTCCGGTGGTGGCAGCCGCCGACATGGCCGGCAAGATCGACGACCTCGGCGACAGCCACCCCGACCGCATCGTGCGCCGGCATTTCTCGGCGCTCTATCCATTCTCCGACTACATTGCCAAAGAGCTCGCCAGGTCGCTTGGCCTCGGAGGCAACGACCTCAAGCGAATGACACGCATCGTCTCGGGGCTCGCGCGTCTGTTTTTGAAGTACGACTTGGCGGACCTCGACATCACCTCGCTGGTCAAGCTGGGGGACGGGAACTTCGTCGTGCGAGACGTCGAGGCCGATCTCGAGATCGAAGCGCGCCACAGGCAAAGGCCGATGCTCGAGGGGCTCGGCTTTGCGAAAGAAGACCTTCGGCAGGTCCGTGAGCCCACTGCGTTCGAGCTCGAGGGCGCGAAGATCGACGAAGAAGACATTCGAGGCATCATCAGCCCGATCGCAGAGTTTGACGGCAACATTGGCCTGGTCATTGGCGCCGGCGGAGGCTCACTGACCTTGACCGATGCGGTGAGAAAGCACGGGGGCCGGCCCGCCAACTATGCGGCGATTGGCGGCAACCCCAGTGTCGACAAAGCTCGGCGCCTCACCAAGCTGGTGCTGAGCAAGCCAGGCGTCGACAAAATCGCCGTGATGTCCAACGTGGTGTCCAACACGCGTGCCGACCTCGTCGCGCGCGGCGTCATCAAGGGCATCATCGAATTGGGGTTCGAGCCGGCAGACAAGATTTTGATCTTTCGTGTTCCGGGAGCTTGGGAGGCCGACGCCGCCAAGATCCTCCAGAAGTACGGCATCGAATACTGCGATCGCACTGTGTCGATCAGTGAAGCGGCCAGACGCGCCGTCGAGAAAGTCGGGTAGAGGGATACGCCATGGCCGTTATCGTTCACGAAGACTTTCAATTCATCGTCCAAGGCATCACGGGGCGTGAGGCATTGAACTTCACCCGGGAGTGCTTGCAGTACGGCTCGAAGATCATCGGTGGCGTCACTCCAGGCAAGGGTGGCCGCGAGGTGTACGGCGTTCCGGTCTACGACACGGTGCGCGAGATCACCGCGAAGCAAAGAGTCGACGGGTCCGTCATTACGGTGCCGCTCGCCTTCGCCCCAGATGCCGCATACGAAGCGATCGATGCGGGTATCAAAGAGGTGATCATCATCACCGAGGGCATCCCGCGAAAAGACGCGTCCGCGGTCGTCGAGTATGCGGAGCTCCATGGCGCTCGGGTCATCGGTCCGAACTGCCTCGGGATCATCGTGCCTGACGTCTGCCGTTTTGGAAGTCTCGGTGGCCCTGCGGTCGATTGCCGCAAGGCCTTCAAGCCGGGGGTTGTCGGTGTGATGTCGCGTTCTGGCGGCATGACCACCGAGATCTGCAACGCGCTGACCCTCTCCGGGCTCGGCGTCAGCACGGCGATCTCGATCGGCGGCGATCCGGTGATTGGGTCGACCTATGCCGACCTGATTCCCCTGTTCGAGGCCGACGAAGACACCAAGGCGGTGGTGGTCTACTCCGAGCCCGGCGGCACGGCCGAAGCAGAGCTCGCGCGATGGACCCAGGAGCACAAGAGCCGCCTTCCCATCGTGGCCTTCGTTGCCGGTCGCTTCATGGATGAAATGCCGGGGATGAGCTTCGGCCACGCGGGGACGGTCGTGAACAAGAAGGTTGATTCGCCCGCCGACAAGATGCGCCGAATGCGCGAAGCCGGGATTTCAGTCGCCGAGGAGATCGGCGACATTCCGAACCTCGTCCGAGAGCGCATCGGCAACTGAGCGACAGAGGACTCATCATGGCCATGTTCATACGCGTAGATGTCGACGGCAGCGTCGTCGAAAAAACCCCCGGCCTTGCGGACAAGCTCGTCGAAGTGTGCCCGGTCAAAATCTTCAAGCTCGGCTCCGGGCCGAACCGCGTCGGCGTCGTCGAAGAAAACGTCGACGAATGCACCCTCTGCGACCTCTGCATGCAAGCCTCCCCCGAAGGCGTCCGCGTCGTAAAGCTTTACGAATAGGGGACACTCTCCACCCCCCCAACCTCCCGAAATCACACGTGTCCTGCGGCAAGGATCGCAGCGCGAAAAGCTCTATGATTTCGTCGTTGCGATCTTTGTCGGAGAAGCATCGCGATCTCCGGTACTTGAGGACCCGGAGAGTGTCCCCTAGGCCGTGGGCTTGCACAAGCTGGCTTTCGCGGTATCCGGCGCGTGGCAAAACGACCCATCGGACGAGCAATAGAATGAAAGATCTCAGTAAGTACCGAAACATCGGCATCTTCGCGCACGTGGACGCTGGCAAGACGACGACCACGGAGCGCATCCTCAAGCTCACCGGTAAGATTCACAAGATCGGCGAGGTGCACGATGGTGCGGCGACCACCGATTTCATGGAGCAGGAGCAGGAGCGCGGGATCACCATTCAGTCCGCGGCGACGACGTGCTTCTGGGACGACCACCAGCTGAACATCATCGACACGCCAGGGCACGTCGACTTCACCATCGAGGTCTATCGTTCGCTCAAGGTGCTCGACGGCGGTGTGGGTGTCTTCTGCGGATCTGGCGGTGTCGAGCCTCAGTCCGAGACCAACTGGCGCTACGCAAACGACTCCAAGGTCGCGCGTTTGATTTTCGTCAACAAGCTCGACCGCTTGGGTGCGGATTTCTACCGCGTCGTCGACCAGATCAAGAACATCCTCGGCGCCAAGCCCCTCGTGATGGTGCTTCCCATCGGAACCGAGGGTGACTTCGCCGGTGTCGTCGACCTGCTCACCCGTAAGGCATACGTCTGGGATGACTCCGGTCAGCCGGAGAACTTCGGCGTCCAGGAAGTTCCCGAGGACATGAAGGAGCTGGTCGAGAAGTACCGCTTCGAGCTCATCGAAACCGCCGTGGAGCAAGACGACGAGGCGATGGAGCAGTACCTCGAAGGCAACGAACCCGATCTCGAGATCGTCAAGAAGTGCATCCGCAAGGGCACGCGCGACCTCGAATTCTTCCCGACTTATTGCGGGTCTGCGTTCAAGAACAAGGGCATTCAGCAGGTGCTCGACGCAGTCGTCGACTACCTGCCCGATCCGACCGAGGTGCCGCCTCAGCCCGAGGTCGACATCGAAGGTCACGAGACCGGAGAGTTTGCGCTCGTCGATCCGAGCCGGCCGGTCCGCGCACTGGCTTTCAAGATCATGGAGGACCGTTTCGGCGCGCTGACCTTCACCCGCGTCTACTCGGGCACGATCAACAAGGGCGACACCCTGGTCAACACCTTCACCGGCAAGAGCGAGCGCATCGGCCGCATGGTCGAGATGCACGCTGACGACCGAACCATCGTGGATTCGGCGCAGGCCGGCGACATCGTGGCCATGGTTGGCCTCAAGGACGTGCGCACCGGTCACACGCTCGCCGACCAGAAGAACCCGGCCACCCTAGAGCCGATGGTCTTCCCCGACCCGGTGATTTCACTCGCGATCAGCACGAAGGACAAGGCCAACAGCGAGAAGCTCGGCACGGCGCTCGGCAAGATGGTCGCCGAGGATCCGTCCTTTCACGTCGAGGTCGATCAGGAGTCCGGCGAGACCATTCTCAAGGGGATGGGCGAGCTCCATCTCGACATCAAAGTCGACATCCTTCGCCGCAGCCATGGTGTCGCAGTCGACGTCGGTGCACCGCAGGTCGCCTACCGCGAGACGGTGACGCAGCTGATCCAGGATGGCTACACCCACAAGAAGCAGACCGGCGGTTCCGGTCAGTTCGCCAAGATCGAATACACCATCGAGCCCACCGAGCCAGGCGAAGGGTTCGTGTTCGAATCCAAGATCGTCGGCGGCAAGATCCCCAAGGAGTTCATTCCTGCCGTCGAGAAGGGCTTCAAGATCATGAAAGAAGAGGGGCCCCTGTGTGGCTTCCCCCTGCTCGACTTCAAAGTCACACTGACTGACGGCTCGTTCCACGCGGTCGATTCGTCGCAGATGGCGTTCGAGACGGCTGCAAGAGCGGCTTTCCGCCAGAGCATGCCGAAGGCCGGGCCTCAGCTTCTCGAACCGATCATGAAGGTCGATGTCTTCGTGCCGGAGGCCAACGTCGGCGACGTCATCGGGGACCTCAACCGCCGCCGCGGCATGGTGAACTCTCAGGAAAAGGGTCACACCAACGTCCGCATCAAGGCCGACGTCCCTCTCAGCGAGATGTTCGGTTACATCGGCGATCTTCGTTCCGCCACATCCGGTCGCGGTCAGTTCTCGATGGAGTTCAAGAACTACGCGCCGGTTCCGCGCAACATCCTCGAGAAGGTTCAAGTCGAGGTCGCCGAGCGCAAGGCTGCGAAAAAGAAATAGCGCCGTCTTTTGGCGGAGGTCTGCCGATCGATTCGGAGCCATGCCCAAAATATGGACTCGGGACGCCAGTGTCCCGCATAGTCCGCGTATGAAGAAGATGCACTTTTACGCACTCGCGGCGATCGTTGGGTCGCTTTTCCTCGGTGGCTGTGGCGATGAGGGCGGTGACTCGGGTTCCCTCGTCAACCCTAGCGATCCGAATGCACTTTCGCAGGTGTTGGTGATTCCCGGCGCCCAACGAATGGACGGCCAGCCTCCGCAGAGCTCGAATGACCCCGACGCTCCAGTGATTTCCGGCGGTTCGAACCTCGAAGTGACCAGCGGTAACCAGACCGTGATCGAGGTCAATTACCAATCCCCTACCGGGTACGTTGATTGCTACGTTCAGGTGATCGGTGCAGATGGCTACTTCGTCGTCAGCGTCCCTAATAGCGCGACCACCGGTACCATCCAGATTCCGGTCAACATCCCATCGAACGTGGCGACTGGTGCATTCGACTTCTACACCTGCATCGCCGGGGAAAACGGCACAGTGTCCAATCCTGTCCAGACCGCCGTCGGGGTGACCAACCCGATTGGCTCGGGTGGAGGCGGGAACGTCATATGTGCGTCGAGCGATTCCAACGTCGGTTCAACGTTCACCTGCCCGAACGGACGCGTTCTGGATTTCTGCATCAACGCGGATAGTGGCGCTTGCTACTACACCGTAGGTGGCAGCCAGGTGGACTGCGGAAACTGCCAAAGCGATCCAAACGCAATCAGCGGCTGCGTCCAACGGGCTGTCGACCTCTGCATCTAGCGCTCATCGGTCGGGAAGCGCCTATGACACTGACGGTGGAGCTCAAGCTCACTTCTGTAGATGGTCGCGATCGAGCATGAGCGACTGCATGGATTGAAGGAGCTCCTCCGGTGAGCTCGACGTCGACCGCACCCGTAGGCGCTCGGAGCGCACGGTCAGCCTCGGCCAGAGGGGCTCCCGCACGGGTTCGGGCAAAACGTTGTGGAGGTATTCGAGGGCGGTGCCACGCAAATTCTCGTCCTGACTCGATAGGGCGCGCAGTGAAAGAATAATTGCGTCACGATCGAACACCAAGCTCAAGAGTGTAAACACGTGCTCCAGGTTTCGGTCTTCCCGGACCTCGAGAAGTGCGTCGATTTCGCCCCGAATGTCCGGAGAGACTGCTTCTCGGTGCCGCCGACCTTGCCACTGCTCCGAGTCCGCCGCGAGCTCCCGCGCGACCGTATCGATGATCAGGCGTTCGGGCACGTCGAGATCTCGGTCTCGTCCCTGTAGCTCAGCGAGCGCGTGCCCGCAGCGATAGCGAACGTCGAACTCCTCGTCCCGGAGTCCCTCGAACAGGCCCCAGACCGCGCGCCGATCGTCGACCTTCCGGAGCAAGCGCGGAATGCGCCTGCGGACCGCCACGGGACTGTCCCTGTGGAGCATTGCATCGACCAATTGCCCCGTGATTCGCGGGGCCATTCGCTCCAATGCCCCATACGCAGGCCGGGCATAGAGATCGTTTCCGAGCAGGTCGATGACATGGGCAGCGAAGTGCGGGCTCAACGACTCGTCGAGCAAGACATTCAGCACGCGTTGCGGATCATCGGAAACCAGACCCGAGAGTTGATCGATCGAGACGTCACGATTCGCAGCGCTGCGGTCGGTCTCCTTGCGACGCTCCAGCTCCTCGATGCTTTCCAACAAATCACGTCGGTTGAAGGCTCCTCCGGTTTTCGCGAGCGTGTGCAGCGTCGTGGCATCGACGATGTCGTCGGACTGCAGCACGAGCGCGCCCGAGCGCAGGCTCGTTGCTAGCTCATGGACGTATCCATCATGTAGCTGCCTGATCATCCATGTGGACATCACGGCTGCGATCACAGCGAGCCACAACACCCAGGATGTAGCGGCGTCGTTACTCGCAGCAAGCGCGACGACTGCCATGACGAGGACGCTGCCGATCGCGTACCCAATTCGATTGCACGCGATGTCGATGAGCGCCTTCGTCGCGCGTTTCTTCATCGCGGGCACCGGTGTGTAGAGGAGCTCGTACCCCGAACGAAAGAGCGAGCTCGACATGACGGTTTGCGTTCCGCGCGAAAGAGCGGCCGTCCAGAGACCCGTCCAGACCGCGCCGAAGGCCGCGCTGACCGCGACGGCCACGGGAAGAACCACCATCGTGCCGCCTAGACCGATCTTCTCGAGCAGGGGCTTGGCGACTCCGGCCTGCAGCAGGAACGTCGACAGCGAGGTGACAACGTAGAAAACAGCAAAAAACGAAAGCAGTCCGGCGGAATCTGCATACCTCGCATCAGCCTCGGCCTTCATGGCGTAGTCGACGAAGACACCGACCGCGCCGAGAAGCACGACCGTCACCGCGACCTTCCGCAAGTACGCGTCCTTTCGGATAGTTTGAATTCCAAACTGGGTCTCGTCTTCGGAGGACCTTGGAGCTTGAGTCGACTTGCCAATGTTCCAAGCGCCAAGGGCGACGAGAACGCCGACCCCGCCGAGGCCATAGAGCACGGTAGCGAGATCGGCGGAATCGGAGAGAACGAATGCGAGCACGCCGCCCAAGACGCCGCCGAGCGTCGCGCCGGTGCCGACTCGAGCGACGACCGTCTTCGCGTAGAGCGGATCGAAACGTTCATTCACGATAGAGGAAAACGCGCTGATGACCAGGGCTCCCAGCGTGCTCACGTGAACGTACGCGACCACAGCAACGACCCTTGGTGCGGCGTCGAGCAGAGCCGCTTCGAGCACGAAGACTGTGCCATTAATCAGCGCGAGGCCCGCGGCGGTTACCCGTGGTCCGAACCTGGGCATCAAGCGGCCGACCGAGATCGCGGCACCCAGTGAAAGCGCCGCTGCGGCCAACATCACCCGAGGCAGATAGACGGCATCGTATTCCGTCAGAAACAGCGTGTCACGGACGGCACGCCCGGCGATCAGCTGCCCAATCATCGGAATCGATGTCAATACCGCGATCGCTGCAGCACGTTCGCGCGCCCGTTCCATTTCGGGAGAATAACCGAGTTTAGCTCGGACCGAGCGATGGAGCTCGGCGCACACGCCGGAGCCACAGCAAGGAGCCAATCAGCCACATCATCAGGTGCGCGGTGGTATCGCCTGTCGAACCCACGCGGCAGCCAGAAGAGCCGCCAGACGGCGGTGGGCCGCTTCGAGGAGCCCCGCCCGATCCCCCGGATCCGCCCATGCTGCCGCCCGTCCCACCCGCACCCGGATTGTTGGTGGGGGTCGATGTCTTTGACGCCTCGGCGAGCTCCCAGCCCGGGTTGCCGTCCGCGGAGAACAGATAGGCGCCGATGTCAGCAACGCCCGCGCGAGGGGTTCCATTGAAGTCATCCGCTACGACGTGAGCCGGACTTCCGGCTGCCGCCAAAATGCTTCCCAGCGCCGGAAAGACACTCATCGGCGGCGCACCGGTGAGGCTCGCACCGACGAAATCGAGGTCGATATCCCCCAAAAGCATCGCGAGCGCGCCATCGGACACTCCGCCCATCCCCGCGTTCCCTGCAAACACGAGGCCGGAGGTGCCACCGTTCACGAAGAACGCCCATCCGTCCTGTGCGTACAGCGCATTGTTGGCGATGACGACCGATCCGGAGATGCCACGCAGACTGATGGCGTCGCCGCCGGCATTGAGCACGGTATTGTGCACCACCACGAGCTCCGACGGGCTTCCCGACTGGTGCGGCTGCATGGCAATTCCGTCCGCACTTGCACCGAGGATGATGTTGTTGCGAATCACCGCGTCTGCGGCCGATTGAATGCCATGGTCACCGCAGTTCCACATGACGTTCCGTTCGATGATGTTGGCTGCGCCGTTCGAAGCGTAGGTGAGAATGCAGGGGTAGTTCGTGTCGTGAATCACGTTGTCGCGGATGACGTTGCCGAAGCTTCCCTCTTTGAGCTCGATGCCATCGCCTTGGCTGACCGAAGTCTGGTTCGTATGGTGAATGTAGTTTCCTTCGATCAGGCTGCCGACGACCTCGCAGCCGCCGTTGTTGCAGCCAAGGTACATTCCCTCACCGGTGTTGTTGGTGTGGTGGATGTGGTTCCGAAGGATGCGGAGCGATTCGTAGGTGACACCCGAATCGTTTGCCCTGATGGCAACATCGCCGGTGTCGTGCACCTCGCAGTCTTCGATGGTCAGGAAACGCGCGCCGCTAATTCGAATGCCCGCTGAGCCGCCGGAAAATTCGATACCCCGAATCGTGACGTGCTCCGCTTGATCGATGTCGATGATGTTTTGGTTTGCGCTCGGTCGATGAAGATGGGGTACCTCCCCGTCGGCCGCACGAATCGTGATTGGCGCGTTTTCGGTACCCGTGATTGCGAACGAGAAGCGCTCGGACAAGGTGTACATGCCGCCCGACAGCACGAGCTCGTCACCCGGCTGTAGCGTGTTGATCATCAACTCGACGTCATCGCTCGGACCCGCCAGGAACACTTCGGCCACGGCGACCGATGGCGCGGCGAAGCCGGCCCAGACGATCAACGCCGCGACCGGGACCACTCTCGAAACCCCCAAATTCATCACTTCACGGTAACGGCTGGCCGCCGGTGTGGCAAAACCGGCCGCGCAGACTTCAACTTCCGCTGGTAGCGCCACGGGCGCTCGGGCACCATCGGTCCGGATACGCCGATGCCACGTCTGATCCCAATTCTCGTACTTTGCCTGCTGGCCTGTACATCCTGTAGGAAGAAGGCCGACACCGTCGCAAAGGAGCCTGCCATGACCAACACCGCGAGCGGACCGGACCTCCGAGGCGAAGAAGTTTCCTATCGCGCCGGCGACACCACACTGAAAGGCTACCTGGCCTGGGATCCGAGCAAGCCTGGACCACTCCCCGGGGTCATCGTGGTGCACGAGTGGTGGGGGCACAACGATTACGTCCGGCGGCGTGCGCGGATGCTTGCCGAGGAAGGCTATGTGGCGCTGGCGCTCGACATGTACGGTGACGGCAAGAACACCCAACATCCAGAGGACGCCCAGAAGTTCGTCATGGAAGCAGTCAGCAACGATGCTGTTGCGAAGGAGCGATTCTTGGCTGCGTATGATTTGTTGAAGAAGCACGATGCAACCGATCCATCCAAGATCGCCGCGATCGGCTATTGCTTCGGCGGAGCGGTCGTCTTGCAGATGGCCCGACTCGGAGCCGACCTCGATGGGGTGGCAAGCTTTCACGGAACCTTGTCGCCTCAGGGCCTGCCGGCTCAGCCCGGTGTGTTCAAGGCCAAGGCCTTGGTGCTCCATGGCGCGGACGACCCGCTGGTTCCTCCAGAGCAAGTCGCTGCGTTCAAGAAGGAAATGGACGCGGCCGGCGTGGACTATACGTTCATCGCGTATCCCGGCGCCAAGCACGCCTTCACCAATCCCGAGGCGACCGAGCGAGGCAAGAAGCTCAACATGCCGATCGCCTACGACGAAGCCGCCGACACGCAAAGTTGGGCGGAGCTTCAGAAGTTCCTCAAAGCACTGTTCACGGACTCCTAGCGCGCAATCGTTTCATCGTTCGAGCTCCCTCTTCAGGACTTTTCCGGTTGCATTGCGGGGCAGGGCATCGATGAACATCACGTCGCGCGGGACTTTGTAGCTCGCGAGGTGCTCCTTCACGTAGGCTTTCACGGCGTTTTCGTCGAGCTTGGCGTCGGGCTTGAGGACGACAAACGCCCGGAGCCGTTGACCCCAGTCCCGATCGCTCACGCCGATCACAGCCGCTTCCTCGACGTCGTCATGGCCGGCGATCAGGTTTTCGACTTCGCGCGGGAATAGGTTTTCGCCACCGGATATGATCATGTCATCGTCACGGCCATCGACGAAGAGTCGCCCATTCTCGTCGAAGTGGCCGACATCACCGCTGCTGACCAGAGAACCCAACCGCTCTTTGTCGTCCCCGCTGGTATAGCCTTCGAAAGAGATGGCGTTGGCGACGAAGATGCGGCCGGTTTGGCCGGTGGGCAGCGGCTCGCCCCGCTCGTCGAGGATCTTCACGACCGTGCCCAGCGGAACCTTACCCGCGGTCCCTGGCGCAGCTCGCATGTCTTCCGGCGACGCAACCGAGGCCATGGCGACTTCGGTCGAGCCGTAGAAATTGTAGAGGTTGTCACCGAAGGTATCCATCCATTCGGTCGCCAGGTGACCGGGCAGCGCCGAGCCGCTTGCTGCCGTGACGCGCAGCGAGCCGAGGTCATACTTGCGCTTCACCTCATCTGGCAGCGCGAGCATGCGCTGCATCATGATCGGGACGATCGCGAGGGAGGTGCATTGGTGCTCGGCGATCATGCGCAAGGTCGCCTCGGGGTCGAATCGCCTGGTCATGAAGTAGGTCGTGCCCAGAACGAGTCCCAACTGAAACTGCCCGAGGCCCCAGGAGTGGAACAGCGGGGCTGCGACCATGGTGCGTTCGCCGGTCCGAAGTGGAAGCGCCGAAAGCAGCGAGGCGATCGGAAGCATCCCTTTTGGAGAGCCGCGCTTCGCTCCCTTGGGCGTTCCGGTGGTTCCCGAGGTGAGCATCGTGAACCGTGACTCGATGCTCGGGGGCTCGAGGTTGTGGTCGGCGTGGCTCGAGATGAGGTTATCGATGTTCGGGTCCGTGCCAGATCCGTAAACGATGAACCGCCGCATGCCTTGAAAACCTTCGAGCATATTCGCGAATTCTTCGTCATAGAGTAGGGTGCTGACCTTCTCGCGTTTGCCGACTTCGGTGAGTTGCGGCGCGGCGAACATCGTGTTGAGCAAGACCGCATTCGCGCCAACCTTGCAGCAAGCGAGGATGGTCTCCACGAAACCCCGATGATTGCGGCACAGGATCCCGACGACGTCGCCGGCGCGCATTCCAGCTTCCTGAAGCCCACGCGCCAAGGCGTTGGAACGTCGATTCACCTCGTCGAAGGTGGCCGAGCCGTCGTCGTCGATGACGGCAGGGGTGTCCGGCTGACGAATGGCGAGTGCGATGAAGCCCATGGCTGGCGACCGTCCCCAGCCTTTCGCGACTCTCATGATGCGTAGTGTTTTTCCGGGTCCAAGGGGTTTGAGCACACCCGCGCGATAGAGCACCCGCACGACTTCCAGCTTCTCTGAGAAACTTCCCATGCAGCGGAGACTAGCGCCTGCTGTTCCCGACGCCAGAGGGTGAGAAACGAAAGACGTACTCGACCCAGAGCCAATGCTCGGGGTTGGGCACGCGCGAGAGCGTCGACTCGCGCTCATCGAGAAACACACGGAAGTCGTAGCGCAACCGCAAGACATCCCGGTCGCGCAACGTCAGCGCAACATCCAGATAGGACCAGAGCGACTGGGGGAGGCGATGGTTGTCCCAAACGTCGTCGAAGTCGTACCGCAATCGGCACCGGACGCGTAGCCGGTCGACGGGCCGGGCCGTGACGTTGACGATCGCAGCCAAGTCCTGCTGAAGCCGATAGCCCCCGAGCTTGCCACCCCAGCGGTACCGAACTTGGCCCGACACGCTGACGCGTCGGACTGGCTCGTAGGCGAGCTGAGTCGCCACTACGAACCGCTGCCCGGAGCCGTTTCGGTACTCGCCCCACATCGCCCAGGTCCATCTCGGCTTGATGCGCCAGTCGGTACGCGCGAAGAGGAGCGCGTTGAGTGCACCGGCGGAGAGCTGACGCCATCCATCCAGCAGCGTGCGGAGCACGACGTGACGACCAAGCTGGGCCGTTGCTCGGAAGCGAGCTCCTGCTTCATCTCTTGCCCGTAGCCCGTCTAGCTCATCGGGCGCCGACACCGGGCGCGCATACGGATTCGCGTAGCGTGAGCCGTAGTAGCGCAACGACACGTCGAGCTCGCTCTTGGGCAGCGTGGTAACGCCTCGAACGAGCGCTGCGTACCCACCACCACCTTCGCGCTGCGCATCGAAGCTACGGGCGACCTCCGCGAAGAAGTCTTGTTGACCAAAGCCGAACGCAGCGTCCAGCCCAACTGCCCCGAATGGCCCGCCGAACGGCTTGCGCGAGAAATCCTGGAACCCGAGATCGGCGCCTTCGATGAGCCATCTGGGCACCGAGCCGTATCCGGTGACGCCCACATGAGCCCGGTCGTTCCAGAAGTAGCTCGCGTTCGCCCCTCCGAGGCTCTCGGCGTACATCGCCGGCAGGGTTGCGAACCTCGCCGTGCTTGCCGGCGCCGTTCGGTCCCGAGCCCGCACGTAGACCGGTGGCGCGAGGCATCCCGGGTCTTGGTCCCGGTGCGGATTGTCGCAGGCCGCTGCATCGACGAGCTCGATCTGCGGAATGCGGTGCACTTGATACGAGCCCCAAGCATAGGCTTGAAGCCAGCCCTGCCCAAGGCGAAGCTCCTTTAATCCAATCGCGACACCTGCGAGGCGATTCGTCCATGTGTAGTCGGGGGTGACTCTGGCTTCCGGGCCCTTGGGACAGGGCCGCTCGGGAAGCTCTCCAGGCGCGCGGTTGCAGCGGAGACCGAGCTCATTGCCACGTCGAAGCTCGTAGTCGCCAAACGAGCCGTTCGGTGTGACCTGGTCCGTGACATCGAACGTCAAGCGTTGCCCAAAACCGATACGATAGGTCCCCGCCACGACCTCCCATTGCTCGTCATCCCATTCGACGTAGAGCTTCGGGACCTCGAATCGCACGCGCTCGGGCTCGGCGCTGAGCGCGTTTCGAGTCGAATCCCAGCGAACGCGACGCAAGCCGTTTCGAGTCAGGGCCGCCGCGACTCCCATGTCCAGGTTGCCGAGCGTCTGGACGCGGGCCTGCAAAGCGAAAGCCGGCGGGAGCCGATCGTATCGCCCGGTCCATCGTGCTTGGAGACGCAACAAAGCGTTGGTTTGCGACCTTGCGGAACTCGAATCGCGGACGATAATGAACGCGCGAATCGAGCCCGCCAAGTCGGGCTCGATTGCACCCGCTGCAACCAACTCATCCAGGCTGTGAATCGATGTCACCGTTTTTCGGTAGGCGAGGATTCGGTCGACCTGCGCATAGTCGAGGTTTGGCAGCAGATACAGGTCTTGTCGTGCGGCCCGATTGAGGTCGACGCGCGTTTGATGGAGGAGCAGAAGCGCGTTGAACGATGACACCGAGATCTGCTCGGTGATCAGGAGGTCGTACAAGTCTTGCTCGGTTTCGATGTCGATGAAGACCTCGTACTGAGCCGCCGATGCCGTTCGGGGTGCCAGCACGAGGAGCCAGCCCGAGAGGAGGGCTCGCCTCAGGCGCACCAGGGATTCGGGGCGCCAGGGGTACCCAAGCCGCCATCGCCGTAGGCTTGCGTGGCATCGCAGACATTGCCGAGTGGGTCGATTTGAGTCGCTATGCCGGCTTTGGAGCGCTCGTAGCTCACCGAGTCGAGAGCCTGGTCGCCGATGCTCAACACGATCGTCTCGTCGCTGTTGTTCAACGAAAGAGACAGTTCGAGATCGACGCGTTCGAGCCCGCCGTTTTCTGTGGGATTCGCATTTCGGGCAAAGAGCACGTGGGCCCCCGCGGCCACTTCCAAACAGTCCTCTGGTTCGATCGCGTCGCTGCTGGAGTTGAGGTCCGAAAGTACGAGCCCGTTCAGATCGACCGCGCTGTCGAATCGGACCTCGAGCCACTCCCCGTCGCGGTTCCCGACTTCGAGCGGGTTCGCCATCCACTCTGTGATCCGGGCTTCACCCGGACTTGGGCTGACGACCTTGCGGGGCGCGCCCTCGTCCATGCACATGCCGGGGCCCAAGACCAGCGGACAGATCGGGTTGCTCTCGCCGGGCGTACCGAAGTTGTCGGAGATGTACTCATCCTGCGTCAGAGCGACGCAGAGCTGGTCATTCGGGTCGAGCTGCCAGGCGCGGCCTTCGACCGTGCCGTCGTAGTCGACTTGGTCGAGAACGATGCCATTCAGGCCCGCCACGATGCGTCGCTCGCCGGAGTTCCCCAGACTGAACCCTAGCTCCGCGTCGACGCGGGGAGCCGCCGCCGGACTCGCCCCGAAGACGACCCGTTCCCCCGCGCCGACCGGAAAACACGCGTCCTCATCGACCACCGTCACCAGAGCGTCGGGCGCCGGCCCCAGCTGGAAGCCGTTGAGGTCGGCTTCGGCAGCGAAGAACACCTCGACCCATTCGAGATCGGCGTCTGCGCCCGCGGGATTGGCCATCCATTCCCGAAGGTGCGCCTCCCCTGGCTCAGGGATTCGGACGGCTCGGCGCGTCCCAGATTCGAGACAACCGCCCTGCGGCTGATCGAAGGCACACGGGCTGTTCACGGCTCCAGGGGTCCCGAAATTGCCTGGGGAAACCTCATCGACCCCCTCCGGCGTCGTACACCAGCGAGCCACCTCGTCATTCAGCTCGTGGTCAGGCGCGAACCTTCCGTCGAGCTCGAGCGCACGGCCGTCCGCGGTGCTCTCGTAGCTCACTTGGTCGATGAGGCTCTCGCCGCAGCGAATCGAAATCCGCGCATCGGAGTTACGGAGACTGCCAAGCGCGTCTCCGTAGCTGTAGTCTAGGTGCGGTGGCATCGAATCGAGAGGCGCGTTCCCTGCAACCAAGTAGTCGCCTGCGCCCACCGACGTGCCGAAGAAGCGGTGTGCTTTCGCGCCGGTTCCGTCAGAGCGGCTCGATGCAAGCGTCAGGCCGTCCAGCAGCAGCGGGCCCCCGCTAGTATTGAATAGCTCTACGTACTCGCCATCACCGTCGCTGCCGTCCGGGTTGGCGTGGACTTCCGTGATGACGAGGTCACCCGGTGCTACGTCATCACACACGCCTGTCGCAACCAGCTCCTTGCGCGCGCAGGCGCCGAGCACCAACACCGAGCACGCGACCCGAAGCGCCCCATTCCGAACACCCACCATCTCGACCTCCCGCCTCTTTCGTTTCCGGCGTTATCGGTCGAGGGCGTGTGCGGTTTCGTCCTCGTCTCAGGGGAAGGAGGGAAGCCCGATCTGTTCTGGCTCTTGGACGACGATTTGAAGCGTGCGGTAGCTGCCCTTTGCGTAGCGCTCCACGGTGCCTCGAACGGTCAAGGGCTCGCCCTTGAAGCCTTCAATCCCCGCTGCGCGAAACACGGCCCGATCGAAGAAGATCACAGGAAATCGCTGGTCGCTCTGCGCCGCCAAAGAGACGCGGACCAGTCCCTTGAAGTGGTCGATGCGGTCGACAGTCGACAAGACCGTGACCGCTTTGCCCACGTTCTTTTCCAGTCGTTCAAGCGCATCCCATTGCGTCAGCAGGATGAAATCGTCTCGACGATTTGCTTCGTGCTCGAAGGCTCGAATGAAGTCGGCCCGCGCGTCCCACCAGGCCTTGCGCTCGTCGTAGTCTCCGTATCCCTTGGCGCTCGGGTCCCAAATGCCGCGCTTGGCCTCCCGGGCTTCGGCTTCCGCGTGCGTCAGTTGATTGTGAAAGCGGCGCGAGTAACCGTACTTGGTGAAATACGGGCTCATCCCGGCGCGCACGCACTCGACGTTGTAGCTCGTCCAGCGTCCGCTCTTCTTCACGAAGGCGTATGCGAGAAGTCGCCCGAACTGCCCTCGAATCTCTTTCGAGTCATCGCGCTCCAGTCTTACGACTTCGGCGCCTTCAAAGAAGGCCTCGGCGAAGTTCGCCGCCTCCTCTCCCATGGGCGTTCCCGTCTTCTGTGGCCGTGCCTTGTCGGCGCGCTTCCTTTTCAGGTACTGCTCGAAGTCTTTCGACGCAGCCGCGCGGTCGGCTTTGCTGTGGAGCCGCTCCTCGGTGTCGAGCGACAGCAATCGAAGGGAGCCATCGATCCCTTCGACTCGAATCGTATCCCCGTCGATGACGGGATCGTCCGCGAGCCGGTACTCGCCAATCAGCAGTCCCTCCGGCTCCGAGGCGCCCAGAGCGAGCTCGTTTGGCTTCTGGCGCTCGGCGGCTCCGCTGTGCGCCGCCGTGGAATCGACCTGCTGCACGGGGGTTTCCACCGTCGCGCCCCGGTCGCAACCGAGGACCGCCACGCAGATCCATGCTCTCCCTAGCCAGACGCTCCCCCACCATCGCATCAGCGGTAACCTATTCAATTTGACGGCCTCCCGCTAGCACTTAGAGGTCGATTTGTCCTGAGTCGAAACTGACGCGGCTAGTCGTCG
Source organism: Polyangiales bacterium (assembly GCA_049645265.1). Classification (GTDB taxonomy): domain Bacteria; phylum Myxococcota_A; class Polyangia; order Polyangiales; family Houyiibacteriaceae; genus SG8-38. Next base: position 20,308 of record JBARTN010000074.1, read on the forward strand.
ACGCCTGAATCCACGCCTGCCAGTCGTCGTGCGAGCCCCTTCTTGAAGTCGAGCTCCATCTGTCGGCCAATCTGGATGCGCTGTGCTTGTGGGGAGCCGGCGCCGTGCAGGGACTCGGTCAGGTAGCCGACGGCGTTGCGACCCATCGTCATGTTCTCGATCAAACGCAGGATGCGAATGCGTGCTTCGGTGGGAACGTCGGCGCGTCCCTTGAGGTACTTGTCGAGAAGGGCGCCGAGCTCCGGGTGCTTGAGCTCTTTTTCCGAGGGCGCGGTGCTGACCAGGCCGCCGGCCAAGTCTTGGGCGAGGCGTCCGATTTCGAAGGGCATCTTGGTCACGTGGTGCTTGCAGACATTGGCCAGCATGTCGTCGTTCAAGTACGCGCCTGATTTAGTGGCCTTTGCCTGATGCGAAGATGCAATTCCGGTCGCGTACATGGTCTCGTTCAGGTGGGTCATCTGGACGAGCTTGTCCTTGATGTGGGAAGCCTTGTCCGCGCCGTTGTACTCGGCGATTTGCGCGGCCGCGCCGATGAGCACATCGCCGACGCCCGTTTTGCAGACGTAGCTACGGCGATGGTAACAGGTGAACCGCTCGACGAGCATCGAGGCGAACTCGTATTCACCGTCCATGAAGACCTGGCCCCAGGGGACGAAGACGTCGTCGAGGATGACCATGGCTTCTTGGCCAGAGAAATTCGCGTTACCGACGTCGATCGAGCCGCCTTCCATACTGCGGGTGTCGCAGGATTGGCGACCGTAGATGTAGGTGATGCCCGGCGCATCGACCGGGAATGCGGCGACGACGGCGTAGTCTTTGTCGGCGGGGCCTAGCCGCATGGTCGGCATTGCGATGATAAAATGGGAGTTGATGCACCCGGTTTGATGTGCCTTGGCGCCTTTGAGCCAAATGCCGTCTTCGTTTCGCTTGCTGATGTGTACGAAGAGATCGGGGTCGTCTTGCTCGTGCGGAGCCTTGCTTCGATCGCCTTTGACGTCGGTCATCGCACCGCCGACGACGTAGTTGCGCTCTTGCATCGTGGTCAGGAACGACTTGAGCCGCTGATGGTACGGCGTGCCGTGCTTCTCATCGATTTCATAGGTGACCGAGTAGAGCGAGTTGAATGCGTCCATGCCGACGCAGCGCTGAAAGCAGGTGCCCGTGTTCTGTCCGAGCTTTCGCTGCATCATGTTTTGGGCGACCAGGTCTTCGGGGCTTTGCGCAACGTGCAGGAATCGGTTCACCGGCTTGCCGGTAAGGGATGACTCGACCGTGGCGACTTCCGGCTCCCGCATCGCGAGCTCGTAAGTCTCCGCCACAGCGTTGATCGATGGTCGGATCATCGGATGATCCACCGGCTCGCCGACCAGCTCACCGAATAGATAGACCTTCAGGTTTCGGCCGCGAAGGCTTTCGATGTATTGGTCGCCGGTTTCGATTCGTCTGAGCGTTTCGCCGTTGCCGTCAGGCATCATCTCTCCAAAGAGAGCTACTCTACCACGCGCTTCACCAAGGAGCGCCTACGAGCTCAGTGCAGGTTTCTTCTGCGAAAAACCGGCCTTTGTCGTTGCGGGCGACTCGCCCCAGGGCGACTTCGTGGTCGTGGGTGAAAAACAAGCGGCCGCGCTGCTCGACCAAACGCGTAAGCATGTCCGTCTTTTCGTTGATCAGCTGCTCAGGGTAGCGATCGTAGCCCATGGTGATCGGCAGGTGCACCCATGCACGCCCTGGGATGAGGTCAGCCGCGTACACCACGGGACCATCGTCGCCGGGGATCTCGGTCAACATGAGGCCGGGCGTATGCCCTTCCGAAAGCCAGAGCTTGTAGTCGGCGCCCAGCGTATCCGAGCGATGACCTTTGACGACCTCGAGTCGGCCGCTCTCCTCGAGCAGCGGTGGAAGCTCTGGAATGAACGAAGCGCGGTCTCGAGCGTGCGGATGCTTGGCGCGTTGCCAAGCCTGCCAACTCACGATGAATCTTGCCTTGGGGAACAAGAGCCGCATTGGCTCTTCCGGCTCGTACGCGGTGAGCAGACCCCCTGCGTGATCGAAATGAAGGTGCGATAGGACGACGCAGTCGATGTCCTCGTGGGAGAAGCCCGCCTTTTGCAGGTTGTCGAGCAGGACGTGGCTTTCCTCTTGGACACCGAAGCGGTCGCGCAGCTGAGGCGGGAAGAAGGCGCCAATTCCGGCTTCAAAAAGAATTCGACGGTCGCCGTCTTCGATGAGCAGCGCCCGGCATGCAAGCGGAATGCGATTGCGCTCGTCGGGCTCGACCCACTTGCGCCAGAGCGAGCGTGGCGCGTTGCCGAACATCGCGCCACCGTCGAGACGCTGCGAATTACCGAGGATCGACCAGGCCCTGCGCTTCCCCATGCGCCGAGCCTAGCAGGGTAGGGGGCGCGTTTGAAGTCAGTGCCGGACGACGTAGACGCTGCACGCTGCGTGTCGGACCACGCGCTCGGCGACGCTTCCAATCAGCCAACGTTCCATCCCGCCCCGTCCATGGGACCCAAGGACGATCAGGTCCACGCCGTGATTCTCTGCGTAGTCGCAGATCGCTCTGGCAGGGGCGTGGTCGGCAATCACCGCGAGCTCCACCTGAACATCGGACAGATGCTGGTTTCGCAGCTTGGCAAGCTCGGCCTCGTGTGCGGCGTCGTCGGTTTTGGCTGCCGGCTCGACGATGGCTTGCGGCGGAATGAAGGCCTGCGGGTCCGAAATGTTGACCAGCGTCACTTTGCTGCCATTGGCTCTCGCGTATTCCCCGACCTCCGCCAGAGCCCTCGTCGAATGTTCGGAGAAATCGATGCAGGCCAGGATATGCTTTGCCGCCATGCACGAAATCTATCATCTTTCCCAAATGCGCGGGATGTGGAGACTGGGGCTGGTTCTCGCGACGCTATGTTGCTTCGTGATCACCCTGGGTTGCAGCAAGGCGGCGAACACGGAGGGGACCACCGGGGCAGGCCCGAGTAGCGAGGGGGAGCCGCGCTCGTCGGGTCCTTCGCGGGGGGAGATCGCCTGTCACCTGCACTCCTGCGCGCCTCCGTACTTCTGCAACCAGGAAAAGGGCGTGTGCGAAGAGTTGCCTTGCATCGAGAGCCGGGACTGCCCCTACGGCTACAAGTGCGACTTCTCCGAGAACGTTTGCCAGTGAACCCCTTCGCTCATGTGAGCGCCGCTAACATCTGGTTCGTCTATATGTAAGCGCTGCTAACTTTGGGTTTTTCGATTGTAAGCATCGCTCACATTGCGGGCTGCCGCCTTGCCACCGAGACAATGAGTGAAGTTAGCACTGCTTACATCTCGATTGCGGGGAAGTGAGCGCCGCTAACATCACCTGGTAAACTCGCCGCATGAGGTCGGAACGGAAGTCCTATCACCACGGCAATCTGAGGGAGGCCTTGGTGGAGACGGCCTTCGGCCTCGTCGACTCCGAAGGTGTCGAGGGGCTCAGCATGCGAGCGCTGGCTCGCGAGACGGGGGTCTCGTCCGCCGCGCCGTTTCGACACTTCGCCGATAAGCAGCTCTTGCTGCAAGCCGTCGCCGAAAAGGCTTCCGCGGACCTTCAGCGGCAGCTCGACGAAGCGGCAGACGATCGCGCCGACGCCCTCACACAGTTTCGGGCGATGACCGTTGCCTACGTGCGTTTCGCAGCGGAGCACCCCAACCTCTTCCAACTCGTTCAAAGCACGCCATCCGTCTCCGGCGCTTTTCTGGGCGAGGTCAACGATGAGCGCAGACTGAAGTTGATCGCGCTCATTTATGAGGGCCAGAACGCGGGCTTGATCCCAGACGCCGACCCGGAGCTCATCGCCCTCAGCAGCGAAGCCCTGACCCACGGCCTCGCCCGCATGATCGTCGACCGCCACCCCAGAGTCCGAGACCTCTCCTCCGAAGACGCCCGCAAACTCGCCCTCGCCGCTACCCACCTACTCCAGGGCGGCATCGGTCTCTCCTAGAAGGCGGCGGTTTCGTAATCTTCGGACCGGAGCTTTCGCGTTCGTAGAACGTATTCGGCTGCAAAGCCTGGGTAGAGCGAATGGTTGCTGCCGTCTTCGTTCAGGTACCAACTCTTGCAGCCGCCCCAGACCATGTGCTTCATCCGCTTCTGGATGCCCGCGTTGTACCGGTCCTGAACGTCCTGGCGAATGTCCATGTACTTCAAGTTCTCGGCCATGAGCTTCTTGATCGCTTGGAGGGCGTGCGAGATCTGCGCTTCGGTGTAGACCAACACCGACGTATGACCGGGGCCGGTGTTCGGGCCCATCATGATGAACCAGTTTGGGAAGCCGGCGACGGTCATCCTTTGTTCGGATTCCATTGCTCTCGATGCCTTCGATCGCGTTGGTGACAAGATCGACGTTTTCGCGTTCGAACGACGCCCAATAGTCGTCAGACACCAAAACCCGCTTACAACCAAACTGAAAATTGGGCGTGAGCCGTTTTCTGAGCTCGGGGTCTTTCACTTGGCGTCTGAGATTCCACATCGAGAGAGCGACGCCAGCCCTCGAGAGAATCCTCGAATTGAAGAAGACGATCGGTCCGAGGAGCTCGCTGGTCCAGTACTTCGCCAAACGGCTTGCGCGCAGAAAGAACGGGACTCGCGCCAAGAATCTCCGAAGCCAATTGGGGTACAGGGCGTCGAACTTGCCGACCACCCAAGCGGGCGTGCGTTGAAAGACGCTCAACATGGCGACGATGGATGCAATGCTCGGCACGACCTGAACGGCACTGGCCCCGGTTCCAATGACCGCGACTCGCTTGTTCGTGAGGTCGACCTCGTGGTTCCAGCGAGCGGTGTGCATCATCTTGCCCTCGAACTGGTCTACCCCGGCGATGTTCGGATAGGACGGATCGACCAAACCCCCGACGCCGGCCATGACCGCGCGCGCGGTGAACGTTTCGCCATCGTTCGTCGTGAGCAACCAGGTTCCTCATCGAAGCGAGCTTCGATGATTTCCGTGTTGAGTCGCATCTGCTCGCGGAGCTCGTGCTTGTCGACGACGCTGAGAAGGTACTCCTGGATTTCCCAGGACGTGGCGTAGCGCCGGCTCCAGTTGGGATTCTGCTCGAATGAGAGCGAGTACACGTGCGAGGGCACGTCGCAGGCAGCGCCCGGATAGGTATTGTCTCTCCAAGTGCCGCCGATTTCGTTGGCGCGCTCGAAGATCGTGAACGAGTGAATACCGGCCTTCTTCAGCTGAATCGCCGCGCCGATCCCAGCAAAGCCAGCGCCAATAATCGCAATCGGAAAGTCCATTCGCACAAAACCTAGCGCAAAAAGGGGACACGCTCCCCCCTCGGAAAGGCTGTGATTCCCGATGCTTGGAAGGCACACCGCGAAAACCCACCTGGAGTTCAGTTTTCGCGGTGTTGGGCCCAACCCCTTGAAAATAGTCGTGTTCTGGAGGGGGAGCGTGTCCCCGTTAGAGGCGGATGCCTATTTGGAAGAGGAAGGTTCGGGGGGCGCCGGCGGCGATGTGTCGTGCGGGTTCGTCCGATGGCGGGGTTGTGGGGCTCCAGTTGGACTCGAAAACGAATTCCTGGGCTGCGTATCGGGTATCCAGCACGTTGAAGACCTGGAAGCCCAGCTCCAAGAACCCCCAGGAGAGGCCGGCGCTCAACTCGAGGAGGTTCACGCGTGGCGAATTCTCAGAGAAGCGCAACGGGCGCTGGCTGATGAAGGTGTAGCCGACGCCGACCTTGCCGCGGAGGGGGTGTTTGCCCAGGTCGACGAGGTCGTCCGATGCGCCGAGGTCGAGTCGCAAGAGCCATGGAGGAACGAACGGAATCGGGTCGCCGGCTTGAAGACCGGACGGCGGCTCATCCGGTTCGGGCTCCGGGGTTTCGTCCAGGGTGGCCTTCACGTAGGTCACCGAAAACGCGCCGAAGAGCCAGGGTAGGGGGCGTGCCTGGGCATAGAAGACCGCACCGATGCGAGTCGTCGGTCCGATCGTCTCAAATCGGGCTTCGTGCGCTTCGAAAATCAGATCGTTGTTCATTTTCGTAAAGAACCCCGTCAGTGCGAGTCGAAGCTCGTCATTCTTCCCGATGCGCGTTCGCAAGCCGACGTCCGCGGAGTGGACCTTCGTGAACGGGACGTCTCCGTCCTCGGTGATCAGGCGCGCCTGAGGTGAGCGGAAGCCGCGCCCATAGGCGAGCACGACGTCGAGCTCCTCGATCGGCTTCACCGTGAACACAGCGCGAGGTCCGACCACGACGCCCGCTGCGGTACGGCGATAGGGCGCTGCGCCCACGGGCGAAACGCTCTCGCGTCGGTCTGTGACGTTGTAGAACAAGACATCGGAACGAACGCCACCGGTGATGTTCAGGTACTTGGTGAAATCCCAGTCGAGGTCCAGCCAGATGCCGAGGTCGGTTTCCGCGATCTCTGCGTCGATACGCTCCTGATAGACTCGGTTTCCTGGAGCTTCGAGCAAGTTGAGCTCCTGATCAATGAGGTCGACGCGGGTCGATACGCCGAGCTCGACGGTTCCCTTGGCCCAATCGGTCGGTGCAAACTCGCGCGTTCGATGCCGTGCGTTGCCGCCGATGACGAAGCGCCGATCGAGCTGCTCGACAAGATCACCGGGCGTGTCTCCGTCGGCATCCGTTTCGAGAAAACCACGGAGGTTCTCTTGCAGTCGAAAATCGTGAAACTGAAGCCAGAGGGCGAAGCTCGAATTGCGCTTGTTCTTTCCGCGGTGCTCGCCCGAGAACCCGAGCATGCTGCTGAGATTCGAGCCGTTTTGGGCGCGCGCTGTATCGAAGGGGTAGACGTCGAGCCAGCCCACTTCACCGGCCTGAATGTCATCGAGGCGGAGGACGCCGGCCAAGTCGTAGCGAGCGCCCCCGAAGCTGCCAAGAACCCGAAAACGCCACTTCTCGCGACCGAAACCGAATTGGAACATCACCGAGCCATCGATGCCTTCGCGGTTCTGGCCGAATCCGTCGGTTCGCCGAAGCTGAAAAGCACCAAACGTGTCGGGGTCACTGCCTTCGGGCGCAAAGATCGCGGTCTGTCGGAACGTGCGAAACGACCCGAGCTCTGTCTGGGCGTAGACGCCGCGCTGCTCGACGCCGAGCTCGTACTCGATGGTGCCTGCGATCGCGAAGTCACCTTGAATTGGATCGTAGACCCCTTCGGTGACGCGGAGCTCTCGTACCACCTCGGGGATGATGAAGCCCTGGAATGTGTAGCCCTGCCCGTGAATGTGTGACGGCTGGTTGAGCGGGATGTTGCCGAGCTTGAATTCGATGTCCTGGCCGTGCTCCGAGTCGAATCCACGGAGAAAGAACCGCTCACCGACTGCGCCGCCTTCGGGCTTCGACGCATAGAGACCGGGGACGCGCTTGAGGAGGTCGTTTGCCGAAAAGACAGGGGCGGCGTTGAGGATGTCTTGGCCGATTTCGAAGTCCGCAGCACCACGGCCGCCGCTACGCAGGCGCTCCGCGTCGACCTGAGCGTCGGTCCGGAACGCAGCACCAGTGTCGGTGTCAGTGTCGGTGTCAGTGTCAGTGTCAGCGCCAGTGCCAGTGCCAGTGCCAGTGTCAGTGCCAGTGCCAGTGCCAGCCGCGGCGCCGGCGTAGGCGCCGGTCTGGTCGTGGACGCCGACCTCCGGTTCTTCAAAGTGGACTGCGACGCGGATTCGACTTGCGACCGGAGTCTGACCCCGTTTCGCCGGCTCGAATTTCCAGGCCTGTACGCCCTCGACCGCGGCTGCATCAAACTCCGAACCGGCGGAGTGCTCCACGACGATGTCGGTGACCTTCGCGTCTGGGGTGACGGTGACCAAAAGGATCACGGTGGGATGCAGGCCGGAGCTCAATTGGCCTGGCGGATAGACCGGTGGCGGGGATACGAGGAGATGCGGTGGGTGCAGTTTGGCATCCGGGTCAGCGTCAGTGCCAGCGTCAGTGCCAGTGCCGGCGTCAGCGTCCGTGCCAGCGTCCGTGACCCGCGGGGCCTCCTGCGCACGAACCGGTCCTGCTGCCCAGAGGGCTAAGATGACAAGCGCAATTGCGCCTCTAGTTTTCCTATGCTTCCTTCTCACTCAGTACTCCTGCCTTCGCGCAGTCGCGCGGTTCAACGAACGTTTGACCAACGAACGTCAGGCAGGAGGTGAAGTCTTCGGTGCCAGCCGCAGGCGGAAGGTGCTGGGCGCGATGTCGGCGCGAAGAAGGCGAAGTTCGGCCTGCGCCGCGGGCACTCGGATGCCTGCACGCACGGCGCCGATCGAAACGAGGGCGTCTCGTCGGTCGCTTAGTCCCGGGCAGTGACCGTGCGCTTCGTCAGGGCCGGAGTCGGGCGCCCCTTGGAGCAGAAGCGACTCGGCTTGCCGATCGGCACCCGCCTCATGCTGGTGAGCACCGCCGTGGACCAGCTCACCGTGCTCGGCGCAGCGGCTATGCTCGACGAGGAGCATATGCCCGCCGCTCGAACCCTGCAGCAGGAGCGCGAGCAGGGCCGTCAGGACAAAAGCACCTCGAATTATTCGGAATTCGGACAGGAATCGCTTCGAGGTGGCCATTGCTGGAGCGCCAATATGACCGAAGCTCCTCAGAGATCAATCTGGCGACGATGTGCGCTGGAGCCCCTCACCCCCCGGGGCTACACCCTCCTTCGGTCCTGCAGGCTAGGATCTAATGGGCTTCGAGGGCCCGCCGCCAGATGTCGCGAGACGATCCCACCGAGGTTACACGCCAACACGTGTTCAAGCAGAAGGGCCTCTCCAATAAGCAGGAGGAGGCTCGCATCGTCGTGCTCGCGGGCAAGCTGGCGGGCGACAAGTACGCGATTGGAAAAGAGCTCACGCTAGGCCGCGGAGAGAACGCCGACGTACAAGTCGACGACACCCTCGTGTCCCGCGTTCATGTGCGTATCTTCCAACACGAGAACGGCTCGTATTTGATCGAAGACCTCGCGAGCCGAAATGGGACCCAGGTCAACGGGACGGCGGTGAACCGGCGGGTGCTCACCTACGGCGACCGAATCCAGATCGGCAGCTCCTTGCTCCTGTTTGCGCATCACGATCCGATGGAGGAGCAGGTCGCGCAGCGGCGCAAGCTCGAGGCGATCGGGCGGCTCGGAACGGGAGTAGCGCACGATTTCAACAATCTTCTGGGAGCGGTGAGATCCAGCATCGATTTCTTGAACGGGCTTCCGGGCGAAATTCAGGTCAGCGACCCCGACGTCCGCGAAGCATTCAACGACATCCGCTCGGCGGCCGCGGCGGCGACGGAGATGACCAGCCGCTTGCTGGGTTTTGCGCGAGAAGTCGAGCGAAGTCATACGGAAGTCGACCTCTCCGAGCTTTGCCATCACGTCGTCCAGCTCGCACGTCACACCTTTCACCGTGGGATCTCCATCGAAGCTCGCATCGATCGTGGCCTCAAAGTCAGTGGTGACCGCGGTCAGCTCCACCAGCTGCTCATGAACCTGCTCATCAATGCCCGCGACGCCATGCCCAACGGAGGCAAGCTCAAGCTCAGCGCGAAGAAGGCCGATCCCGTCGACCTGGAAAAGGCGCCGCTCAACCCCCTGGTTGCGCACGCAATCGTCACGGTCGAGGACACGGGCATAGGAATGGACGATGCAACGCGTGAACGCGCCTTCGATCCCTTCTTCAGCACCAAGGGCGACCAAGTCGGGGCAGGTTTGGGCCTCGCCGCCGTGTACGAGATCGCGAAGTCGCACAACGGCCACATCACCCTGCACAGCGTTCCGAATCGGGGCAGCGAGTTTCAG
>JBARTN010000075.1:0-2328 GCA_049645265.1 Polyangiales bacterium
TCACCCTGAGTCGCGAGGCCACCCGGACTCGGGGGGTAGTCGTAGAGGATCAGAACCTTCACGGATCGGAACTCCATCGTTGCACGTGCTCGCGGGCTGAAGTGGCCTCGTCGAAGCACCACCAACCCTCTTCGCGAGGTGCAACTCGTACCTCCCAGCTATCGTCACTGAAGCCGTAGAGACCGGTCAAGACCCTTCTTTTCTCGCGCCAGACGTCCAGCGGGAGCATTTCGCGTCGGTCGGCGTCAGATTGTACCAGGGGTGGGTAGGTGCCGCCTCCGTCCTCGTACGCAAACATCCAAAGGTGTCGGGTAACGAGTCGCCGGGCTTGCCACAACATCGATACTCCTCGGCAGCATTCTTCATGCCTACGATGGCGGGTGTATTCGCCGAGCGGCCCATGCGTTAGCACCAAGTCGAACTCGGACTGAGGCAACAGTCGTAGGATCGTCGCTTCAACCTCTGCGGCCGGTAACGGTCGTTGATCCGGGCCGTCGTCCAGATCAGCCATTTCCCCCTTTGCGCCAAACAGTCTGAGAACGCTCTCGAACCGCGAAGCCCGCTCCTCGTCGGAGCCGCGGCACAGGGTGACGATGCGCCAGTGCCAGTCCAAATGCTGGAGAATGAGCCCGCCACACCAGAGCGTCTCGTCATCCGGGTGAGCGACGACGACAGCGACTTGCAGCGGTGTCTCCGTCATGTTCTACACTCCCCGGGCGCCATGCGCCATGCGCCATGCGCCATGCGACCAAGCGCACTCTAACTCGGAACTGGCCACCTGACTATGACGAACCACTGATCCGCGCCGAGGCTCGCATTGCACGGCCCCCGAGCGTATGGTGGGCGGGCTCACTGTCTCCGCCATGGTACTCGCAAGTGTTAGGGTTTTCTCAGACGCGTATGATGTCGACGCCCTCGCGGCGCGAGAGATCGCGAAGCTAGTCCGAGAGCGTGGGGACAGCGGCAGACCGTGTGTTCTGGGCCTGGCCGCCGGCGTCACCCCTATCCTAGTCTATCGGACGTTGGTTCGTTTACACAGGGAAGGCCTGTCCTTTGCCGACGTCGTGACGTTCAACCTCGATGAATACTACCCAATGCAGCCGTCCTCGCCCCACAGTTACTCCCGATTCGTGCGAGAGAACTTTCTCAATCACGTGGATCTAGATCCAGCCAATGCTCACGTGCTCGATGGATCGCTTCGGGTTAACAGCGTTGCAGAACACTGTGAGCGCTATGAGCGATGCATCGCCGCCGCAGGAGGGATTGACCTGCAGCTATTGGGCATTGGTCGCAACGGCCACGTTGGGTTTAACGAGCCGGGCTCACCGCGCAAAAGCCGTACGCGGCTCGTCACGCTAGACGAGACAACCCGCCGCGACGCACAAGCCTCCTTTGGAGAAGATGAAGTCCCGCAGCAGGCGATCACCATGGGCATCGATTCCATCCTACGTGCGCGACGGGTGCTACTTCTGGCGGTCGGCAGCCACAAGGCAACCATCGTCGCCAAGGCGGTGGACGGTCCGGTGATACACGAGGTGCCGGCGAGCTTTCTGCAAGAGCACCCCAACGCATCCGTATATCTCGATCGGACCGCTGCCGAAGGTCTCCGTCGAGTTAGCCACAAAGAATGAAGGATCGGCGATCAACTGGTAGCTTCCGACCGGCAACACACCCGAAACGACCGCAGTTTCCTACCAGGGTTTTGTCAGTGATTTTGCCACCCGAGATCAAAGCGAAATGATCTCGGATGGTTATCGGTGGAGGCGGTGGGAATCGAACCGCTGGCGCGGCGATACGCTAACCCTAAGCGGACACTCGGCTTTTCCGCGTATCGCCTTAGTGAACACGCCGCCGGCGCTCTTCCTCGCGTTCCCTGAGATAGCCTGGAATCCTGCGACTTGCCCTGCGCTCTGGTCACAATGTGGTCACCAACCAGGTTTGGGTTGGGGCGAACGTGAAGGCACTGGCGTTCGACCGTTTAGTCTTTGCGATCGAACCTGCGGCGGATGCTTGACCTGGACCGCGTACGGTGCTCAATGCGCTCGATGGGATTCGAAGTTGCTCCCGACGGCTACGACGCGTTCATCGGTCGGTACTCGCGCGAGCTCGCACCCCGTTTCGCTGACTTCGCGGAGGTCGAGGCCGGACCGACACTCGACGTGGGCTGCGGGCCCGGCGCCCTAACGCTCGAGCTCGCGGCACGCGTCGGCGCTGACAAGGTTGCGGGTGTCGATCTGTCGGAGCGGTTCGTGGCCGCTTGCCGAGCAAGGGTCCCTGGGGCTGACGTCCGACTTGCCTCGGCAGAGTGTCTGCCCTTTGCGACGGGCA
>JBARTN010000076.1:0-24144 GCA_049645265.1 Polyangiales bacterium
CCGCCGGTGAGCTCGACGAGCGGGGTGCTAAAAGAAAGCGCCTTCGCTAGCACCTCGGCGCGCGGCATTTCGGTGCCGCCCTCGAACGCCTGCGGGGTGTAGCACCAGCGGCAGCGCAGATTGCAGCGAGAAAGCCGCACGAAGGTGCAAGGAAGCCCGGCGAAGCTCGATTCACCTTGAATCGACTCGTAGATCTCGTGAATGCGTATCTACTCGGTGTCGGTCATCTCAAGCGTGGGTTGCCGGTGATGAGGATCAGCATCTGTCCCTCCTGCGCGGCACGTTCGGGAACTTCAACGATCAGATCCCACATTCCGGGCTGTGCATCCACCTCAAGGGTCTGGGTGCGCCGGCGAACGCAGCGCTCGCCGTTTTCGTCGATGCGAACCCAAAGAACCCGATGCTTGTACCCAGCGAGGTCGAGGGCAGAGGCGCGGAGCGGAGTGCGGTCCCCAAGCTGGACGCGTTTGCGGTAGAGGCGGGTGTTGGGTTTGAGGGCGCCGCAGTTTTTGGGGAGGGTTTCGGCGAGGGGGAGAGAGGGTTTGGGGAGGAGGGCGGAGAAGGGGATGGGGGGGGTGGGGGCCGTGGCCGTAGGGCCGTGGCCGTAGGGCCGTGGCCGTAGGGCCGTGGCGGTGTCGGTGACCGTGTCAGTGCCAGCGCCAGCGTCAGTGTCAGTGTCAGTGCCGCTGTCCCTGTAGGTGTCCCTGTCACTGCCGCTGTCCCTGTCACTGCCGCTGCCCCCACCCACTGCCTTCCTCACCGCATCCAGCATCTCCAACGTCAACAGATTCCTCGCATTGTTCCCGTAGCGCAGCCCCTTCTCCGTCAACTGACACGCTGCCTGCAAACCGCCCTGCCCCAAGACGTTTGGATGCACACCATCCCGCGCCAGGCCTTTGCGTGGCAGGGCGCTGAGGGCGGCGTGGTAGTCGATGTAAGGGAGCGCCCAGTGCTTGGCGACTGCTTCGGTGATCGCGTTGAAGCGGCTGATCCAGCGGTCCTTGTAGGTGTTTCTTCGTGGGAGTGCCGAGCCGAGGATGGGGACGACGCCCATCGCGGCGAGCTCTTCGACCAAGTACACCAGGCGCTTCACGTAGACCCGCTCGTTTTCGTTTTGGGCGTCGTTGCCTCCGAACAAGATCAGCGCCCACCGTGCTTGGGTGAGGTTGAGCTCGTTTCGGAAATTGGCTGGGCGGCCTCCGAGGACGTAGCGGAGGTTCCAGCTCACGCCGGCTGCTTGGCTTTCACGGTTGAAGGAGTTGCGCCGGCCGATCGCGAAGTATTCGACGGTCTCGGCCAGATCTTCGTGCTCGCCAAGCTCCACATACGGGGTCGCAAAGCAATGGAGGAACGCTTTGCTCGCCACGCTGGAGCCGCCCATCTTCGAAAACGCCTCGTCGCGCAGCTCCGGGTTGCGCGCATGGATCTCCCGAACGTGCTCGGTGACCTCGGCACCGAGGTCGGGCGCTTGGGCTCGAGCGCTTCCGGTCGCGATCAGCGTCAGAAAGAAAGCAAGGGCGGCTGGCTTCATTGAATCGCGCTCGCAGGGATGACATATATCCGGCTGGGCTGGCCGATGGTGCTCCGGTGCTGGTTGTCGGTGAGGACGACCGCCGATCCGTCGTCCATCCAGACGAGCCCTTCGAAGTTCGACAGCGGCGACACGAGCTCGGACAGATCGGCAGCCAGCGTGGGTTCGATCCACTGCCCCTCGGGCCCGCGAGGGATCTGAAAGCGAAGGAGGCGCGACACGCCATAGTGGCGCTCCACGGCGAGCGCGACGATCGACTCGCCGACGAGCTTGCAACTCAGTGCCGCAAGCTTCCCGGTTTTGCTGGTGAGCTGTACCCGGTGCGCGGTCCACGACCGCGTCTTCGGATCGAACATCCCAACGGGTGCCCAGCGGCGCTTGCGCTGTCGTTCCACGAGCTCCGTCGCTAACACGAAGAGGCCATCTACGTGACAAATCCCCTCGATGCCACGGTTATCTGGGGCGGTGAGCTGCCAACGGGCGTAGTCGAGGTTGCCGACCGGAGCGACCACGAACCGCCCGCCATCGAGCCTGCCATCGAGGATGATATCGCTCAGGCGTCCCTTCTCCCGGGTTTCGGTGCCGAGCACGAATCGCGTCCCGTCGACCCAGGCCATCGCTTCGAGATCGGCCCCGGGCGGCGTGCCGATGACCGGGTAGCGGGTGACACCAAAGGTCTCCGGGTCGATGCGGAGCACCGAATCCCCATCTTCGCCCGGAGCCCAGAACGCACCGTGATCATCCATGGTGAGCCCGGACAAGCCGGGGACCTCGGAATCCAGAGTGACGATGCGCCCTGGGCCCCGTGGCTCCTTTTTCGTGCAGCCGGCGCAGGCGAGCAGGAGCGCCACGGCAACTGCCGCCCGCGCGGGCACGCTCAGCGGACCGCTTCGAGCACGGCGGCAGCGCCGAGGCCGCCCGCCGCACAGATCCCGAGCAGGGCTGTGCCTCTGCCGCTGCTCGCCAGCTCGTTCGCGACAGTCGTCACCATGCGCGCGCCGGTGGCACCAAACGGGTGACCGATCGAAAGCGAACCGCCGTAGATGTTGAAGTTCTCTTCGTCGATTTCGCCCACAGCCTTGCTTCTGCCAAGCCTGACTTCGGCGAACCCTTTGCTCGCAAGTGCCTTGGTGACCGAAAGCACCTGCGCCGCGAACGCTTCGTGCATGTCGACCAGACCGATGTCCTTGAGCTCCATCCCAGCTCGGTCGAGCGCTTTGGGCATCGCGAGGGCGGGTCCGATGAGTAGCTGATCCGCCGGGTCGACGCCGACGTATGCCCAGCTCCGGAAGGCAGCGAGCGGCTTGTACCCGAGGGCGCGTGCCTTGTCCTCACTCATCAGCAAGACCGCGGCAGCGCCATCCGTCAGCGGTGATGCGTTGCCGGCGGTGACAGTGCCATCCTTTGAAAACACCGGACGGAGTTTCGAGAGCTTTTCGAGCGTCGTGTCGCCACGCACGATGTTGTCGGCGTGCACCCAACCGTCTGGCCCTTCGACTGGGGTGACCTCGTCATCGAAACGCCCCGAGGCGATTGCTTCGGCAGCGCGGTGGTGCGAACGCTCGGCGAAACGGTCCTGCGCCTCGCGCGAAATCTCGTTGCGACGCGCCATCGACTCTGCCGACTCGCCCATGACTTCACCGGTCGTGCGCTCGGCGATTTTGGGCATTTTGGGAAGGATGTCGGTGATCGGCATCATCTGGGACAAGACCCCGAGGTAGTCCGAGGGGGTGGAGGCCTTGCCGAACGCCAGCGGCGCAAGCGCGTGAACCGCCTTTTGCGGCAGGTTCAGCGGTGCATTGCTCGTGGAGTCGGAACCGCCGGCAATCACCACGTCGGCCTCGCCGCGCTCGATCGCCGCAGCCGCGAGCGTGACGGCCTGAAGACCGGACGCACAGGCGCGCGTGCAGGTCATGCCTTCGACGCTCGGCGGCAGGCGCAAGTCGAGTGCGATCTCGCGCGCGATGTTCGGCGCGTGCGACGGAAGGATGACGCCACCCCAAATGATGCTGTCGATCTCTTGATGCGGAATGTCGGTTCGCTCGAGGAGCGATCGGACCGCGATGTCTCCCAAGTCGATGCTGTCGAGCTTGAGGAATTTCCCAAAGGCTTTGACGAACGGGGTGCGAACGCCGGCCACGATGACCGCGCGCTGCTTCTTGCCCCAACCATTCTTTTTCTTGGCCATGCTCATGCTCCTACGAGTGCGCCGCCACAGACACGAACGGTTTCACCGGTCAGGCCCACGGCACCAGGGGTTGCTAGAAAAGTGATCGTCTGACCGACGTCTTCGGGCTTTCCGCCCTGCCCGACTGCAGCCATGCGGCGTGCGACCTCGCGGATCGCGACGGGCATCGCGTTGGTAAGCCGTGTCTCGATGAAACCGGGCGCGATCGCGTTGACCGTGATGCCCTTCTTGGCGACCTTGGCGGCCAGTGCTTCGACGAAGCCGACGATGCCGGCTTTGCCCGCCGAATAGTTCGTTTGCCCGCGATTTCCGGCGATTCCTGAGACCGACGAGAGGCAAATGATCCGTCCTCCCGGCCGCAACACCTCGTCTCGGAGCAGCCGATCGGTGATGCGGATGACGGCGCCGAGATTGATGTCGACCGCCATGTCCCAGGCATCGGGCTTCATGCGTCCAAGGGTCTTGTCTCGGGTCACGCCCGCGTTGTGCACGACGATGTCCACGCCGCCAAAACGCTCTTTGAGCTCGGTGGCAATTCGATCCGGAGCATCCACGTCGGTGATGTCGACCAGGAGCGTGGATCCGCCGATGCGCTGCGCCACCTGGCTGCACGGCGCGTCATCGGCAGGCCGATCGAGGCAAACCACGTGCGCACCCTCGGCGGCGAGAAGCTCGGCCGTGGCCTCGCCGATTCCCCGCGCCGCCCCGGTGACGAGGGCGACCTTGCCGCCGAGCACGTGCGTGTCGGGCGCCTCTTCGCCCTTGGCTAGGGTCGTCACGTGAAACGGCTGGCAGCTGATGAACGCCGACCGCGGAGAGAGGAGAAAGCGAAGCACAGCGTCGAGTCGCTCCTCGGCGCCCTCTTGCACGAACACACTGTTGGCGATCGATCCGTTGCCGCCGATTTCCTTCGCCAGACTTCGCGTGAAACCTTCGAGGCCAGCTCGCGTTGCAGCATGCGCGGGTTTTTTGGCGTCCGAGGCCGGACGACCGAGCACGACGACGCGGCCCGAGGGATTGAGCCGGCGAATCCACGGATGGATGAATTCGTAGAGCTGGCGAAGGTCTTCCGGTGTTTCGAGGCCGGTGCCGTCAAACACGATGGCGTCGACGCGCGCGCCTTCCGGCGCCTCGCCCGGCGCCACGAGTTGCGGAGCCCGCGCCCACGCTTCGCCTGGTCCCACAAAAGGCTGGATGGCGGCCTCGGAGGCACCGACGACCCAGGGGTGTGCACCCGCTTTCGTCAGGCTCTGGGCAAGCACACTCTGCAGCGCACCGATGCCGCAAACGAGCACCTTTTTGTCGTCGAGCGGTCGCTCCTCATAGGGTCCTTTCGCCCGCGCCAGTTTCTCCGGCACAGGGATCGGGAGGCCAAGAGCCTTGACCAGTTTTCGCGCGTTCTCGTTTTCGAGTAGAAAATCCGTCATTCGAGCTCAGCTCCTCACTGAATAGGTTCCAACTAGATAGGCGGGACCGCCGGGCGCGTCCCCCACAAACACACGGTCATCCTCGATGTAGAGACCGACCTTGGCGGGAAGCACCAAAGGCTTCGTGAACTTTACGTCGATCGATTCGAGCAGGCTCACATCACCGGAAAAAAGCGAACGGTTCAAACCTTCGATCGCACGCGCCATCGTGGAGAACCCGTGATTGATGACGTTGCGGAAGCCATTGGCACGAGCGGCCGGCGGAATCCAGTGAATTGGGTTGAAGTCGCCGGTGAGCTTGGCGAACTCGAGACCCACCTTCGTGCCGAGCTTCCAACGGGCCAGTTCCTTCGCGGTGACCGGAACGCGCGGACGGTCATCTTTGCGCTTGTCTGATTTGTCGCCGCCTCCGAGCGGGACGATGCCGTACACGTCACAAACGATCGCCTCGGGGTGAGTCGAGGTGGACGTCGTCGCGCGCTGATGAATCACGGCGCGGCGTCCGTTGTCGTCGATGTCGAGTAGCTGCACCTTCAGTTCATAGGGTTCGCCAAGCGGAAGTGGTGCGTTCATCTGCAGGCGGCTGCCGCCGTTAAGAACACGCTGGATCGGGTACTGGAGCCCTTCGATGCCGCGCGCCTGCAAAGGGAAGACCCATTGGGGGAACAGATGGGCGGGGACCTGGCCCCGATACCAGGCGGGATCGCCGCCGACGTGCCGAATGTAGTCGCGCACCAAGTCGGCGGGACGTGCGGGAATTCTGGCCGAGACGATGGGGCCCGGAACCTCGGCCGGCGCCTTGTTGGGCTGCCCGGACGCGCTCTTCACCGCAACGAAGGCCGCGCGAGCAAGGGCCCCGAGCATCGGCCCCTGATGGAGGATGTAACGCGTAGGTACCGCCATATCGATTCTCCCGATTTGCCGGTGCGGTGGAGCGCCTGCCGCCCGACCCGGCTCTCTACCATTTGGTAGGGAGCCGCGCAAACCCGGTCCCGCTGCTAGGCTTCCGCGATGCCTAACCCGTTGATCCAACTCGGATTCGAGATTCCCTTCGACCAGATCGAGGCCGCGCAGGTGGAGCCGGCCATCGACGAGCTGCTGGCGCGGTCACGGGCGGCCGTCGATGCGATCGTGACGAACGAAGCACCTCGGAGCTACGCCAATACGCTGCGCGCTGTCGAGGAAGCCACCGAGATGCTGGAACGGGCGTCGACCGTCATTGGCCACCTAGAAAGCGTGGTAACCAGCGACGCGCTGCGTGCCGCATACAACGCGACCCATCCGAAGGTGAGCGCGTTCTGGTCGGAGCTCGCGATGAACGACGGGCTCTATCAGGCCGTTCGCGCGTTCGCACAAACCGATGAAGCGGCGGCGCTTCCCGCGACCGAGAAGCGCTTCCTGAAAAAGACGCTCGACGACTTCCGACGGCACGGCGCCGAGCTCGGCCCCGAAGATAAAGCGAAGCTCCAGGCAATCGAGATCGAGCTCACCAAACGAACGACGGAGTTCTCGCAGAACCTCTTGGACGAGACCAATGCCTTCGAGCTCGTGATCGGCGACGAAGGCAAACTTGACGGCTTACCCGACAGCGCGAGGCAAGCGGCGGCGGAAAACGCAAGCGCAAAGGACCTAGAGGGCTGGCGCTTCACGCTGCATGCGCCGAGCATGATTCCCGTGCTGACTTATTTGGACGACCCCGAGATCCGCAAGCATGTTTGGCGCGCCTACAACACGCGTGCGGTGTCCGGAGAACGCGACAACCGGAAGATCATCGCGCGAGTTTTGGAGCTTCGTCGTGCCAAGGCCGAGCTGCTCGGGTATGCCGATTTCGCGGACCTGGTGACCGAAGACCGGATGGCCAAGGCGGGTGTCAGGGCAAAAGCGTTCATCGACGATCTGCGCGAACGCACCGAGGAGGCGTTCCGTCGGGAGAACCAGGAGCTCGAGGCCTTTAGGAAAGAGATCGAAGGCGCCTCGGCCCCCGCGCTCGAGCCCTGGGACATCGCCTACTACTCGGAGAAGCAACGGCAGGCGAAGTACGACTTCAACGAGGAAGAGCTTCGGCCGTACTTCCCGCTCGACCGTGTGCTCGGGGGCCTCTTCGCGACCGCGCAGGCGCTCTATCAAATCGAAATTGTCGAGCGAGACGCCAAAGTCTGGGACGTGGAAGTGAAATCCTATGCCATCCACGATCGCGATGGCACGATGATCGCCGCCTTCTACGTCGACCTGTTTCCACGAGAGAACAAGCGCGGCGGCGCCTGGATGAACTCGCTGATCAGCGCTGCACATCGTGAAGGCCAGCCGGTGCCGCAACTCGGGCTATTTTGCGCCAACGTCAATCCAGCGGTTGGTGGCAAACCTGCGCTCCTGACGCATCGCGAGGTTGAAACCCTCTTCCATGAGTTCGGCCATTTGTTGCACCACTGCTTCAGCCGCGTGAGCGTGCGAAGCCTCGCCGGGACGAACGTCGCCTGGGACTTCGTGGAGCTTCCCTCACAGATCATGGAGAACTGGTGTTGGGAGCGGAGCGGCCTCGATCTTTTTGCCGCGCACTATGAATCTGGCGAACGAATCCCGGACGAGCTCTTTCAGAAGATGGTCCGTGCGAGGACCTACCGCGCGGCCAACGCTCAGATGCGACAGTTGGGCTTTTCGGCCGTCGATCTCGCCCTCCACCAGGACTACGGCCCGGCGCGCGATGGGGACGTCATGGCGTACGCACGAGAGATCATCCAGGCGCATTCCGCGACGAGGCTTCCCGACGACTACGCGATGCTCGCGGGGTTCGGCCACGTCTTCGCCCACCCCACGGGCTATGCGTCCGGCTACTACAGCTACAAATGGGCCGAGGTGCTCGACGCGGACGCGTTCACCCGTTTCAAGCGGGAAGGCATCACCAATCCCGAGGTCGGGCGCGCGTTCCGAGATGCGATCCTATCGAAGGGCAACAGTGAAGAAGCGGAGAAGCTCTACGAGGACTTCATGGGGAGGGGGCCAGATCTCGATCCCTTGCTCGAGCGGACCGGGCTGCTTCCCCGTAAAGCCGATGCTGCGCATCGCCCACGGGGCTGACCGTAGCCTAGCTAATTCGCGAAGGCCCAAAGGTCGACGGACACGGCGATGTCGTTCGCGACTTTCAACCGTACGATCGACGGAACCGAAACATTGTGATCTTCGAGCACCGCGGTGAACGCGGCCTTGATGTGGAGCTGCTTGCCGGACCAGTTCACGGTTCCTGTCGCGACGACGGGCTTGCTTACACCGTGGGCGGTGAACTTACCCTTGACCTGAACCTTGCGGTCTTTGCCTGACTTGAGCTCTGGCGAGCCCTTCTTGCCGAGGATGATTTCCGTGATCTCGAAATGGATGTTCGGGGTCTTCTTCGCATCGAGCCAACCGTCGCCCTGGAGGTGCTCGTCGCGGAGATCATTGTGAGTGCGCAACGACACCACGGGCACATTGAACGAGCCCGTCGTCTTGGTGATGTCCGCCGGATCGACGGTGAGGCTACCACTGACTTTCGAGCTCTTGCCTGTCATCGTCTCGAGCGGAGCGTCCGAGACGAAGGTCGCCCGGCTCTTGCCGTCAGCGCGTACACGAAACGTCGTCGCATCGGCCTGAGAAACTGCCGGCACTGCCATACATGCGGCCAAAATCAGACTGACTCCGGTGGCATTCTTCATCATTCGCTCGTTCCCCCTTGCCCCAAGTATGCCGTTTTTGGACGGCCGTTTCACCCCCGTATTCACGCGGCTGCCACAATCCGGGCGGTCTCGTGGAAGGTCCAATTCTCGTTGTCCCGCTCAGCCCGGCCAAGCTCCCACTCGTCGCGAAACAAGGCCACTGGGCGATTGTCGCGGTCGACCACGGCCATCGGGACGCGCTTGGCCTTCAGCTCCGCACAGTCGGCGACACCGGTCACCCAGCGCGCGTGCTGGTAGGGGAGAAGGTCGAAGGTCACTCTGGCGCCATACTCGTGCTCGAGACGAAACATGAGCACGTCGAATTGCAGGCGACCCACAACGCCGCACACCGGGTCCTTCTCGCGGCCCGGTTCCATGAAGAGCTGAACCGTGCCTTCTTCGGAAAGCTCGTGCATGCCTTTTTGGAGCTGCTTGCGTTTGAGCGGATCGAGAAGCTGAAGACGCCCGAAGTGCTCCGGTGAAAACTGTGGAACCGCGTCGAAGCTCATCGGGCCGTTCGTCGAAAGAGTGTCACCGATCCGAAAGAGCCCGGGGTCGTACAGGCCGACGATGTCGCCCGCATAGGCCTCCATCACGCTCTCGCGTTCCTGCGCGAAAAATTGCTCAGCGCGATTGAGGCGGATCTCTTTTCCGAGCCGGAAGTGATTGACGCGCATGCCTCCTTCGAACTTCCCAGAGCAGATGCGCGCGAACGCGATACGGTCCCTGTGCGACGGGTCCATGTTGGCCTGCACCTTGAATACGAATGCGCTGAAGCGATCGTCGTCCGGGCTGACTGTCACATCTCCGGTTGCTTCGCGCTCGCCCGGCGGGGGGCAGAGGCCCTTGAACGAGCGCAAGAAGGGCTCGACTCCGAAGTTGGTGAGTGCACTGCCGAAGAACACCGGCGTGATTTCACCCGCGAGGAACCGCTCTTCGTCCCACTCTTCGCCGGCCCCGTCGAGGAGCTCCACCTCGTCGCGTAGGGTTTGCGCCGCTTCTTCACCAAGCAGAGCGTCGAGGTCGGGGTCCTCGAGCCCGGTGACCTTCATGACCGCTCGCTTGGATTGGCCCTCGGACGAACGCTCGAAACGAATGACGAGCTCGTTGATTCGATCGTAGACCCCTTGGAACAAATCGCCGCTTCCGATCGGCCAGGTGAACGGCACCGTGCTCACGCCGAGCACCTCTTCGACCTCGCTCATCAAGGCGAAGGCATCGCGGGCGGGGCGGTCCATCTTGTTGATGAATGTGACGACGGGCGTATTGCGGAGGCGGCATACGTGAAAGAGCTTGCGGGTCTGCAGCTCGACGCCTCTTGCAGCGTCGAGAATCATGATGCCGCAGTCGGCTGCCATCAGCGTGCGATAAGTGTCCTCGCTGAAGTCGTTGTGGCCCGGTGTGTCGAGCAGGTTCCAGCGGATGTCGTCGTACTCGAACTGTAAGACCGAGGTCGTGACCGAAATGCCGCGCTGCTTTTCGAGCGCCATCCAATCGCTGACCGCAGACCGCTTTGCCTTGCGTGACTTGACGGCGCCGGCCGCATGAATGGCGCCCCCGTAAAGCAGCAGCTTCTCGGTCAAGGTCGTCTTGCCGGCGTCCGGATGCGAGATGATCGCGAAAGTACGCCGCCGTTGGTATTCGCTCTGGCCCATGCCCCGGCGGCAAGATAGTCACTGTGGTCGGTTGCGCCAGTCCGCGAACGTGCTGTGATGCGCGCTGCTAATGGCAGGGCTATTTCCAGAAATCGAGCCATACGAGACGGGGCACCTTCGCGTCGATGAGCTGCACTCGGTGTACTTCGAGCAATGCGGCAATCCCGAGGGAAAGGCCGCCGTTTTCGTGCATGGAGGGCCTGGCGGCGGCTCGAGCCCGGTGCACCGCCGGTTTTGGGACCCTGCCGTCTACCGCATCATTCTCTTCGATCAGCGCGGCTGTGGCCGAAGCACGCCTCACGCGGAGCTGCGAAACAACACGACCTGGGACCTGGTCCAAGACATGGAGCGAATCCGGGAGCACCTCGGCATCGAGCGCTGGCAATTGTTCGGCGGCTCCTGGGGGAGCACGCTCAGTTTGGCCTATGCCCAACAGCACCCGGAGCGTGTGTCTGACCTGGTGCTGCGCGGCATCTTTCTACTGCGGAAGCACGAGATCGACTGGTACTATCAGGAAGGCGCCAGCCGGATCTTCCCGGAAGCCTGGCAGAAATATCTCGAGCCGATTCCCGAAGACGAGAGGGGCAACCTGGTGGACGCCTACTACCGCCGCCTCACGAGCAGCGATCGAGCGGAACGGATTCGAGCCGCTCGCGCATGGAGCATGTGGGAAGGCAGCACGAGCAGGCTCGTCCCCGACCCGGAGTTGATCGAACGCACCGGCGACGAAACGTTTGCCGAAGCATTCGCCCGGATCGAGTGCCACTACTTCGTCAACGGCGGCTTCTTTCAAGACGACAACCAGATCCTGAACAACGTCGACCGCATCCAACACATCCCAGCACTCATCGTCCAAGGCCGCTACGACATCGTCTGCCCCGCCGAAAGCGCCTACGAGCTCCATCGCGCCTGGCCCAACAGCACCCTCCAAATCGCCCCGCGCTCCGGCCACTCCGCCCTAGAACCCGAAATCACCGAGAGGCTCGTTGCCGCCACCGGCCCGTAAGGGGACACTCTCCTACCCGCTAACCTCCCGGAACCGAGTGTCCCTATTTAGAGAATTTGCGGTATTTGATTCGGTGGGGGATGTCGGCGTCGGTGCCTAGGCGTGCTTTGCGGTCGGCAGCGTAGTCGGCGTAGGAGCCTTCGTGCCAGACGACTCGGCTGTCACCTTCGAAGGCGAGGATGTGGGTGCAAATCCGGTCGAGATGCCAGCGATCGTGGCTGATGATCATCGCGCAGCCGGGGAAGCTCAGGATCGCTTCTTCGAGCGAGCGTAAGGTGTCGACGTCGATGTCGTTGGTGGGCTCATCGAGTAGCAAGACGTTGCCTCCGCTCTTGAGGAGCTTCGCCAGATGCACGCGGTTACGCTCGCCGCCCGAGAGGTTCTTGACCGGCTTCTGCTGATCGCTGCCGCGGAAGTTGAACCAGCCGACATAGGCACGCGACTTCACAGTGCCGCCACCGAGGTCGATCTCGTCGGCGCCGTCGGTGATCTCTTTGAAAACGTTGTTGGCGTCATCGAGCGCATCGCGGCTCTGATCCACGTACGAGAGCGCAACCGTCTCGCCGACGGTAATCGTCCCCGCATCCGGCGTCTCTTCGCCAACCAGCATCCGAAACAAAGTCGTCTTACCCGCTCCGTTCGGCCCAACGATCCCAACGATCGCCCCGCGCGGCACGAGGAAGCTCAGGTCTTCAAAGAGCAGCTTGTCGCCGTAGCCCTTGCTCACCCCATTGACCTCGAACACCTGTGTGCCCAGTCGCGGCCCCGAGGGAATCCGAATCTCGTTGGCATCACCGCGCGCCTTCGCCGCGTCAGCCACCAAGCTCTCGAACGCCGTGATGCGGGCCTTGCTCTTGGCCTGCCTAGCCTTCGGAGACGAACGCACCCACTCGAGCTCCCGGGCAATCTTTCGCTTCCGAGAGCTGTCTTTCTTCTCTTCTTGGCCGAGTCGCGCCTCCTTGGCTTCGAGCCACTGGGAGTAGTTGCCGTGAAATGGATGCGCCGCGCCACGGTCCAGCTCCAGGATCCACTCCACGATCTCGTCCAAGAAGTACCGGTCATGGGTGACCAAGATCACGCAACCCGGATACTTTTGAAGGTATCCCTGCAACCAGGCGACCGACTCGGCGTCGAGATGGTTGGTCGGCTCGTCGAGCAAAAGGAGCTCGGGCTTCTCTAGCAGCAGACGACAAAGCGCGACCCTGCGCTTCTCACCCCCCGAAAGCGTCTTCGGGTCTGCGTCGGCCGGAGGCAAGCGAAGCGCGTCCATCGCGATCTCGAGCGTGCTCTCGAGGTTCCAACCATCGACGGCATCGATCTTGTCTTGAAGCGCTCCCTGCCTGTCGAGTAACTTCGCCATCTCCTCGTCGCTCATCGGCTCGCCCAGCTTCATGCTCAGCACGTTGAACTCGTCGAGAATCGCGCGCACCGAAGACACACCGGCCTCAACGGCTTCCAAGACCGTCTTCGCGTCACCGAGATCCGGCTCCTGCGGCAGGTAGCCCACATGTGCGCCCGGACGAATCCAGGCCTCGCCGGTGAAGCTGTCATCCACGCCCGCCATGATGCGAAGCAGAGACGACTTGCCGGTGCCGTTCACACCAATGACCCCTATCTTCGCGTTCGGAAGGAACGAAAGATAGAGGTCTTCGATGATCTTCTTATCCGGGGGATGAACTTTCGTAACCCCCTTCATCGTGAAGATGAATTCTGCCATGAGCTATTGGGCTGTGCGTCTCCTGGTCAGCCACATAGCAACGAAGCAGAGCGCAATCCAACCGAGGGATGCGCTCTTCGCCGCGAACACACTGCAACCGTCCGAGGTGCTCGCATCACCGCTCGGTCCGCCCTTCCCTTCGCCCGGGTCAGGCTTGCCTTTCGGCGCTACTTCCACTGCACCCGCTTTGAGGTCGAGCTCCGGAATGTCGGTCTGGATCAAGCCAGGTAGCTGATTGGTCAGCGTCTTGCCCGTGGTCCCCTTCAGCGCGGTGTTGCCGGCTGCAAACGGCCTCGGCGTCGGGCCACCTGGCGGTCCACCCCAGGTGCCACGCTGCGGATTCTCGCAGGCGATCGGCTCTTCCCAGGGGTGCAACATCACATACCTCCCTTGAAAGTTGTTCACGCTCGACGCCTGTGCGCGCCGTTCTCCGAGCTCACCCTTTTGATCGGGCATCCCGCGGCCGCCGACGATCGGGCCCGCCGCGCGAAACACCAGGTCTTCGTCGAGCCCGTCCTTGTCGTAGCGGTAGTGCAAACGCGTCAACACGAAGCCGTAGGGCTGCCACGACGGCCGCCGCCTGCGCTGTGGTACGACACCGGGAATGTCGGAGTACGGATCCTTCTCGCCGGGCACGATGACGTCGCCACCGAGACTGGCGAGCTCATCGGGCCTCAGCGGGGGCTCCGGGCAGGGGTCACAAGTCGTCGCGTCCCATGCGTACTCCGTCACCACCGCGCCCGGGTTTTTCTCGATCGTTCGCTCGAAGAGCGCGTCGTAAAAAGCACCAAAAGTCTTCCGAACGCTGTCTTCGACGCGGATGTTGGTCGGGATCGACGCGTTCTTGTAGTTGGCCACCTCGTAGCGCTGCTGCTTACCGAGAATGTGAACGATCAAATCCTGCTTGCCCGCGCTGTTGAGCAGCCCGAGCCGCACCGGAAGCGTGAACGTCGGCGCGTCGTAGTGGAACCGCAGAGGCGAGAGCACGGCCTTGCCATCGCGGAACGTCACCTTCTCCACATCGACCTTCGCCACGAAAAACTTGGTGTTCTGCTCGACGTAGGGACGAAGCACCTCGTTGGCGCCCTTCGGAATGTTGTATTCGTTCTTGCGAAGCCACTTGTCGAGGCCCCCCGAATCCTTGGCGCTCAAGATGACGATGTCGTACTCGGCCACTTTGAATTGCGCTTCGATGGTGACGCCAAATTTCGCATCCTCTTCCGCGTCTGCACTCGACTTGGCCCTTCGCGCCATCGGTGCACCCGCCGCCATCTCGTAGACGACCATCGGACGGCAGGGATCCTGCTCCCAGTACTCGACCAGGCGTGGCGCCGCGAGCTTGTCGACCCGTGAAAAGATCTCCGGCGGCAAGGTCTTCACGTTGTCTTCCTGCAGAACGACCGGCACCGGAACGATCATCGCAAAATCTTCCGGCGGGCCCTGGTAGTTGTTCTGCATCGAGAGCACAGTCCGCGTGCCCTCGCGCATCATGACGACCATGGTCGCGTTGTTGTAGAGCGAGGCGTCGGCCCCACTCACGTAAAATCCACAAAATGCGCGTGACGTCGTCGGCCAGGCCATGGACACGCACAAACCTAAAACAGCGATTGCTTGCTTCATCGATGGTTCCTCACTTGCCCTGATAGACGCACGAGTCCGCAAATCGGATCTATTTTGCGAAAACTCGCGCGATTGTGGCGAGATTCAGCCGGATCGCGGATCCGGATCGCGGCTACTGCTTGATGTCGAGGAGCTCGACGTCGAAGACCAGCATCCCTGCCGGTCGTCCGGGTCGGCCGCCATAGGCCAGATTCTCGGGAATCCAGATTCGTCGCGACTCACCGACGACCATGAGCTGCAAGCCCTCGGTCCAGCCCGGGATGACCTGGTTGAGACCGAAGCTCGCCGGCGATCCACGCACGACGGAGCTGTCGAACATCTTCCCGTCGGTCGTCCATCCCGTGTAGTGCACGGTCACGACGCTCGTTGCGGTGGGGTGCTCGGTGCCCGTTCCCTTGGTGAGCACTCGCGAGCCGATGCCAGATTTGGTCTTTTTCGCGTTCTTTGGAATCTTGGCGACGTCTTTGGGCGTCTCGGGCGGCTTGGGCGCTTCCTTGAAGCTGACGAGCTCCACGTCGAACACCAGGGTGCCGCGGGGCGGACCTGCTGCAGCGTGCGGATCGTTGGGAGCTTCCTCGCCATACGCGAGGCTGCCCGGGATCCAGAACCGGCGCTTTTCACCCGCAACCATCATTTGCACGCCCTCGGTCCAACCTCGGATCACGCGATTGAGCGGAAACTCCGCAGGCTGTCCGCGCACGACCGAGCTATCGAACATGCGCCCGCTGGTGGTCCAGCCGGTGTAGTTGACCGTCACGATGTCTGCCTCGGTCGGATTCTTGTCGCCGGTGCCCGCTTGCAAGACGGTCCAGGCGAGACCCGACGCACTCTTCTCCGCGTTCTCGGGCGGCGCGGCCACATCGGGGGGCGCCGGAAGCGCGCCAGGCGCGGAGCCTTGAGCCACGATCTGTTGCGTGTTGGCTTCTTTCTCAGCGGCTTCAGCTTTGTCGGCCGACGCTTCGGCTTCCGCGGCGGCCTCGCCCTCGGCGGGTGCGGGTTCGCTGCTCTTGCAGGCCGTCAACGCGGTGCCGAGCACCACGCAGCAAAGAAGGGTCCAGACATTTTTCATGGACGCTTGGTAGCCGACTGCGCGCGCGCTGTCTACTTCTCTAATTGCCCTGGGGAATTCGGTTTGGCCACGACCTCCACCACCTCGACGACCTCCCCTTCCACGTCAATCACCTCTTGGGGACGACCAGGCCCGCCGTTGTAGCCGGGCGCATACACTTGTACCCGGCCCGCGGCGATCTGCCGCTCGACCCAGCTCCGGACGAAGCCCGCAATGAACCGGCGTGTCGGCGGCATCACCAACGAAAGGCCTGCAATGTCGGTCAGGATACCGGGCGTAATCAGCATCAGACCACCGATGAAGATCAGAAAGCCATCGATGACGCCGTCTTTCGGTATCTGCTGCCGGGCCATGGCCTCTTGCCAGCGACGAATCACCCGGCCGCCCTCGAGGCGGGCGAACCAGGCACCGACGGCGCCGGTCAGGAGCACCAAACCGATCGTCGCCATGGGCCCGAGGATTCGGCCGACGGCGATCAAGAGGTACAGCTCGACCAGCGGAACGACTGTGAATAACAGGAAAAGGCGGCCCACCGATCGACCGTAAGGCCTCGGTGGAACCAGCGCTACCCGGGGTCCCGCCCTTTGCTTGGCGTCCTCGTCTTTCTGCCGTACACCCGGCGGCATGAATACGGCGCTGGACGGCTCGATGAGCCCGAAATGGGGACTGCGGTGCTTGTTGGGTGGGGTACTGATGGGGCTTGCGAATCTCGTCCCCGGGATCAGTGGCGGCACGATGTTGCTCGCGGCCGGAATCTATCCTCGCTTCATCGAGTCCTTGGCCGAGCTGAGCGGGCTTCGGTTTCGAAAGCAGTCGTTCTTCGTATTGGGGCTCGTCGGGATCGCTGCAGGATCGGCGATTCTTCTCGGCGCCGGCCCGGTCAAAGACGCCGTCGTCGAATACCGCTGGGCGATGTACAGCCTGTTCATTGGATTGACGCTGGGCGGGGTGCCCGTGCTTTGGCAGATGGCTCGGCCCGCGACCAACGCGTTCTGGAGCGGAATGGTAGCGGGGCTTCTCCTGATGGCCGCGTTGGCCTGGCTGCAATTCCACGGTGCGAGCTCCGGAGCGAACCGAGAAGGGGTCGTCATGATGTTCGTTGCCGGGGTCGCCGGTGCGAGCGCGATGATTCTGCCTGGCGTGAGTGGCGGTTACCTCTTGTTGGTGTTGGGGGTCTACCTCCCGGTGCTGAGCGCCATCGACGCCCTCAAAGAAGCTGTGAAGTCCGGCAACCTTGCCAGCGCCTCGGAGCCCGTCATGGGGGTCGTGCTTCCAGTCGGCGTCGGCGTCGCGGTCGGCATCTTGCTGATCAGCAACCTGATCAAAATCGTGCTCGAGCGCTACGAGCAGCCGACCTTGGGCGTGCTCATGGGTCTGCTCGTGGGCGCGGTCTTCGGCTTGTGGCCTTTCCAGGACGGCGTGGCGCCCGAAGTCGGCGAGATGTTCAAGGGACAGGTCCTGACAAGCGAACGGCTCGCCGAGTTGACGCCGGACAAGTTCCCGACCGAGTTTTACACGCCCACCTTCAATGACGTCATGATGGCGTTGGGTCTGCTTGGCATCGGCTACATGATCACGACGCTGGTCGCTCGCGTCGGCGGCGCCAAGCCGGGGCGGCCTTAGGCGTAGAGCGATTCGATCGCGTCGTCGGGTTTGCGCTCCTCAGTTCTTGAGTAGCTCATCACACTCGGCGCTGATGTAGCCGAGGGCGACGAGTTGGCGGCAGAGCTCGGGCGTCATATCCTGTTTTTCTTCGGCCAGCCCGGGCGCCTTCTTCGCGGCCGAACCGCTGGAAGCAGCCAACCAATGGCCGCGATCCTCGGCCCCCAGGAACTGTCCGTGGAGCGTCCGCAGGTAGCGCTGAGCGATGGGATGTTGGCTGCCATCGAGCTCCTGCTTCTCCCAGTAGTCGTTCCCGAGGTCGAACATGACCTGGCTCAGGTTGCCGCGAATGATCATTTTCCAATCACCTCCGCGGATCACCCGGCGATGATCGAGGAAGTCGCTGAACGCGACGTAGGGGCCCGCCGGCCAATCGCCCCGCATGAAGCCGAGGAGGCTCCGGCCCTCGAACGCGTCGGGTATCGACACGCCTGTCGCCTCCAGGACGGTCGGCCCGATGTCTATCGTGCTGACGGCCGGACCGATACGCGTGCCTGCCGGAACGACACCCGGCCAGCGGAACATCAGCGGAACGCCGAGGAGCTCTTGATACACCGAGTGCCCGTGGCCCCAAGAGCCGTGCTCCTGAAACTCTTCGCCGTGGTCCGAAGTCACGACGACGATTGTGTTCTCGTCGAGCCCGAGCTCGCGAAGCTTGACGAGAAACTTCGCGAAGTACTCGTCGTGGTAGCTGATCTCTCCGTCGTGCAGCGCTTCGATGTGCTCCTTGTCGCGTTTCGTGAATGCGTACTTGTTCGGGTTCTTTTTCGCATCGTCGAGCATCAAGTGCGTGCGGCGATTCTGCACCTGCCCGCTGTATGTCTGTGGGTCGTACATCTCCAGAAACTTTGCGGGCGGGTCGTACGGGACGTGCGGGTCGATCGTCTGAATGTAGACGAAGAAGCGCCCGTCCTTGTGCTTTTCGATCCAGCTCTGCGCCTCACCAAACACGTTGGATGCGTTCGTGCCGCGCGCCTCGCGAATGTAGTTGGTGTAGTGATCCCAACCTTGATCAAAACCGAATGCGTTCGACACGTAGCCATTGGCAATGAAGCTCGCCGTCTTGAAACCGGCCTTCTGGTAGACTTCACTCAGCATCAATGCGGACTTCGGAAGCTTCGAAGCGTCTTCCTTGGTTCGGTGCGTGGCGGGGTGAAGCGAAGTGAGCACGCTTGCAACGGAGGGTTTGGTCCAGTTCTCGGGGGCCTGCGAGCGTTCGAAGAGCGTGCCCTGCGCGGCAAACTCGTCGATTGCCGGAGTCTTCACGCGGGTCTTCGGATAGTAGGCGTGCACCTTGCTCGCGCGCAGCGTATCGATGAGGAGGACGATCACGTTGCGCGCCGGTTCATCCATCGCGACCAGCTCGGCGGCCCGTCGGACGATTCGAACGTCGCTCAGGGCAAGATCGGCAGCGCCCTCGTTTCGGAAACGCAATCGGACGATGTCGCCGGCGTGCGGGCTCAAGGAGACCGTTCGATCGCCCCACGCAGGCCCAAGCTCCATCCGTTCGGTCGAGCCGGCGGAGCCGTCGGTGCTGATCTGCAGGGACAGCGTTCCGCTTCCCCCGGAGCCAAGGCCGGATCCAAATACCAAGGTGCCTTCGTCCGGCGCCTCGATGAACCAGTCGACCTGAGCACCAGGCGCCAAGACGATCGCGCGCCGGTCGATGCCAGCCACCGAGACTCGGCTCACCTCGACTCGCCTCGGCGCAGCCGGATTTTCGGCACCGGATGGCTCGAATCGCAACCAGTCGATCGCAAGCGACCGAGCCTTGCCGCGAACCTGGGCGCTCTTGGTTGCGCGCAACATGATCGAATTCTCACCAGCGCGAATCTGCGCCTCGGGGATTGGAATCACGAAGTCCCGAAAACCGTCCCCTTGCATCATGGGGGCTTCGCCGGCCGTTTTGCCGTTGACGTACACGATGAGCGCCCCGTTTGCGTAGGGCTTGGCCCGGAAGCGCAGCAGCATCGCCTCCTTCCGTGCCGCCGGTAGATAGAGGCGCGCCGTCTTACCGAAGGTCGACACGCGCGCTTCGCCTTCCCGGCTCTCGCCTAGCCAACCGCTGTTCCAGTTCCCGATGGTGTACTTGGAGCGAGCCGCGGTGCCGAAGTCGATGAAGAGGCCCGCGGGGCCGTAGACATCGGCCAAATGTAGGAGCGCGAGGAGGTCCTCGTGTTGGGCCGTGCCTTCAGGCGCGGGTGCGACAGCCGGCGCCGGCACGGCCGAGCGTTTGGGTCGGGCGCGTTTGGGTTCGTCCTCCGACGCCTGATCCAGCGGCTCATCCGGGCCTGCCGCGTCCTGCTCACAGGTATACCCCTGAAGACAAAGCAGAATGACCAGCGCCCATCGGCTCTTCTTGTGACTTCCCCACATGCGCGTTCGGCTACCACGGCTCGGCGAGAGGAGCAACGAAGCCGGGGCGACCCCCGGACCGACGGATGTGCTAGTGCACTGGCCTCATGGATGGGAACGGCGAGCCCGGCGATTGGAGCGTCAAGAAGAGCAGCAAGCTCTACCAAATCAAAGGCTGGGGAGAGCCGTACTTCCGCATCAACGAGCACGGGCATGTCGAGGTGCGGCCCGATCCGACCGAGGACCGGTCGATCGATCTCTACGATCTGACGAAACAACTGTCGGAGCGCGGGCTTGATCTGCCTTTGCTGATTCGATTTCCCAACATCCTTCAAGATCGAATCCGGCTTCTCAACGAGTGCTTCGACCGTTCGATCCGCGAGTACGGGTACGACGGAACCTACCGCGGCGTGTTTCCGGTCAAGGTCAATCAGCAGCGACATCTGGTCGAGGAAATCGTCGAATCCGGACGGCCTTGGCGATTCGGCCTGGAAGCGGGGTCGAAACCCGAGCTCCTGATCACACTCGCTGCAATGGAAGACGAAGACGGCTTTATCATCTGCAACGGCTACAAAGACCTCGCGTATATGGAGACAGCGCTCGTGGCGCAGCGCTTTGACAACACGGTCGTCGTGGTGCTCGAACGCAGCGAAGAGCTCGAGCTCGCCTTCCGGGCATCGGAGAAGCTCGGGATCCGGCCCTGTCTCGGCGTTCGCGCGAAGCTCAGCAGCAAAGGAATGGGGCGCTGGGCGGACTCTGCGGGCGACCGGGCGAAGTTCGGCCTGTCGATGTCGGAAATCGTTCACGTCGTCGACGAGCTCGAGACGCGCAACATGCTCGATTGCCTCAAGCTCCTCCACTTTCATCTCGGGAGCCAGGTCTCGAGCATCATCCCCGTGAAAAACGCCATGCGCGAGGCGGGACAGATCTACGTCGAGCTGACGAAGATGGGTTGCGAGATGGGCTTCCTCGACGTCGGCGGCGGCTTGGCGGTCGACTACGACGGGTCGAAAACCGACTTCCGTGGCTCGATGAACTACGATCTGCAAGAGTACGCATACGACGTCGTGGGGGGCATCCAGGAGGCTTGCGACAAGGCGAGCGTGAAACCGCCCACCATCGTCAGTGAGAGCGGCCGCTCGATTGCAGCGTACCAATCGGTGCTGGTCTTCGATGCTCTGGGTGTCGACCGCGTCGATTTCGAGAATCCGCAGAAACCCTCGTCCGAAGACCATCGGATCCTCGACGAGTTCTACGAGACCTGGAAGGGCATCCAGCCCAAGAACGTCCAAGAGTCCTGGCACGATGCGCAGCAAGCCCTCGAAGAAGCCCGGAGTCTGTTCAAGTTCGGCTACCTCGGGATGCGCGAGCTGGCGCGCGCGGAGCATCTATTCTGGAGCTGCTGCCAGAAGATCCTCCAGAGCATGCGCCGGCTGAAGTACGTGCCCGAGGAGCTCCACGCCGTCGAAGACCTGATGGGGGCAATCTACTACTGCAACTTCTCGCTGTTTCAATCGGCGCCGGACATTTGGGCGATGGACCAACTGTTCCCGTTCATGCCTATTCATCGCCTCGACGAGGAGCCCACCGTTCGCGCGAGGCTGGCGGACCTGACTTGTGACTCGGACGGCATCGTCGACCACTTCATCGACGTCGAAGAGGTGCAACGCTCGCTCAACCTTCATGCAGTGAAAGACGGAGACGAATACCTCCTCGCTATGTTCCTCGGTGGCGCCTATCAAGAGATCCTCGGCGACCTTCACAATCTTTTCGGCGATACGAACGCCGTACACGTGCGCCTCGAAGATTATGGCTACAGCGTTGCCAACGTGATCAAGGGCGACTCGATCGATGAAGTGCTTCGCTACTTGCAGTACGATCCGGAGGAGATGGTCGAGCGCGTGCGCAAGCAAGCCGAGCGTGCGCTCAATCAGGGGCGGATGACTTTGCCGCAGCTGCGCACGTTCATGCTCCACTACGAAGAGAGCCTCCGCGGCTACACCTACCTCAAGGGCGACGCCTAGATTCGGGCAAAATTTCGCGCGATTTCGACACGGCCCCGCCCAAGCTTTACCTTGAAACGGTGGATCTAGCGGAGTTCCAAGAGGCGCTGCTTCGGCAGATGGAGCGAAAGACGCACTGGGCCTGGCCGGCTTTCACGCACGGGCTGGTCTCGAGACACCAGTTGCACATCCACCTCGAACAGGAGTGGGAAGTGTACGTGCGGGACTTCCCGATCATGGTCGGCCGCGGCTACGTGCAATGTCCGATCGCCGAAGTGCGGCGCGAGCTGGCCGAGAACCTCTACGAGGAAGAAACCGGGCGATTGGCGGCGGGGAGGCCGCACCCGGACTTGTTCATGATGTATCCGCAAGGGCTCGGGATGGATCTCAAACGGTTCACGAAAGTTCAGCTCCTACCGGCCGCGCGCGCCTATCGCATCTTCTTGGACGACGCGACCAGCAATCGTGGCTGGTCGGTGGCGGCGTCGATCGCGACGCTCTTCATCGAAGGCACTTCATACGAGCGGCACGAGCTCGATGAGTCTGCGCCTCCTCGCCCACAGCCGCCGCTCGAAGACCATCCGCTTGCGAAGCACTATGGGCTTCCCGTCGAATGCCTGGCTCTGACCAAAGCGCATCGCTCGGTCGAAGGCGAGCACCGTCAGGCTGCGTGGCGTGTGATGTTGAATCATGTGCCGGTCGATGACCGCGTCGGCGTGGTCCACACGATGGAGCAGGCGGTCGATGCGTGGCGCGCATACCGGGACGACGTGGCCGAGGCCTGCGGCATCCGCCGGGATGCAATGCCGCTAACCGCCTAGAAGCTTCTTCTGGACCTTGCCCATCGCGTTTCGCGGGAGCTCAGCCAAGAACTCGATCTCGCGCGGGCGCTTGTGCGGACTCAGGTGCTCCGCAACGAAGCCCGTCAGTGCAGCGGCGTCCTCGGCTTCACCCGGCTGCAAGACCACGAAGGCAGCGATTCGTTGACCGAGGTCATCGTCGGGCATCCCGACGACCGCAGCCTCGCGAACCGATGGGTGCTCGAGCAAGCAGGCCTCGATCTCGCCCGCGCCCACGCGATAGCCGCCCGTCTTGATCAAGTCGGTGCTTCGTCGACCCAAAATGCGAATCGCCCCCTCCTCGGTGCGCGTCGCAAGGTCACCGGTGTAAAACCAGCCTGCATCGTCCAAGACAGCGGCGGTTGCGTCCTCACGGTTTAGATAGCCGGCAAACACGGCATCGCTCCGCACGACGACTTCACCGATCGTCTGATCGTCATGCGCTTCGAGCTCGCGGCGCTGCTCGTCGACGAGCTTCAACTCCACTCCTGGAAGTGGGGGCCCGACGTAGCCGGGCATCGGCGCGTGGGACGCAGGCACGCCGCAATTGATGAGCGTCTCGGTCAAGCCGTACCGCTCGTGGACACCGCGCCCAGTCAATGCTTGGATCCGCTGGTGCTCCCGAAGCGAGAGCGCGGCCGAGCCGGAAACGAGCAATCGGGGTCGGCGGAGGGCTTCACAAAGCCCCGCATCCCCCTCGGCAGCTTCAGCGAGCCGGTGAAACATCGTCGGCACGGCGAACAACATCGTTTGCTCGTGGCGCGGGTCGACGATCGCCGCCGCGATACCTTCGGGCGAGAACCGCGGAACGTAGTGAAGCGCGCCACCGACATGCAGACTGCCGAAGAGCCCCAGCACCAGACCGTGGGCGTGAATCAAGGGCAGCGAATGGACGACGGTGTCTCGCTCGGTCCAGTCCCAGGCTTCGGCAAGCGCGTCGAGGTTCGCGGCGATGTTGCGTCGAGTGATCACGGCCCCCTTGGGTGGACCGGTCGTGCCGGACGTGTACAGAATCAGCCCAGGTGACTCATCGATCGGAATCGCAGGCAGGGTTTCCGATCCCGGCCGGTACGCTGCCCGAAGCGAGGGGACCCCAACCGCTTCGTGGGGCAACTCGTGCCGCTCGCAGCAAAACGCAAGCTTTGGCGTGCAGTCATCGTAGATGTGGGCGAGCTCGGCCGATCCGAGCTTCGGATTCAAGGGCACCGTCGCCACGCCGGCAAGCGCGTTGCCAACCATCGCGGCCGCCGTACAAAGATCGGGCTGCGCCCAGACCGCCACCCGATCACCGGCGGTGACGCCAGTCCGTTCGAGTAAGGCCACATGCTCGAGCGCAGCGCCGGCCAGCTCGCCGTAGGTCCAAGACTCGCCCGCAACCACGAACGC
>JBARTN010000077.1:0-13104 GCA_049645265.1 Polyangiales bacterium
TGATCGTGTCGAGCGCGACGGCTGTCTTGCCTGTCTGGCGGTCGCCGATGATGAGCTCGCGCTGACCTCGGCCGATCGGAATCATCGAGTCGATGGCCTTGAGGCCGGTCTGAAGCGGCTCGCTCACGGGCTGACGAGCAACGATTCCCGGAGCCTTGAGCTCGACGCGACGGCTGAGCTTGCTTTCGATTGGACCCTTGCCGTCGATGGGCTGACCGAGGGCGTTCACCACTCGGCCCACGAGCGCCGGACCTACGGGAACCTCGACGATGCGGCCGGTTCGCTTGACCGTGTCGCCCTCGTTGATGCCGACGTCGGAGCCGAAAATCGCGCAACCGACGTTGTCCTCTTCGAGGTTGAGAGCCATGGCGTAGACACCACCGGGGAACTCGAGGAGCTCGCCCGCCATGGCGCCTGCGAGACCGTAGATGCGGGCAATACCGTCGCCCACCGACAAAACGGTACCGGTCTCGACCACATCGACCGACTTCTCGTAGGAAGCGATCTGCTGCTTGATGATGTTGGAAATCTCTTCAGCGCGAAGTTGCATTTGGCCGGCTCCTGATTCGATGCGGTTACGGCGTATCGCCGTTCGCAAGCAACGTTTCCCTAAGCTCGCTCAGCCGGTTGCGAATGCTCCCGTCGAACAATTGGTCGCCGATGCGTGTAATCACGCCACCGATGAGCGAAGGATCTTCCTTCTTGACGAGCACGACCTCTCGATCGGTCACTCGCTTGAGTTTCTCC
Organism: Polyangiales bacterium; assembly: GCA_049645265.1. Taxonomy (GTDB): domain Bacteria; phylum Myxococcota_A; class Polyangia; order Polyangiales; family Houyiibacteriaceae; genus SG8-38. Next base: position 748 of record JBARTN010000077.1, read on the forward strand.
GCCAGGCGCACGTAATAGGCGTCAGCCAAAGGCTTGGCGCTGACGACCTCCACGCGAACTCGACCGGTCTCCGCCTCTGCCAGCCGATCGAGCTCCGCAAGAACCTCGTCCAAGTTCCCGAGGCGGCCCTTGTCCGCAAGCAAGTTCACTGTGTTGCGGACGATCCTGGAGCTGCCGAGCTTTTCCATCACGGCATCGAGGGTGGCCTTGAGCGCGGTCCTCGGGATCACTGGATTTTGGACGATGTCGCGAAGCTCTTGGCTCGACTTCCAGGCAACGGAGAGCGATCCGACATCTCGCAGAACCGTATCGATCTCTCCCTGCTCGCGGGCGAGGTCCAACAGAGCCTTTGCGTAGCGTCGTCCAAGCGCGCTCATGATTGCCGCTCCTCGATCACCTCATCGAGACGATTGAGGTAGGCCTCGGCGAGTTGGTCTTGATCCGAATCGGTCGTCCGTTGTTGCAGCAAGTCTTGTGCTGCGACCACGGCGGCGGTCGCGGCCTGCTGGGTGAGCTCCTTGCGAAGCTGCTTGATCTGCTGTTCGATGAGGAACGCGGTGTCCTTGCGCATGCGTGCAGCCTTTTCTTCGGCCTGCGCCACGATCCGGTCGCGCTCCGCTTCTCCGGCCTTGATCATGTCGCCGCGAATTTGAACCATCTCCTGGTCGAGCCTCTCGAGACGGGTTGCGGTTTCCATGTGGCGCTGCTGAGCCTCGGCGCGAAGCCGCTGGGCCTCGGCAAGCTCCTGTTCGACCTCGGCCCGGCGCGCTGCAAGGGCGGGGTTGCCCTTCTTGCGGATGACCCAGCCGATGAGGAGAACCAGCACGGCAAAGTTGACGAGCGTGCCCTGGAAATCCCGGCTCCTCATCAGCGACGAGAAGGTGAGCTCGTCGTGACTGTCGTGACCGGATTGCTCTTCGGTGACCTCGTGAGCCAACGCCTCGTGCGGCGCATCTTCGGCCAATGCCAGGCCGGGCAATGCCAGGAGCAAGGCGAGCAGCGTCAGCGTCCATACGCGCATCACTGGACCTCCCGGTTCAACATCTTCGATGCGATCTGCTTCGCCAGTACCGGTATCGACCGGTCGATCTCCGCGCGCAGCCGGGTAGCCTCGCTGCTTAGCCTTTTTTCGGCCTCCGCGAGCTGCCCGTCGGTCTCCTCCCGAACCCGGTCGATCACCGTCCGCTCGAGTCGCTTGCCCTCGGCCCGAAGGCGATCGCGCTCCTCGCCGGCTTGAAGCCGAAGGCGACGCATCTCGACCTCGAACTCCTCGCCCTCCGCGGAGGCCTCGTCTTGGAGACGAAGTGCCTCGAGCTTGGCGCCTTCGATGGCGTTCTCGCGCGCTTCGAAGAGCGCAATCATCGGCCGAAAGATGAGGGGTCGGAAGACAAAAAACGCAACGGCAAACAGGCCGAGCTGAATCCATATCGTCCCGTCCAGGTCGATGATGGAACCCTCGGACAAAAGGGCTGTGAAAAGCGCGTTCATCGCAGCGTAATCCCGTCTTGGACCGACAGATCCGGCAGGAAAGAAACTCCAACTGGAGAAAATCTCCAACCAGCGCTTGGGGCCGAATTGCAGCTACGGCAAGCCAATTCCCTAGCGGCGCGCGTTCGTAGCATGGGCCGGAACCCAGTCAAGGTCGGCCGGATGCTGGGTTTGCGACTCGTTTAGCTCGAGCCTCGCGGCCCCTCGACGACCCGTGTTCGAAGGGCGCGAACCGTCTTGCCGGCCGCCTTCTCGTTCTCTCGACTGAAGACCGACGAGGGAAGCGGCATGTCTGGGTCGACGTAGATCTTAAAGTCGATTTCGGTGCGCGTGCCTCCGTCCACCGGAGTGAGGGTGAACCTCGCGATGAAGGCGTCGATGTTGCCGTCCATGAGACGGGCTTCCACCACCCGCACATCACCGATTTCCGGATGCTCCGCAAGATTGAGTTGACCATAGAGGGTGAAAGCGCCCTTTGCGACGCTCACTTCCATGTAGACCATCGCGCGGGTCCCTCGCTGGGCCAAGACCTTGGACTTCGTAAAATTGGGCATGAAATCCACGTAGTTGGCGTAGTCCCGAAGGATGGGCAGCACCTCTTCGATCGGCTTATCCAAGACGACAACCGCCCGGCCCCAGGAGATGTTGGAACCCTCCTCCGGGATCTGGGCGGTGAGAATCCCGGCGTTTTCATCGCGCTCTTCGGCTGCAGCAGCGGGGCTGGACGAAGACGCCACAAGAAGGGCGATGGCGGCGCGGATGACAATCGTTCTCATGACGGCTTCTCGTTTCGGTAGCTAATACGCGGCCATGATGGTGACGTTACGTCAAGGCGCCAGCCCCAAATCCCCCAATTTGCGGTCGGAAGCTGGAAAAGCGGGCCTGCGGTTCAAGGCTTGTTATTTTGAGCCGGAATGGGCCCGAGCCTCAGACTGTGCGTTTTTGCTGCGCTCTTGGAAGGCTTCGTCGTGCCTGCTCAGGCCTTTGCGGATGAGGACCCAGCTGCAAGCGCGCGGGAAGAGCCGCCGGTTCTACCGGTCTTGGTGATGCAGATCGGCGCCGGCGCACGTTTCAGGAACATCCACCTCGAGCTGGGCGACGGCGTGGGCGGAACGGAAACCCGGAGCTTCGAAACAGGTGCCTACTTCGATTTTGCTTGGCACCTTTTGGTGCGTCCGATGGGCCGGCGCCTATCTAGGCCTTCGGTCCAAGCGATCATCCTGCAGGTCGATGGTGGCTCGGGCGTTGGACTCAAGGCCGAGGTATCCGGAATCGAGCTTCAGACGAAGACCTGGCGAATGTTGGGACAGGTCGGTTACCTCTATCCGATGGACCGTCTCCAGCTGGGTGGACTGGTCGGGGTCGGCGGAGACGTGTTCGGCATCGACCTCAACTCCGTTCTACCGTCCTCGCGAATTATCTATGTGCGCTTCGGCCCGGCGCTTTCCTATCAGATCCTGCCCCGCTTCTTGGGCTTCCGCGCAGACTTTGGTCTTCGCTTTCCGTTCTACCTGGGTCGGCTCGAAGACGCGTTCGGAAACGACAGCTCTGGAATCGGCCTGGACGCGGCGGTGACCTTCCAGGGATGGCTGAAGGTCGGATTCAGCTACGCGGTGCGCTTCGTCTGGGAGTACTACCGACTTCGTTTTTCGGGTTCGAACATGAACGTCCCGGCAATGGGTGATGGCGGCGACGGTAACGATCACGCAGTCACGATTCAGTTTCTGTTCGGCTGGTCCCTGTAGCCATCCGGCGAAGTGTCCTCGGCGGACCGCTCCGAAACCGGGCGATCCACCAACTCGAGCACCTCGCCCATGATGCACGCGCCGTCGAACAGAACGCCCTTGTCCATGAATAGGGCCTGGGTCCGAATGTCGCCCCGCACCTGCGCTGGCGCGTGCAGCTCGACCAGCTCGGTGGCATGGATGTCGCCCTCGATCTTCCCGCCGCGCACGATCAAGGTGTGGACTCGAATCGCGCCCTTGATGCGCGCCTCTTCGCCAACCACCAAGAGCCCGTCGCTGAACACCTCTCCCTCGAACTCGCCGTCGATGCGGGCGCGCCCTTCAAAAAAGAGCTTCCCCTCGTAGCGGGTTCCGGCGCCGAGAAGGGCGTGGATGACGGCGTCCTGGTCCTGCGTCATGAGGTCGATGGTAGAAAGCCGGCACCGGGGGGTCAATTGCCCGCTCGAGGGGGCTTGCCGGAGCGCACCGTGACCCTAGCTCGTGGGTGCTGGCGTCTTTGACCGCCCTCAGGGGCCGTGCTAGGTGGCGCTCGCTTTTTGGCGGCGTGAACCGCCAGGCCGACACCCTTTCGAGAGAACCGGAAAGAACATGGCAGAGCTTCAGAACGGGCAAGTTACTCAAGTTATTGGTCCGGTCGTGGACGTTACCTTCCCGCGTGGGAGTCTCCCGGAGATTCTTTCAGCGTTGAAGGTGAGCAACCCGGCGATCAGCGACAAGGATTGGAACCTCACCCTGGAGGTTGCGCAGCACCTTGGCGAGAACACCGTCCGCGCAGTCGCGATGGATTCCACCGACGGCTTGGTCCGCGGGATGGCGGTCAAGAACACGGCTGGGCCGATCGCGATGCCGGTGGGCAAGGAGTGCCTCGGGCGCATCTTGAACGTCATTGGCGAGCCGGTGGATGAAAAGGGGCCAGTGGGCGCGACCAAGTTCTCGCCGATCCACAGAGATCCTCCGGCATTCGTCGAGCAGAGCACCGAGATCGAGATCTTCGAGACGGGCATCAAGGTCATCGACCTTCTCGCTCCGTATCGAAAGGGCGGCAAGATCGGTCTGTTCGGTGGCGCGGGCGTCGGCAAAACGGTTCTCATCATGGAGCTCATCAACAACGTCGCGAAGGCGCACGGAGGCGTGTCCTGCTTCGCCGGCGTCGGAGAGCGCACTCGTGAGGGTAACGACCTGCTCCTCGAGATGAGCGAGTCGAAGCTCGAAACAGGCGAGACGGTCCTCTCGAAGACGGCGCTCATCTACGGCCAGATGAACGAGCCTCCCGGCGCGCGCGCACGAGTCGCGTTGAGCGCATTGACGGTTGCAGAGTACTTCCGAGATGACGAGGGCCAGGACGTCCTTCTCTTCGTCGACAACATCTTCCGCTTCACTCAGGCGGGCTCCGAGGTCTCGGCGCTTCTCGGCCGTATTCCTTCTGCCGTTGGTTACCAGCCCACGCTGGCAACCGAAATGGGTGAGCTCCAGGAACGCATCACCTCGACCACCAAGGGCTCGATCACCTCGGTTCAGGCGATTTACGTTCCCGCTGATGACTTGACCGACCCGGCGCCGGCAACGACCTTTGCTCACTTGGACGCGACGACGGTTTTGTCGCGTTCGATCGCGGAGCTCGGCATCTACCCGGCCGTCGACCCACTCGACTCGAGCTCGACCATGCTCGACCCGGCTGTCCTCGGCGAGCGCCACTACCGTGTCGCCCGCGGCGTGCAGGAAACCTTGCAGAAGTACAAGGACCTCCAGGACATCATCGCGATTCTCGGCATGGACGAGCTCAGTGAAGACGACCGCATGGTCGTCGACCGGGCGCGTAAGATTCAGCGCTTTCTTTCGCAGCCGTTCTTCGTCGCCGAACAGTTCACCGGCCTCAAGGGCGCGTACGTACCGCTCGAGGAGAGCGTCTCGGGCTTCGAGGAGATCCTGAACGGCAAGCTCGACCACATCCCCGAGCAGGACTTCTACCTCAAGGGCAACATCCAAGAGGTCAAGGAAGCTTACGCCAAGCGCTCCAAGGACTGATTGGGCCAAACGATGGCGAACTCCGAACATCTACAACTCGACGTCGTCACACCGCAGGGCTCCGTGCTTTCCACTCGAGTGGATTCGGTTCAGGCGCCCAGCGTCGAGGGCGAGTTCGGGGTGCTGCCAAACCACCTTCCGCTCTTGGCCGCGCTCAAGTGCGGGCTCCTGGTTTGGGAAGTCGAGGGTAAGCGCAGGATCGCCGCGATCGGCCCGGGCTTCGTCGAGGGTGGGCCGGACAAGGTGCTCCTCTTGACGGATGTCTATGCGTCGCCCGAGGAAATCAATCCCGACGCCGTGCGCGAAGAGCTAGCCAAGGCGGAAGAGGCACTCAAAGCCTACGACGAGCTGTACGAAGGCGCCGACTACAACGAGCTCCAGCGCGACGTCGATTGGGCGCACGCGCGACTCGAAGCCTACGCCGCTTCTCGCGCGGTTTAGTTACATCCGACCCGCCCACCCCCACCTGTAATCCTAGTATCACTCTCACGCGAGTGAGCAGCGCGCCTCAGCGCCCGGCGCTTCGCTGGGGCTTGGCGGCGCTTTGCGCCGGGCTTCGCCTTTGGCTCGCGCTGCCGCCGGTGGTCTGAAGGGCTGGATTGCTTGGGACTGGGCGTCTTTATTGTTCTGCTTCGGGGGGGGCTTGGATCCACTTTTCTAAGGCCGTGAGCGCTGCCGACTGCTCGGCTTCGATTTTGGAGCGGCCCGCGCCGGTGGCGACCTCCTCGTCGTTCAGCTCGAGAGCGACCGTGAACTCACGATCGTGATCGGGACCCTCGGTTTCGACCAGCCGGTAGCTCGGCGTCCCTCCGAGATTCGCTTGGGCCCACTCCTGTGCGCGTGACTTGGCGTCGCGATGCCCCGGAGCGCTGGTGTGAAGACGGGGCTCGAAGATGCGGCGAGCCGCTTCGAAGGCCGCATTCCCGCCACCGTCCCGATGAATCGCTCCGATGCAGGCCTCGAGCGCGCTCGAGAGCAGGCGGGGCTTGAAGCGACCGCCCGACTTTTGTTCTCCCTTGCCGAGCCGCATCGCCTCGCCGACCCCGATCGCCTCGGCGGCTTCGCAGAGCCCTTTCTCGCTGACCAAGTCAGCCCTCCGACGTGTGAGCTCGCCTTCGTCTGCGTCGGGAAACTGCACGTACAAGAGGGAGGCGACGACGAGATCGACGACTGCGTCGCCGAGGAATTCCAGGCGCTCGTTGTCGGTCGGGGCGAGTTCGGGCCGCTCGTTCTTGAACGAGGTGTGGGTCAGCGCGTCCAGCAAGAGGCTGGTGTCGGCGAAAGAGTAACCCAGCTCCTCACATAGGCGCAGTGCCGCTTCATCGAGTGGCGCATCGCGATTGGACATCGACCCCAACCTACCAGCTGACCCGTGACGGATCCATCGCCAAGCGGTGCCATGCTATACGCCACCCGTGGACTTTCCTCCGGACCAGCTGGAAACGGCGCGGCTCCTGCTGCGTCGCGCGCGCGTCGAGGATGCCGAGCCAGCGTTCGAGTCCTACGCCAGCGATCCGAAGGTCACGCGCTACATGACTTGGGCCGCACACACGAACGCTGAGCAGACTCGGGATTTCTTCCAGCAGACGATCGATGCCTGGGACTTGCGTATGGGTCATCGCGTTTGGCTCATCGAGCGCAAAGAAGATGGCGTGCTGATAGGCACAATCGGGTGCACCGTGCACTTCCATCGAGTGGAAGTCGGTTTCGCGCTCGGGAGCCGGTTCTGGGGCCAAGAATACATGCCCGAAGCATTGTCGAAAGTCTGTGAAGCGGCCTTTGCGGACCAGCGGATCTCACGCGTCCAGGCGCTCTGCGACGAAGAGAACGCGCAGTCATCGCGTGTCCTGCGGAAGGTCGGAATGCAGTACGAAGGCCGGCTTCGGCGGTACGGTCTGCATCCGAACCGCTCGAAGATTCCTCGAGATTGCCTAATGTACGCCCTCGTTCGCAGCGATTGAAACGCAGATCGAAGCGACTACACTGCGCCCGCAATGCGAATGCTGAAGACCGTAGCGGACCAGGCCGAGGCCAAAACCCTCGGCGACGCGCTCTATGCAGACGGCGTGGTTACGACGCTCAAAGAGACACGGGACGGCTCGATCGCAATTTGGGTTCACGACGAAGCGCAGATGGAGCAGGCGCGCGCCTTCTTGAATGGTTTTGATCCAAGCTCGAGTCGAGTCGCCGACATGGCGAAGATGGCTCGCACTCGACGCAAGAAAGAAGCCAAGGCCGACGAGCAACTCCGGGCGCGGACCGAAAAGATTCGCGAACAGATCGACGCCAAACAGAACATGCGCATTGGCACGGTGACGACCGGCTTGATCGGGATCTGCGTCGTCGTCTTCTTTCTGACCGACATGGGCGACAACATGGCGGTCGTCGGCTATTTCACTTTCGTTCCACCGGTGCTGACGCGAGGCGGTGCGGTTTGGGGGGATGTGAGCGCAATTTGGGAGGGGCAACCCTGGCGCTTGTTCACGCCGATGTTCCTGCATTTCGGCTTCATGCACATCCTGTTCAACATGTGGTGGATGAAAGACCTCGGCACGGCGATCGAACGCGTGTTCTCTGCGCGCTACTTGCTGATCCTCGTCCTGGTCACCGCGGCATTCTCGCACGTGCTCGAATATTCAATGTCCGGGCCCACGACCTTCGGCGGCATGTCCGGCGTGGTCTACAGCCTCTTCGCCTTCATCTGGATCCGAGGCCGCCTCGACACGAGCTTCCCCTACCGCATGCCACAGCAACTGGTGACCTTCATGCTGATCTGGCTGGGCCTTGGCTTCACCGGCTGGGTCGGGCCGATTGCAAACTGGGTGCACACCGGAGGGCTACTGGTTGGCGCGGTCTGGGGCGTGATCTCGTCGGGGTATGTTCAGCGGAAACTCGGTCGCTGACGCTGGCGCTGTCAGAACAACGGCATCAACCGGGCATAACTCCGCTCCCGGTCCCCCCGAATATCATCCAGAATCCCCTGAATCTCTTCCCTTCCCTCGCGCTCGATCATTCGCTCGTTGTGCGAAACGACCGACGTGGCCACGCTTTGCGGGGCCTTTCTCGTTTTCAGGTCATGCACATCCAGGTCGAAGATGTCGGTGTAGTGCGGCGGGTCTTGCGCACGGATTTCTTCGAGGCGCGTTCTTCGGACCAGTTGCACCGTGGGATCGGGACTTTGCCGCAAGAACTGGATCGAACCCGCGGACTCCGACGTGCTCGGGTAGAAAGGAGCGGTCAGAAAGACGTCGTCCAGCCACGTCGCGACCGAAGCCGCCCAGTCGGCAAAGGCTTCGGCCCCGCTGGTGAAGCGTGGCGCGATCACAAACGCAACGTCGACGGTCTGGTCGTCGGTCCAGCTGTCCAGCACCGGGGCTAGCTCATCGGGGGTACAAGACACATGGGTGACGACGTGCGCGCGAGTGCGGCCTTCGACGCGCGCGGGCTTCGCCCAGGGACAAACCGAAAAACGCTCGATCAGCTCGTGCTGGTAGCGCTCGTGCAGCCGGAGCGCCTCGCGACGGAGCGCTTCATGCGGATTCATCGAGCTCAATCCGTCGCCTGCGCGATTCGCTTCGAGAGATACTCGTCGAGGTGCGGCACGATCCGCAAGTTGAGCGCTTCGTCGGGCTTGAGGAACTCTGCCCGAACGACCTCGCGGTTGTCGACCTGCACCTTCGGCTCGGCGTCCATCTCGAGCTCGTAGATGTCCAGCGTGTCCTGACGATGTTCGAACACATGCGTGCCGTGATAAGCGTGGACCAGTCGCTTGGGCTGCACGTTGATGCCGACCTCTTCGCGAAGCTCGCGTGCCGCCGCCGTCCGACGATCTTCGCGGGGTCGGATATAGCCGCCCGGCAAGGTGAGCTGAGCTCGGTAGGAGTTCTTCACGAGCAAGACTCGGCCGTGGTGCCAGACCGCCACGAGCGCTCCGGTCGTCTCCGGTCGTCGAATGAACCAGAGAAGCCGTAACCCCCAGTGTGCCACCCTATACACCGCCCTGATCAAGGCGTTGAACATTGCCACAGGTTACCAAAAGAGCCGGGTGCAGAGAAATCCCTGCCTCGCCGAAGCCCCTCAGAGGGTCGCCCCCGCCCGGGCCCATTCCCCGCGCCGATAGGCGAGAATACCCAGGAACAGACGAACTAGGAACGAAATGGGGACGGCGACCCAGATCCCAAATGCGTCCCAGCCCACGACGAAACCGAGGAACCAGCTGAGCGGGACTTGAATGATGAGCGTGCCTACGATGTTGATCATCAGGCTGGTGTTGGTCGCGCCGGCGCCGCGAAGCATCCCGATGAGCGCGATGTGGATACCGACGACCGGCATGCCCCAACCGAGGACCTGCATCCAGAGGATCGAATAGCGGCCGAGCTCGGTCGCCGGGTCGATATCGAAGATCGCGATGATCGGTGTCGCGCCGAACACGATCGACAAGCCGAGGAACGTCATGATGGCGGTCGAGAGGATGATGCCACCGTGCACGACTTGACGCGCCTCGTGCTCATCGCTGGCGCCGAGCGCGTTTCCGACCATGGCCCCAATGGCCTGTGAGACCCCTAAACCGGGCACGAACGCCAGCGACTGAACCCTCAGCCCAACGCCGTGGGCCGCAACGGCCACCTGCGCCACTCGCGCCAGCATTCCGACGACAGAAAGAAAGGCGATGTTGAGGACGAGCATGTCGAGCGCGGCCGGCGCTCCAATGCGAAAGAGATCGCGGGCGAGCGGCTGGTCGAGCCTCGCCAGCCCCAGATGCGCACGGACACCGTAGACCACATCGCGTCTCAGAATCAGCACCATCAAGACGACTGCAACGGCTTGGGAGATGACGGTGCCCCAGGCCGCGCCGCGAACACCCATGGCGGGAAGGCCGAGGCGACCCAAGATGAGCCCGTAGTTCAAAACGATGTTGATGAGGTTGCTCAAGAGAGCGATCATGAACGGCAGCATCGTATTGCCGACCGCGCGCAGAGCCGCCGCGAACAGCATGTTCAAGTAGAAGAACACCGTGAGTGAAAGGAGTGGGCGCAGGTAGCTCACCGCGAGGTCGCGCACCCCTGCTTCGGCGCCGAGCCACTCCATGATCAGGCCGGCGGCGAGGTTTCCCACAATCGCCACCGCGATCGACACGAGGTACGTGAGAAGGATGCTTTGGTGAAGAACGTGGTTGATGCGGTCGGATTGGCGGGCGCCGTGGGCGCGGGAGATGAACGCGACCGTTCCCACCGTCAGTCCGAGCATCGCCACCATCAGCAAGAAGATCAGCTGACCCGCAAAGCCGAGCGCCGTCAGCGCTTCCTCGGCATCGACCAGACGACCGCACATGGCGGTGTCGACAGCCAAGGTGAGGACGCTGAGCAGATTCAAGCCGACAATCGGCATCGCCAGATCGAAGAGGCGCCGGAAGATGGTGCGATCGACGCTCTTGAATGGACCTGACGCGGATTTCATCTGCGGCGGGGGACCTTGCATCGCCCGTCATGACGACGCCAGTGATTTCGCGATGGTGCTAGTCTTCTGGGGCAATGGCCGGTGAGCCGCGAGAGTTTGGTCCCTATCACTTGCTGCGACGTCTTGGCGTAGGTGGGATGGCCGAGACCTTCGAAGCAACGCGCATCGGGGCTGGTGGGTTCGAGCAACGTGTTTGCTTGAAGCGAGTTCTGCCGGCGTTCAGCGGGGACCTGGAGTTCGTCGCTCGTTTCCAGCGCGAGGCCATGCTCGCCGCGAAGCTTCGGCATACGAATATCGTGGGCGTCATCGACGTGGGCGAGATCGACGACGTTCACTACATGACCCTCGAGCTCGTCGACGGCCTGGACCTTCGCTCTCTTCTGAAATCGGCGGCTGACGAGAAGCTCTCCCCGGATACAGTGGCGTTGATCGGCCTGGACCTCGCTTACGCACTCGAGCATGCGCACCGAAGCCTCGTCCATCGTGATATCTCGCCCTCGAACATCTTGCTCAGCCGCTCGGGCGAGGCAAAGCTCGCTGACTTTGGCATTGCCAAGGCGCTCGACGACGCGAAAGCCACCGCAAGCCGCAGCGCGAGAGGAAAGGTTCCGTACATGTCTCCCGAGCACATGCGTGGCGAGACCGTCGACGGGCGCACAGATCTGTTTTCACTTGGCGTGGTTCTGTTCGAGGCAGTGGCCGGAGTGCGCCCGTTTGATGGGGCGCACGACGTCGAGACCATGCAAAAAATTCTGGAGGGCGACCGGGTGTCGTTGGAGGAGGTCGCGCCACATGCGCCGACGCAGCTTCGAGAGGTCATCGAGCGATTGATCGAGGTCGACCCCGCCGTTCGCACGCCGAGCGCGGCTCGTTTGATCGAAGAGCTCGGGGCCGTGGCGCCTCCTCCATCGGTGAGATGGCAGCTTGCGTCGACCGTCGAAAGCCACCGAGGGGGGCCGAAGGCCCGGATGCACGTCCGCGCGCGTGAAGAAGAACGGGACACGGAGCTCAGCCGTCCGCCGAGTCTCGCGCCAATGGGAGAACGTGAAAACGCAGCGCCCGGTTTGCACAAGCCCCGCAAAACCGCACGCGCGATCATGCTAGCGGGCGTATTGGTCTTGAGCTTGGTCGCGGCTGTCACCGGTGCACGATGGCTGGAACGGCAAGCTCCGGTGCCGAGCTCAGCACCAGTGGCAGGGACAGGGACGGTGCCAGGGTCAGTGTCAGCGTCAGTGCCAGTGTCAGTGCCAGTGCCAGCGTCAGTGTCAGTACCAGCGTCAGTGCCAGTGCCAGCGTCGGTGCCCGTGGCGGCGACAGCGACAGCGACAGCGCCGGAGCCTCCTGCCCGCGGGGGCAAAGGCTGGGTCCACGTCATCGTTCAGCCCTGGGGGAATGTCTGGATCGACGGAGCCTTCATGGGAAGGGCCCCCGTCAAGGCACGCCTCTCGAAAGGAAGACACGTCGTCAAGGTCGGGCGCGAGCTGCCGAGCCAAACGCGAGTCGTCAGCGTCCAGGCTGGCGCCCGAAAAGAGGTCGAGATCAAACTGCCCGAGTAGACCCTACTCGACGACGATGGCGCCGCACGGGAACTCGGCGGTGAACGTCACGTCGCCGCTCTTGAACGTGTCGCAGGCGCTGCCGA
>JBARTN010000078.1:0-4954 GCA_049645265.1 Polyangiales bacterium
TGAGCGCGGAGGACGAGATCAACTCGATCATCGGCAACGAGCTGACTGGCGGGATTCCCGTGCCGGCCGATCCGACCCAGGACGGCACGGTCTTCCCGGAGGGCATCGGGCACTGGAACGCCTGGCCGCTCACGGTGATCGAGAACAACCGCCGCAACGGCGCGCCCCCGGACGAGTTCATCACACCCGGCACGGCCATCGACCGCCTGCGCGGAATGGACTCGCTGGTCTTCCTGGGCACGACGCCGGACACCGCCGGCGTAGGCGACTGGCTGCCCGCTATCCAGGCCGGGCAAGCTGGGACCGTGGGTGAGCCACTGCCGCCCGACGACGACGTGGTGATGTTCAACCACCCGCGTGCGGGCTTCGCCGGCACCGTCGTGATCGGCATGTTCAACAGCCTGTCGAACCCTGGCGGCAGCCCGGCCGTCGGCGGCTACAACCCGATGGAGCCTCTCTCGGCATTCCCCAACGACGGGCTGTTCACGCCGTCGCTCTACAACAAGGCGGTGGTGGGTCCCGCCGGCACCGACACCGACGCCCTCAGCTTCGATGCCATCGAGCTGATGAATGGCGGCGACCTCGGCGGCTTCACCGCGGTGCACGACGACTGGTGCAGCCTCGTCAAGCAGGGCTACCACAAGACGGCGACGGCCGTGTCCGACTCGCACCGGCTCGTGATGGAGAACGCGGGCTTCGGGCGCTCGTTCGTGGCGTCGAGCACCGACGACCCCGCGGACATCGACGAGGACGATCTCACCCGGAATGTGAAGAAGATGAACCTGGTCGGCACCAGCGGGCCGTTCATCCGCTTCCACGTAAAGGCCGACCGCGGCGCGAAGCGGCAGATGGGCGAAACCGCGGTCGCCACCAAGAAGAAGGTCGTGGTCATGATCCGCGTCGAAGCGGCGCCGTGGATTCCCGTCGAGGAAGTTCGAATCTACCGGAACTGTGACCTCATCAAGACCTTTGCGGTGCAGTCGTCGAAGGTGCTCGGAAAGGTCCTGCGCTTCAACCGCGCGGTCCCAATCGCGGGCATTGACGCCGACTCGTTCATCACGGTCGAGGCCAGCGTCAAGATCGATGGCGGGGGCAACCCCGTCACGCCGAGCCTTCTCGAAACCGTGCAAACGATCGAGCCGGGCGTGGTGCCTCTCGGATTTACGAACCCCGTGTTCGTGGACCGCGATGGCAACGGATACGAACCGCCGGGGCTCTAACGATCAACGCAGGAGAGCCATTGATGCGGTACGGTTCCGACCGCGCCCAGGGGACCCGGCTTCACCGTCTGGCTCCGTGGGTGCTCTGCTTCTCGGTATGGCTCGCCCCGGCACTGGCGGCGGCGCATCCGACCTCGGACGATCTCCGCGAGCGGGCGACCCGGGCGAAACTCTGCACGCCGGCAGAGAACCCCGGCAAGCCGTTCGATTCGGTGCAGCTCGGGGCGGAGGAGTCGAAGCTCCGCGCCGCTTGGGGAGACGCGCTGCAGCCACAGACGATCGAACACCTCGGCCCGGACTTCCAACGCCTCGCACCGCGGCCGGAGGCGGATGACCCGGGCGCAAAGGCGGGTGCCGACCCGTATGCCGACCAGCTTCGGCTGCGACGGGTGCTGGCCAAAGGCGACGTGCGCAGCGTCGAGTACGAGCTCTTTCGCGGCCGCGTCTACCGGATCCGCTGGGAGCTCAGCGACCGGTTTCACGCGCCGATCATGGACGACTTCGTCCGGCAGGCGGCCCAGTGCTACGGGCCGTTCCGCTACGACCAGACCATCGAGGCGAAGCTGGGCTCGGGTGAAGCCACCCTTCGGCGGGCCGGCTGGGAACGCAACGGCTGCCTGCTCGAGATCCGCCAGCTCAACCCTCTCGGAGGCGGCCCGCTCTTCATCACCGTGACGGACCGGAAGATCAGCAAAGCGATCATCGCGGCCCGGGGGAGTCTGGCCCCCGAGCCCGAGCGCCGCTCCGAGGCGTGGTGGCAACGGAAGAACCCGTCCCCTGCACCACCTTCAGACGAAGAACGCAGCACCCTCGTCCGAGCCCTTGCGGCCGTCTTGTCGCAAACCGGCTTCTGACTGGCCCTGAGTCGACGAGATCTAGAAGCGGCTGCTCACGACTACGGCCGCCCCAAATGTGAGCTTACTTACATCGGGAGCCTCGAGCTGCACGACTTTGGATCGATGCCCCACAACATGTGCAAAAACGCGGATTTCAGGCTTCCATAGACACCGCGTTTGTCCTTAGTATCCACGCTTCCCTCAAGCAGTTCTGTTCTGAGCGATTCACCGGGAGGACCCCCACTATGAAGTTCGTTTTCAGCATGACCCTCGCACTCGCGCTCCTCGCCACGGCCCCCGCACTGGCCCAGGACAAGATCGACGTGATGACCCAGAACCAATACCTAGGCGCGGACCTGACGCCGATCATCACTGCACCGAACCCAGCTGCATTTAACGACGCTCTGATTTCGGCTCTACAGCAGATTGCCGCGAACGATTATCCAGCGCGTTCGAAGCAGCTCGCAGGACTGATCGCCGACCGTCTCCCTGAGCTTGTCGGCTTGCAGGAAATGTTTGCGTTCACGTGCCTTGACACGCCGACGCCTGGCGACGGTTGTGCCGAACCTTCGTTCTCAAACGCGTTCAACGATCATCTTGACCTGACGCTGACCGAGTTAGCAGAACTCGATGAAACCTACGTCGACGTTGCCATCATCGAGAATTTGAACATTACCCTTCCCGTATTTCTCGATAACGATGAATTCCCAGACATTCTCGTGACCGTCCTTGACCGCGATGTGGTCTTGGCGCGGGCGGATGTCCAGGCAGCTCCGGTTCCCTTTTCCGCAATCTGCGGTCAGGGACCGCTCCCGGGCGTCCCAGGAGCGAACGGCAGCCCCGGGTGCAACTATGAGAATATCGCGGAGGTCGACACGTCGCTCGGTGTGCCAGTCAAAGTCCAGCGCGGCTTTGTGGGCGTGGATGCGATTGTAGGCGGTAAGGTTTACCGTTTTGTGAATACCCACTTGGAGGTAAAGAATTTGGTCCCTGCTCCGCTGGGTACACCGCCTGGCGTCATTCCCGGAGGATCGATTCAAGCGGCGCAGGCGACGGAGCTCAATGTGCTGGTCGCCACATCCCTCGCGTCATTGCCCAATCCCCTCGGGGCGGTGACGCCAATAATTGTTGGCGACATCAATTCGGGTCCCACGGACGAGGTTTTTGTCGACCCACTTTTCCCGATCCCCAACGCTCCACTCTCTCCGCCCTATATGCAGCTCGCAAACGGCGTGGACCTCCTGGGCCAGGGTCCATGGGGCCTGGGGCCGCTCACCGACGCATGGGACCTGAGGCCCGGCGCGGTGCCAGGCTACAGCTGCTGCCAGGCAGACAATCTTTCGAACCATCAGTCGGAGCTCGATCACCGGATCGACGTGATCTTCTCTAAGGAAATGCCGAGCAAGGTCAAGAAGGCCCGCGTCCTCGGCGCAAAGGTATCCGACAAGACCTCACCGCCCGGCCAAGGCCTGTGGCCCTCCGATCACGGCTCCGTAGCCGCTGAGCTCGAGTTTTAAGAAAAGGGGACAGTCCCCTTTTTCAAAGGGTCAATTCGATGACGGATGCACCGTGAGGGCGCTGCCCATTTGGGTGGCGCCCAGGTGCTTCGTTGCCTTGGAGTCTCGCCATGCCGGGGTTCCCGCAATCCAGACGTCGGTGACTACGCCGTCGCTGCGGTTGAGCATCTGCTCGGCGGCGACCGCTTCTCGATAGCCGAAAGTGGTGTTGGCTTCGGAGTCGTATTCTTTCAGCGCCGCGGGGTCGATCAAGATGAGGTCGGCTTGGCGGCCCGGCTCGATGGTGCCGACGGTTTGGTCGACGCCCCAGAACTCGGCGGGGACGCGGGTGAGCCGCGCGACGTGGTAGGCGACCTGTTCTAGTGAGCGCCGCTGCGCGATCTGGAGGCCGCGGAGGTTGGCATCGTAGTAGGCCATGTTGGTGAGGTGGGCCCCCGAGTCGTTGAAGCCGGGAAGCATTTGCGGGTCGAATAGGACGCGCGCCATGCGCTCCTCGTCGTCGTTCGCGGCGAGCACGTACCAGCGCAAGTTCGTGTCGAAGTGGCGCAGCAGATGGAGGATGAAGTCGCAGTCGTCGCCGACCGGGTTCGGGAAGCTCGCGAAGACCTTGGCCTCGGCATCGTTTCGAGGGCCGAGGCCCGTTCGGCGAAGCCTTCCCTGGCCGCCCGGTCGCGCCTGCCAGTCGAGCAGTCGCTCGTAGACGTCTTGAAGGGTCTCGCCCTCCCAGACCGGCAGAGGGCGGGCGGTCATGACCATGTCCTTCAAATCGCGGCTGAAGCTGTCGTCCATGATCCGCAGCCAGCGCTTGATGCGGGCCACCGAGAATCCCTTTTTGTCGTGGAACCACATCTGGCGGAAGCGCTTGCGGTATGAAGGGTCGTCGAGCAGGGTGATTCGGGCCTCTCCGTCCTCGAGGTCGATCGCGTTGAGCTCACGTAGCGCGGGAATCTCTTCGGCAAGGGGCGTGATCGCGCCGTCCGCATAAACGCGAAACGGCGCTGCCAACGCTTGCAAGCGGAACCGCCCGTTGACGAACGCCGAGTTGATGATGCGCGTGAGCAGCACGCCCAGGCGCGCAAGGCCGCGGTTCGTCACGACATCGAGCGCCGCCACCGCGGTGAGCTTGAGCGGCTTGCCGAAGAAACGGCCGCTGCTCAGCAAGAACAAGCGAAGGACTTTGAGCGGGTTGTCTTTCTCGGGGGTCGCCTGCCAGACGCGACCGTAGCGACGAACGACCTCGGTGAGCCGTTTGACCTCTTTGAAAGGGGCGTGGTTGGCGGGGATTCGGATTTCGCGATGCGGATCGTCCGAGAGGTAGTGAAACGGAAGCATGTCCGTGGAGAAGCCCGCGTAGCCGTCCTTCATCGCCTGCTCGAGAATG
>JBARTN010000079.1:0-4755 GCA_049645265.1 Polyangiales bacterium
TGCCGAATCGAAGATGTTCCTTCGCAGGATCGTCGCGGGATCACGCTTGCGGAGAAATGTCGGTGAGGCCGCCGTGAAACGTTTCCCAGGCGGCTTCGCGGCAACGGCGTCGGGCGCGAGCAGTTCCACCGCCAAGACGCGGGTAGTTCCCTGCGCCAGGAAGAAAGCGCAAAGGGCCAGCGTTACGAGAACAATCGCCACCGAGAACCGTCTTTGTCGTGGAGTTGCCACCTCAGGTTAGTAGAGCAACCACCGTGCCGAACCAAAACCGGTAAAACACGAATGATTTCGTGCATCCGGACCCAATTCTGACTCAGGCTCATGGACAACGTGGCGGGCCAGATCCGCGACGATTGACAAAATGACACCCGGAGAGGCGCGGCCGTTCAGGCGGCCTCGTCGCCCTTGTCGGCCCCGAGCTTGCGATAGATCGTCCGCGCCGAAATTCCGAGAAGCTGCGCGGCGAGCTGTTTGTCTCCGGAGGTGTGCTTGAGGGTCCCGTGAATCACGCGTCGCTCGACCTCGCTCAGCGCGGTCCCGACCGGGAACGTGAAGGCATCGAACTGCGGCTCTGCGCGCGCGACTGGGTCTGGAAGGTCCGCAAGCTTGATCGCGCCGCTCTTGTTCAGAACCACGGCGCGCTCAATCACGTTCTGGAGCTCCCGCACGTTTCCCGGCCAGTCGTAAGCGATGAGCTGTTGGAGCGCGTCACGGTCCACCGCCAAGGGCTCCTTCTCATTCTTCGCACAATACGTCGCGACGAAGTGCTCCGTAAGCAATGGAATGTCGTCGCGTCGTGCGCGAAGCGGAGGGCTGGTGAGCGCGATGACGTTCAGCCGGTAGTACAAGTCCTCGCGGAACTCTCCGGCCTCCACCGCTGCGTGAAGGTCGCGATTCGTCGCCGCGATAAGGCGAAAGTCAGCCTTCTTGGTCTGCCCTCCAACGGGTTGGTATTCGCCTTCTTGAAGAACGCGAAGCAGCTTCACTTGCACTGCCGTCGACAGCTCGCCGATTTCGTCGAGGAACAGCGTGCCGCCTTGCGCCTCCGCGATGCGGCCGCCGCGTCGCGCCACCGCTCCCGTAAAGGCGCCCTTTTCGTGACCGAAAAGCTCCGACTCGACGATCGTCTCGGGGAGGGCGGAGAGGTTGACGCCGACGAACTGTTTCCTCCCGCTTCGCTCGTGAATGTGACGCGCGAGCAACTCCTTGCCGGTCCCGCTCTCTCCGAGGATCAATACGTTTGCCGAGGACGGCGCCGCTTGCGTGGCGATCTCGAGAGCGCTCCGAAGCGACGCTGCTGACCCGACGATGCTCCGGTCGCTGAGCTGCGAAAGTTGCTGGCGAAGATCTTTGTTCTCGACGACGAGCTGCTGCCGCTCCGCTGCCTTGCGAACGGTCTTGTCCATCTGGAGCCGCTTCAATGGCTTCTCGACGAAATCGTATGCGCCGGCGCGCATGGCTTCGACCGCCTTTTCGACGGTACCGAACGCGGTCATCAAGACGACCTCGGCATCAGGAACGACCGTCTTCAAGGCCTTGACCAGCTCGATGCCGTTCATGCCCGGCATCATCAAGTCGCTCACGACCACGTTCACCGGATGGTGACGGCACAGGTCGAGTGCCTTCTTCCCGCTCGTCGCGGTGAGGACGTTGAACCCCTCTCGCTCGAAGATGCGTCGAAGGGAGTCGACGTTCGGCGCCTCGTCGTCGACGACGAGAACCGAGATCTCGGTTGAATCGGCCACTTGAGACTCTCTGGCAGTCAGTGTTGACACTATGTCACGCGATGACAAGTCGTCCAAATCTTCTGATGCTAAATAACTAGCTGTAATCACTTGGTTTATCTCCGAGCAAATCGGTCGCCATGCACCGTCACACCGGGAGCAGGATGCAATCTATGGGCCAGGTCAGAAGAGGAGGGGAAGCTGGGGCCCCTGAACCGGCTCTCGGCGTGGTGCGGGGTTTGCGGCTTCGCCGGCGAGGTACTCGAGGCCAAGTCGGTCGCAGTGCAGGGAAAACAACTTTTCGATCATTGCCCAACGGGGGCCCCGCCCAACCATGCGAGCGCCAAAGCGCGCATCGCTCTGCTGACCTCGGCGCATGTCGCGGATGGCGCTCATGATCTTGGCGTGCCGCAGCGGAAAGGCCTCGGCCAGCCGCGCCGAGAAGACCGGGCCAACCTCGAGCGGTAGCCGTAGGAGAATCTTAAACGCGCTCGACGCACCGGCATCTCGGGCCCGTTTCAAAATCTCCGGAATCTGATCGTCGTTGAGGCCCGGGATGATCGGAGCGACCGCCACCGCCGTAGCGATCCCCGCGTCTGATAGCATGCGCAGCGTCTCGAAGCGTTTGCTTGGCGGGCTTGCAAAGGGTTCGATCGCTCGTGCGTGATCATCGTTCGCAAAAGGAATGCTGAGCGTGACTCGGCAGGCCGACTTGCGGTGAAGGGCCTGCAAGACGTCGACGTCGCGCCGCACGAGCTTGCCCTTCGTGATGATCGTCACTGGGGTTTGGTACTCGGCGCAGACTTCGAGGCAGCGTCGCGTGAGCTGATAGTGCGCCTCAATTGGCTGGTAGCAGTCGGTGTTTCCGGAGAACGCAATCAGCTCGTGCTTCCAAGACTTCTTGCGAAGCCTTGCCCGGAGCCGATCGACGATATTGACCTTCACGACGATCTGCCGCTCGAAATCCGTGCCCGCGCCGAAGCCGAGATACGGATGCGTCGGACGCGCGTAGCAATACGCGCAGCCGTGGTAACAGCCGCGGTACGGATTCACGCTCCAGCGAAACCCAACGTCCGGGCTCTTGTTCTCGGATAGCGCGCTCTTGGCGTGCTCTTCGTGAACCCGAAGATCCGCAGGCGGAGCCTCACCCTCCCAGTCGATATGGGCTTCTTCAAAGCGATTGGGCGGATTCTCGCGAGAGCGGGGCACTGAACAAAAGTATAGTATTAGGCAACTCCAACTTATCAACCGGAAAACGGCTCGCGACGGGCGTGCTCGCGATTGGGACCCACTCGCCCCCTATTCCCTAAGACGACCCACGGCTAGGCTCGACCCAATCGCTGTGCTGCCCATCCCGAGCCGTTTTCCTATGAAAATCGACGTATTCAACCGCGCCGGCGAGCTCAAAACAGGCAACGCTCTCCATGACTGAGACCATCGCGTTCCGGATCGCAGATTCAGTCCGCGTACGGGATCGCCTCGCAGGCCTCGTGGGCTCCCTGCCACCTCATCAAGGTCGTCTCCGGTTTACCATCGTCGTCGTATGCGATCACCGCGTAGGTCAATCCGCTGTCTTGGCCCAGGTACCGAAGGTCCAGGTTGATCATCTTCACCCAGGTTCCCGTATTCACCAGGATGCGGTCGTTCGGGAGCTGCAGAAACCGCGGGCCGTGGCTGTGGCCGACGATCAGGGTATGGGCGCCGCGGGTCTTGTTGAGCGCGCGGATCGCCCGCTCATCGTAGCCGCCGCTGGTGACTTCGAGCACCTCTTCGCGCACCAGCCGTGGGAAGTTCATGATGCGGTCGCGCCAGGCTTGAATCGTGAATACGCGGTGCCGAAGGAAATAGACCGTCGAGTGCCACAGGAATTTGAGGACGAAGCCCGGATCGAGCAGCGCCGATGACCAAAGGAATCGCCGCAGAGGTTGGATTCGATCGATGTGGCTTCGAATCTCTTTGAGCGGATTCATCACCTCGAGGATCCACAGGCTACCCCAGGGCAAGGCCAGCACTTCGGTTCCATCTCGGCGCGTTCGCGTCATCTGCGCGTAGTCGACGCGGTGAATGCGTTCGAACTGATGGCCATGGCGAATCTGGATGCCTTCGGGAAGGTAATAGGTGTCGGACGAAGTCACGAAGTGGACGCGCTCGGCAGTCTCGCCAGGCGCTACGTATCGAAGGAAGAGCTCTTGAACACCGGCGAACCAGAATTCCATGTCGTGATTTCCCGGAAGATAAGTCACTCGGTTCGTCGGCTTCTGAATGAACTCACGAAGCGCGAGGACGAACCTCGGGTGTCCTTCGAGGCACTGCTGCAGCTTGGCGATTGCGATGTCTTCGGTCACCTCGGTCGGCCACTGATCTGCAATCTTCACCTTCAAGAGATCGAAGATGTCCCCGTTCAGAATCAGCTCGATGCTTCCCTCGGAGCCCGCAAGATTCTGGTAGAATGCGAGGAGCTCGACGAAGCGGTCGTCGTGAATGAAGTCCTCGAGCGGATTCAGCTGACCACGCCGGGTACCCGTCCCGAGGTGCAGGTCGCTAATCACAATCCGAAGCAAAGTCACCGTTCGCTACCTCGAATTGAGGTTACGCAGAGGGAAGCGCGATGCGCCAGCTTATTACAAACCGCTCGACTTGAGGCTCTGGTTTTGCTCCTCGGTCAGTGGAAGATGAAGCCCGCACTCCCGTGTTTTGCCGAGGATACGGCCGTCGCGGGGATCCATGTCCGGCGTGGTCGGAATCGTAGAATGGTGGTCACCAATCGAGCGGTACCCTTGCTCGACCATCGGATGGTAGGGGAGTTCGTATCGGTCCATGTAGGCCGTCATATCCTCGCTGGTCCAATTCAAGACGGGGTGAACCTTGATTCGGCCGTCTTGGCGATCGACTCGTCGCAGCCCGGCGCGATGCTCCGTTTGCTCGGCACGTAAGCCGGCCATCCAGGCCTCTGCGCCGAGCTCACGAATCGCCCGTTGCATCGGCTCGACTTTGTTGATTTGCAGGTAGCGGTTCACACCGTCCTCACCCT
>JBARTN010000080.1:0-20980 GCA_049645265.1 Polyangiales bacterium
AAGGTGAGCGCCGACTGGAGCTTCAGGGTGACCTCGCCGCGCTCGATGCTCGTCTGAACGCCGAAGTCTCGAAGACGAAAGAGCTGCAAGACGCCGTTGCTAGGGCTGTCGCCGCGCGTAGCCGCGCTGAGCTGGAGCTCGAGTTCGCGGAAGAAGAGCTCGAAGCGCTGCGCAATCGTTCTACGCCGCGCGCTCCAGAGCCCGAATCCGACTCGACGTCTGGCGAGCCGACTCCCGGGAGCTGAGCGCTGCGCAACCGAGGCGCCGCTAGCGTCGGCCCTTGTAGCCCATCATGTTTTGAACGACGGACTCGCTCATCTCGGCGCGCGCTACCTGGCCCGCGGCAGGAAACGGCTCATCCCGGGCAGCAGGACGTTCTGGCGAACCGAGCGAAAGGCCCCGCCAAAACCGGTTGGAAGCGCGCGGAACGCGATATCGACGTGCTTCTGGTCGGTTTCGACGCCGTGCAGCGTTACGAACGAAGTCAGCAAGGAGACGGCTCGACGAACGAGGGGGTTTTTGCCGATCTTTGGATCGCGCATCAGGTCGAGCACGATTCGGTTCCCGTTGGCCTCGGCCAAAACCGGAGAGCGGCCGGGCATGAAGTTCACCAGCGTGCCCGGATTCGAAAGGTCCAACGCCCCGGACTTGATCAAGGCAGCAATCGGCGAGTCGGACTCACCGTTGAGCTTGAGCTTCACCTCTTCGAGTCGGAGCGCAACGGTCAGCTCCTCGTCGTTGAACACCACGCGCTCTACGAAAATGATCGCACCGGCGCGAATCGGCGTGTTCATCAAGTCCACGTTGCCCGATAGACGAAGGCCCGGCGGAACCGACTCGATGTGAAAATCCTCGACCTTGCCGTTGCGCTCGGCCTGCTGGCCGAGCCAGCGCAGGGCAGCAAGCGGAACACCGAACCTGAGGCCCAGCGCGCTGCGAACTGCGCGCCCGAGCTCCTCGGGATGCAAACGCAAGTAAGAACGAAGGGCGTCGACTGTTTCTTGGGGTGTGGGCATGACCGAGGGAGTCTAATGTTCCTACCAGCCCACGTAAATGGTCAATTCAGGGGACCGGCGCTACGGGTCGAACATGATGGTCGTTGGGTCGCAAAAACCACGGCCGTCCCCGAGATCGGTGCACTGAGGCTGAAGCTCCGCCACTTGCGGACACTGGTTGATGGCGCCCGGGTCGCAGATCCGCTGGCACGTGGGGCCGTTCCTGCCCTCTCCCTCGCACGTCGCTCCGGGGATGCACACGCATACGCCACCGATGAAGCAGTCGATGCTGAAGTCGCAGAGGAATCCGATGTCGCGCGGGAAGTACTCCGGGTTCTCGAGCCGTCCGGGTAGGCACAGCCAGATCTCCTGGTCGGTGCCGCCGACGCCACCTGCGCCGCCTTCGCCTCCCACTCCGTCGAAGCCGCCCATCCCAGCCGCGCCCGCCATGCCGCCTTCACCGCCCATGCCCGCTTCACCGCCCATGCCGCCTTCACCGCCCATGCCGCCTTCACCGCCCATGCCGCCGTCACCGCCCATGCCGCTGTCACCGCCCATGCCGCCGTCACCGCCCATGCCGCCGTCACCGCCCATGCCTCCGGCCCCGTAGAGCACGTCTGCCGATTGCAAGCATGATTCTCCGTTCGCACATCGGACCTGCTCGGGCCCGCAGACCTTCAAGCAGTATTTCCCGTAGACCGTCTCGGCACAGATCGAGCCGCCGCGGCACTCCGACGATTGGAAGCACGCGTTGCCGTTGTTGATCGGCTTCGCACAGGCAAAGAGAAGCGCCGTCAACAAAGCAAAGGGCAGAAGGAGAGCTCGGGGGTTCATCGAGACGGTATGTAGCAAGAGAGCCGGGGGGGCGCGATTTTTGTACAGTGGAGGCGTTGCCTACACGCGGCTCTCCGAGCCGTCACGGGGCGCTGCGCCGTAGCGCTGGGCGTCTTCGTCATAAACGAATAGCTCGGCACCTACACCGAGAGGAGCGCTTTCGAGGGCCAATTTATCGGGTCGAAAGCCGTCGGTCATCGGGATGCGCTCGAGGCGTTTGACCCAGTGAGGCCGTTCACTCGGGTCCAGTCCTGCGGCAAACTCGTTCCAAGCCTGCAAATCGAGGCCTCGGTTGCCCTCGGTGACGATGATCGCGACCGGTCGATCGAGCCCGCCTCGAGCGATCCCGTACACCACGGTATGACGGAGGGCCGGGAAGCCGTAGAGGGCATCCTCGATCGTCCGGGTCGCGACGATTCCGGTTGCGGTTCGCAGCATGCGACTGACCCGGTCGACGAACCAGAAGTCACCGTCGGCATCACGGCGCAGCGCATCCCAGGTGACGAACCAGGTGTCGTTGGGCTCGAAGACTCCGCGGAGCAAGCGCCGGCCGGCCTCATCGCCTCCGGTGAAGCTCGCTAACGGATGGTCGGCGTCGAGTCGCGCGAGCAGGATACCCGGCTCGCCGTCTTCGCAGCGAAGCAGCAGGCCGTGTTCGTCGCGTCCGAACTCCCCGGCCTCGAAGTCATAGCGGACCAGCTCGACTTCCGCGCTGCCCGGAAGCGGGCGGCCGAGCGCGCCCACTTTTTCACCAGAAGCGTTTGCGAGGACCGCGTTGCCTTCGGTCGCTGCATAGAACTCCAGAATGCCGACCGGACCAAATCGATCGACGATGCGTTGCCAGACATCACGCCGTAAACCGCTTCCAGCAAACAGGCGGATCGGGTTTTGGTTGTCCGAAGCGGAGGGCTCGGCCCGCAAGAGCTCCCGCAACATCTCGCCCGCGTAGAAGACGACGGTCGCGCCGTATCGACGCACATCGTGCCAAAATGCATCCGGGTCGAACCCCGTGGCCAGTGCCAGGCGGGAACCGCCCACTAGGCCGCCGCCAACGGTCACCAACATGCCCGCTGGGTGATGCAGCGGCAAACAACAGTAGACCGTGTCACCCGGAGACAAGGTGCAAGCGGCAGCGGCGCCATAGGCCGAGAACGCCCAACGCTGGTTGGTAATCTTGGCGGCACGAGGCTTCTTTCCCCTTCCCGCCGTGAGCATGATCATCGCCACATCGCGGGCAAGTCCCGGGTCTGGCTCGTACCAACCGGGAAGCTCCACGGCATCGGGGTCGATGAGCTCCATGTCGGTGACGCCGGAGGGGAGTGAGCGTTCTTCGCCGACGCCACCGAGGACGAGAACCTGGTCGGAGAGCTCCTTGCCCAAGGCCGCGTTCTCTGGGTCCGTGACTAGGAAACGCGGTGCGGAGACGTGAAGCGCATCCTCGAGCGTGGCGCGCGAACGGCTCGGGCTCAGCAGAATCGGCACCGCACCCAAGCGGCTCAACGCCGCGGTCATCGAAAGGTAACTTGGACGCGCCCCCATCAACACGGCAACCGGCTCGCCGCGGCGAACACCGCAGCGAATCAAGCCCCGCACGACATTGTCGACGCGGCGATTCGCTTGCGCGTAGGACAAGGCGCGGCCTTGCCAAAGGAAGAAGGTCCCCTCTGGATTGGAGTGCGCCTGTTCGGAAAGCGCAAGACCTAAGCTCACCCGGGTGTCCGGATGCATCTGTTGGAGAACGCTGAGGCGAGGCACTTGCCAGCGTAGGTTGTCGAGTTGCTGGCCGAGATCGGTCGCGGATCGCCCAATGCGTTTCCACCAGGCGCCCACGGTGCCGACGATGGTTCGGTAGAAGAGCTCGGTATCGAAATCGACCTCATCGAAGCTCGCTTCCTCGGCCTCTTCGAGTGGCGCCGGCGCTTGGAGCACAGCGGGCTCGGGGCCGAGGCCTTCACGCCAGCGCAGCCAGCTAGCGACAGTCGGCCAGGTGAACGACATGGCCTGTTTGCCCACGACGAGGCCGAAGTGCCCGGCTCGCATCGAGACTTCGAAGAGCTCCGCGTTGGGAGCCGCGCCGCGGATGGCGCGGATGGCGGATTCGTTCGCGATCGAATCGCGCTCGCCGACAAAGAACAGGACGGGGCAGGTGATGTCCGCGAGGGTGACGGTGCGCCCGTCGACGACGAAGCCTCCGGCGAGCATCCGATTGTGAACGACAAAGTCGTCGATGAATTTCTTGAGCGCCGGGCCGGGCCAGGCCACGAACCCTTCTCCGCCCAGGAACCGCCTGCGTGCTTCGCGCTTTTCGAGCGCCTGCCGGTCGTGCAGCTTCCGAACGAAGTCCATGAGCTGGCCAACTTCCTTGTGAGCAGCGAGCAGCTTGAAGCCCGTGCTCGTCAGAAAGCCGGGCAGGCCTTCGAGCTTGTCCAGCGGCGCCTCGAGGGCGCCTTGCGCGAGCTCGAAAATACGGCCTGCGATGCTGTCTTGGAACATCGGAAGGTTACGATGAATGTCGACCGGGCTTCCGAAGGTCACCAAGGACGCGATGCCTTTGGAGTTTCGGTAGGCCGCGGTTTGGTACGCGAACATCCCGCCCTGCGAGTATCCAACGAGATGAACGTCGTGCCCTGTGGCTTCGCGCATCCAGTCGGTTGCATCGCTCACCGCCTTGATGTGATCGTCGAGGGTGCGTTTCATGCCGCCCTCTTCTTGCTCGGGGGAGCCGAAGTCGATGACCCAGACGTCGAGCCCCAGCTGCGTCAACGCGGTGACCCCGCTGATGTCCGGTGCGACGTCGTAGATCTCGGCGGTGACCATGAGCGGGGGAATCAAGAGCAAGGGCGCGGCTACCGTCGGCCGAAAGTCATCCCCCCCGTAACGTCGCAGGCGCGCGATCCGCATCTGATGAGCGACCTTGTACGGCGCATGCTCGGGATCGGTGAAATGTCCGAGTCGCGCGAGCTCGAGGGCGTTCTCGGTGGCCATCGCGATGCGGCGAAAAGGCGCTCGTAAGCTTGGTTTTCGGCCCTTGGCTGTCATCGTCCGGACCGTGACCCTAACACCCCGGGAGCGGGAAGTGGAGCCTCTAGCCGAGGCGTGTCACAACCGCCGTCGCTCCATGACCGTGCTTGCCTCCATCACGATGCCTTCCTTCGAGCGCCACGAACGGCTCGTGCTGCGACGCATCGAAGGGGTGCTCGCCCGCCACCCGTACATGCGCGTAGACCTGGGCGTCGGGGGTCCACTCGCAAATGAGCTCGAGGGGGTGCTGAGCGCTCGTCTCGCGCTACTTCACTCCGAGGGCGCTTCGAACGAATCGTCGCTTCGAGCCAAACTTCGAGCTTGGGAGGGACAGCTGGCGGAGGCCGTGCTCGACGAACAGGGTTCGGAGGAGGTCCGACTTCGCTATGAGACCGCGCTCCTGCTTCACCCCGAGCCTCAGTGTGGGGACGAGGCCGGTAGAACCGCCGCAGACGTGGCTCGCATCACGAAGCAGTGGGAGGGGCTGCGCGCCAGCCGGCCGCTCAAGTCGATCCTCGCCGAGAAGGCGGCTCAAAACCGAGACTTCTTTCGCCACGGTGCAATCCTCCCCGTCTATTGGCTGAGGCGTCGAAGGATTCGCCGGCTTCTGCCAAGCGTGGTGATGGACAACCCGCGGCTTCGTGAAAGCTTCTCCGCAATCGAGCAGATCGGCCCTCTGGTCGACAACTTCGCGTTCAAGGGCGCCGCTGCCTCACCGGTCTCGATCGCGGTCGCGATCGCCGACGTCGCATTTCTCTACATGCAGTTGGCCGACGAGTTCCTCGACGAGCTCGCAGCCGCGGTTGGCGGACATGACGCTGCGGGGAAGCTGCTGAGGTCGCTCTACCGAGACGACATCGCCGAGCGTCCACTTCGCAATCTCTCTCTCGCGCACCTTCGCGAGCTCGGTATCTGGCCCGACGCGCACACGACCAAGTTCGGAATCACTTTGTCGGAGCTGTTTGATGCGCTCGATCAAGTTGCTGCGACCATCGATTCGCTGCTCGCCGATTCCGATCGGGAGACCGTGTACGCCACGAACCTCTTTTTGCACCACTGCTTCCAGACCTTCCTCGATGAAGCCGAGCTTTGCGGCAACGCGCGCGGACGTCGCGCGGACCGGATGCGCTTGCAGGACACGGCCTGGCACTTCTATCGCAAGACCAACATGGTCATGATGCTTTGGCTCGACCTGCGAGCTCGCCTGCTCGGCCTCGACCCGGCCAAGTACACGGACGAAATTCGTCGTTGGGGCTATCTCTTGGCGTCGTTTCAGATCTTTGACGACCTGAAGGACATCGCCATCGACCTCGGAAAGCAACCGAGCTACCCGCTACAGATCGCGGCGAACGACTTCCCGGCCGAGTTCGCCTGGCTCGACGAGCACTTTGGAACGCGGCGCGCACCGATCTCTCGCGACGAAGTACCCGAGGTCAATCTTCGAGCGGCCGGGACCGTTCAGCAGTGCATGCGGTGGAGCCGGCTCATCGCGCTCGCTCACTTCGACAACGCCCTGCTCTACGCCTGGGACCAGCGCTGGCGAAAGAGTTGGACCCGCCGACGTAGCTCGTTCAATCCGCATGGCAGCGAGATGCGCCAGGCTCGAGGGCACGCGGTCGATCGTCTCGTCCGCGCCCTCGTGGCCACGCGCGGCATCGACGTTACCTCCTCGGTCGGCGAAGAACAGCTCGCGTTCGCGCTCGATGCAAGCGCCTACGAGGGCTCGTGGCAGATCTACCTGGCGCTGTTTCCGAACATCCGCGCCATTTATCGCTTTGCAACACTTCGAATGTGGATGAGCGCAGAAGAGAAGGCGCGAGTGGCCAGGCAGCTCCTACGCCGTTATCCTCGCGCGCGGGCGAACGCGCTAATCTGCCTCGCCGATGCTGATGTCGACCATCAGGTCAGCGGCGATCGCCTCGAGGCCTTCTCGAAGCTGATCGAGGTCTAATCCCTTCGGCGCGCGAAGCCTGGCCATCGCCTTGAACAAGGTGTCACCCGACCAGGGGGCGCCCTCGCATTCCGTGTTGAGCTCGTCGACGTTGACTCCGCGTGCGGCCAGCGCCTCGGAGATCTTGTGAACGATTCCGGGCCGGTCGCTGCCAATGAGCTCGAGGACGATGAGATGCCCCTCCTCGACCTCCTCCTCGACGCCGCGTTCCACCACGACCCGAAGCCCATCGGCCCGGAGCGCTTCGAGCGCCTCGGACAGGGCGTCGACCTGCGCGGCCGGCACCCTCACACGAAGAATGCCCGCGAACTCGCCCGCCAACCGGGACATCCGGCTCTCCACCCAGCTCCCGCCATGCGCCTCGACCGCAGCCGACACCGACTCGACCAGCCCAGGCCGATCCTTCCCAATCACCGTAACGACAAGCGACTCCATAGGGGACACGCTCCATACCCGTAATCACCCGACATTCCAAGGCTTTTCAGGCAAAGATCGCAGCGACCCGTCGAGGGCGCTGCGATCTTTGGCTGAGAAGCGACTAGATCTCGGGCAGTTAGGACCCTAGAGCGTGTCCCCATGTTCGCGAAGCGTACACGAGAGGTGGAGCCGTTCCTGGCGATGGAGGTCATGGAGCGGGGGATGGCGATGGCGCGAGCTGGGACGTCGATCGTTCAGCTCGGGGTTGGAGAGCCGAACTTCGATGCGCCGCCGGCTGCCGTCCAAGCTGCGGTCGACTCTCTGGTGTCGGGCGAAACGCACTACACCGACAGCCGGGGTTTGTTCGTTTTGCGTGAAGCGATCGCGCAGGATTGCCAAAAGCGTCGTGGTGT
Organism: Polyangiales bacterium; assembly: GCA_049645265.1. GTDB lineage: Bacteria > Myxococcota_A > Polyangia > Polyangiales > Houyiibacteriaceae > SG8-38. The sequence goes on from JBARTN010000080.1 coordinate 7,632, forward strand.
TGCGGTGGCCCCCGACCGCGTCATCGTCACGAGCGGCACCTCGCCCGCAATCCTCCTGTGTCTGAACCTCTTGGTCGACCCGGGCGACGAGGTGATTCTCGCGACGCCACACTACCCTTGCTACCCAAACATGATCTCGGTTTGCGGCGGAGCTCCGATGCTCGTGCCAACCGGTCCCGAGGACGGCTTCGTGATGGATGTCGCCAAAGTCCGGGCCGCCATTACACCGAGGACGCGCGCGATCTTCCTCGCCTCTCCCGCCAATCCAACGGGCGCAGTGCAACCCAGCGAAGTCGTCCAAGAGCTGAGCGAGCTCGGCATCCCCATCCTCTCCGACGAAATCTACGACGGACTCACCTATGACGGCGCCCAAGTCACCTCCCCACTCTGCTTCACCGAGAACTGCTACGTGCTCGATGGCTTTTCCAAGCGCTACGCAATGACGGGGTTCCGCCTCGGCTACCTCATCGCCCCCGAAAACGCGATGAGACCGCTGCAAAGCTTGATGCAGAGCTTCTTCATTTCGACGTCGCAGTTCGTGCAGCAAGCGGGCATCGCGGCGTTGGCGCATGGCGCAGAGCATGTCGAGCACATGCGCCAGCAATACGCGATTCGACGGCGCATCCTGGTCGACGGCCTTCGAGATATGGGCCTTTCCATCCCGATTGATCCACCCGGGGCGTTCTACGTTCTCGTCGATATGCGTCACTTCGGGCGCGACTCGTTGACCTTGGCCTTCGACATCCTCGAAAAGGCACACGTTGCGCTAGGACCGGGTCGCGACTTCGGAGAAGCCGCAGAGGGCTTCGTTCGGTTCAGCTTCGCCACGTCTCAGGAGCAGATCGAAGAAGGCCTGCGTCGATTGGCGCGCGCGGTCCCCGAGCTCTGAGCGTCAATCGTCCCGGTCGAGCATCTCGATCAGCGCGGCCTCGTCGAGGATCGGGACGCCCAGTGTCTGCGCCTTCTCATACTTGCTGCCGGGGTCCTCGCCAGCGACGAGGTAGTCGGTCTTCTTCGATACGGACCCAGAGACCTTGCCGCCGGCGGCCTTGACGCGTTTCGTAGCCTCGGTTCGTTTTAGCGTCGGCAGGGTGCCGGTCAGCACGAAGGTCTTCCCAGCCACGGCCTCGACCGCGCGCACGTCTGCTGCTTTCACGGCGAGGTTCACGCCAACCTCGGCCAGACCTGCAAACACCTTTCGGACCGCCGGCGAATAGAGCTCGTGGAAAATGCTGTCCGCCGACTTGCGCGCGAGGCCTTCGATGGCGCCACGCTCCGCCGATTTCGCCGGGGCCACCGTTTCGATCGCTTCCTCGTCCTCGGCCACGTATCGTCCGGCAAACTCCAAGAGAGCATCCGCGTTCTTGAAGTAGGCAGCCAAGTCCTCGGCCATGGTCTCGCCCACGTGCCGGATCGCCAAGCCATTGAGCACGCGCGCAAAGCCCCGCTGCTTGGCTTGCTCGAGGCCGGCCTTCACACGCTCTGCGCTCTTTTGCCCCATGCGGTCGAGCCCGGCGAGCGCGTCGACTTCGAGGCCAAACAAATCATCGGGCGAACGCACGCCCAGCTTGTCGACGACCTGATCGATGAGAACCTCGCCCATCCCGTCGATATCCATCGCGCCCCGACTCGCAAAGTGACGCAAGCGCTCGCGAACTTGGTCCGGGCAGGCCGGGTTGGGACAGTAGATGAAAATCTCTTCGCTCACCACATCGGTCCCGCAAGTCGGGCAAACCTTGGGCGGCACGAAACGCCTCGCCCCGCGCTTACGCTTGCTCTTGTCGACCTCTACGACCTGAGGAATGATCTCACCGGCTTTCTCCACCAGCACCGTGTCCCCAACACGCACGTCCTTGCGTTCGAGCTCGACGAAGTTGTGTAGCGATGCGCGACTCACCGTCGTCCCTGACACGAACACGGGTTCGAGGATGGCAACCGGCGTGAGCTTGCCCGATTTACCGACAGACACTTCGATCGCGAGCAACTTGGTGGGCTTACGTTCCGGAGGAAACTTGTACGCGATGCCCCAATGGGGGTGATGCCCGGTGGCTCCGAGCTGCGCATGCAAACCGAGATCATCGATCTTGATGACCATGCCATCGATGTCGTAGTTCAGACTGTCTCGCCGCGACTGATAGTCCTCGCAATAACGCAATGTCTCTTCGTCGGAGTGGGTTTTGAAAACCTCGCTGAGGTACACGTCGGCGCCGCGGTCGCCTAACCATTGCAGGGTCTCGTATTGCGTCGGCGGCAGCTTCACACCTTGGTCCCAGGCAACCTGATAGAAAAACGCCCGAATCCCGGTTACTTCGAGGCCGGCTGGGTCCTTGCGCTTCATCATTCCAGCGCAGCCGTTGCGCGGATTGATCAGTGGCTTTTCGAGCGTCGCATTGAAGCGGGCAAACTCCCCGAGCGGCCAATAAAGCTCACCTCGGATCTCGAGCTCGCCACGACCGGAGCGCGCGAGCTTGATCGGCACCGTCCCGAGCTGGGCGACCTGCTTGGTGATGACATCGCCTTTGCGGCCATCGCCTCGGGTCACCGCGCAGCGCAAGACGCCGTCGGCGTAGAGAATCGACACCGAAATCCCATCGACCTTCGGCTCGACGATGACCGGCAGCTCGTCCACCTCGAGCTCTTTTCTTCGTCGCCGGAACCACGCCGAGAGCTGATCCGAAATCGGCATTGGCGCTCCACTGCTGTCGCGTCGGTTGGGAGATAGCTTTTCGAGGGAGAGCATCGGAACGCGGTGCTCCACAGTTTCGAAGCCTGCGGTGTGATCTTGCCCCGGCTGCGCATCGATTCGTTCCGCGGGGTCGATGCCCAGCGAATCGGCGAGCTCGCCGTAGCGCTCGACCAGATCATCGAACGCCGGGTCGGTGATCTCGGGCGCCCCTGCCCGGTATGCCGCTTCGTGATGGCGAATCTGCTCGCTTAGCTGCTCCAGCTCCACTTCATCCCGCGCTCGACCGCCCATCCCCAAACCTTGTCAGAATTAGCCCTTTTCAAAAGGAGACGGGCGGCTCCCGCCAGGATGCGAAATGACCTTTTTGGGTGATGCTGTGACATCGCCTCGCCTCTGAGGCAATTTGTTTAATGGGGATGAACCGACAGGGGCAGCTTTTGGTGGACCGCGAGGCGGAACTGAACGCTCGTCGCGAGCAAATGCGCGACGAGCAGATGCGGCTTCGCTCGCTCGCCGCGCTCCAACACGTACTGCCCGTCTTGGCATTCATCTACGCCGCGGGGGCGGTCCTCTTTCTCTTGGCGCCGCCGTTCGTCCCAAACGGGCCGCACGTCTTGATCTGCACGGTCTCCGCGGCGCTGGCGCTCTTGGTGTGGACCAGCATGCGCGTGGACGACCCTCGCTTCGACACGCCGGCCTCGGTTGCCACCATCTGCATCGCCGCCGGCATGGGGCTCGCCATGCTCGCCGTCAGCGGTTCGCTCAGCAACACGACGACCCTCGCGATCGCGATCATGGCCGCGGCCGCAGTGACCTACCGTTTTTCGATCTACGCGGTGATGATCGTGGTGACGCTCGCCGGATGGTTTCCGCTCGCCTTTCGCGTGGAGAGCCGTGAGATCGGCATGGGGATCCTCCAACTCGTGGCAGCCAGCACCGTCGGCGGCTTATTCTTGTGGTCGCGTCGTCAACTGATGTTCGGCCTCTACGACCAGGCGGACCAAGCCGAAGCCATGCGGCACTTCGCAACCGAGCAATCGCGAACCTTGGAAAGTGCGCGCGATGCGGCCTTGGCGTCCGCGCAGGCCAAGGGGCAGTTCCTCGCCAATGTGAGCCACGAGGTTCGCACCCCGCTAAACGGCATCCTCGGGTTACTGCAACTGATCGACGCGAGCGCGCTGCCAAAACCGCAGGACGAGTACTTACACGAGGTCCACAAGTCGGGCCGCGCCCTACTCGCCATCGTCAATGACTTGCTCGACCTTTCGAAAATCGATGCCGGCGAGATGCGCCTCGAATCCGTTCCATTCGACGTCGTTTCGATGACCGAGGAGATCGCCGTGAACTACGCTTCGGCGGCTCAGGCCAAGAGCATCGAGCTCATCACCCATGTCGGCCCGGAGGTCCCTACGGAGGTCTGCGGTGACCCCCTCCGCCTGCGGCAGGTGATCTCCAATCTTCTCAGCAACGCCCTCAAGTTCACGAAGGAGGGCGAGGTCGTCGTCGGAGTTCGTGTCCGCGATCGCGGGCCTTGGCACGTCGATCTCGAAGTCCGGGTGACCGACACCGGCGAGGGTATTCCCGAAGCGCGTGCAGAAAGCATTTTTCGACCATTCTCACAAGCCGACGCGTCGACGACGCGCGAGCACGGCGGCACGGGGCTTGGGCTTCCGATCTGCCGGCAGCTAGTCGCCTTGATGGGAGGCGAGCTCCGGGTGGTCAGCACCGTCGGACAGGGAAGCACATTCTTCTTCGAAGCGCGCTTCGAGCTCGAAGAGAAACTCAGCGAGGAGCTGAAAGCGGTCACCGAAGCGCTGCACGGGATGAAGGTGTTGATCCTGGAGAGCAACAATCGCGCGCGCGAAACGCTGAGCGCACAGCTCGAATCCTGGGGCATCGAAGCCTGGGCGACGACGACATTCGACGGCGCTCTCAGTACCTTGCGCGTGTCGCAGCGACCCAATGTCATGTTGATCGACCTGCGCAGCCTCGGTACGGATTGGCGAAGCCGGATCATCGAGCTCAACGCCATCGCGACGAAAAAGGGCAGCTCGCTGGTCGCAATCTGCTCTTACCGCCACGAAATCAGGGAACTGATGGAAACCGGCATCAGCGTTCATGTCGAGAAGCCGATTCGACGAGCGAAGGTCATTGCTGCCCTCCTCGAGACGCTCAACCGGACGAGCGCGCCGGTGCCCTCGTCGGAAGAAGCATGGCGGGCATCCTTGCCTCCATCCGCGCCCATGGACCTGCAGTCCAATGGAATGAAGCTTCTGGTTGCCGAAGACAACGCGATCAATCAGCGGGTGGTGGTAGCGCATCTGCAAGCGCTCGGATACCAGGTCGACGCGGTGAACGACGGCGTCGAGGCGCTCGAGGCTCTGAAAGGCGACCGCCATTGCTACGCCGCAGTCATCATGGACGGGCAAATGCCGAGAATGGATGGCTATCAGGCCGCCCGAGAACAACGTTCGCGAGAGCTCTCATCCGGCCATCGACGCGTTCCGATCATCGCACTCACGGCGCACGCGATGATGGGCGATCGAAATACAGCGCTTGCCGCCGGGATGGACGACTACCTGACGAAGCCCTTCACACGGAACGAACTGCAAAAAGCACTCAACCGCTGGGCCGCGCGACCAGCTGCCAACATTTCGGAGTTTCCCCCCAACGCGCTCGACACCACGATCACCGCTCAGCTCTTGGAGCTCGACGAGGAAGACCCAGGCTTCATCTCCGAGGTCATCGATAGCTTCTTCCAAAACGCCGATGAGAACGTCGCTCGCATGAAAGCAGCCGTCGAAAACGGAGACCTGAAAGCGTTGCACCTCGCCGCCCACATGATTCGGGGCAGCAGCCAACAGATGGGCGCACGTAGGCTCGGCGCCACCAGTCTCGAGATCGAAACGACCAACACCATCGCGGAAGCGGTGCCGTTCCTCGATGCCATCGAAAGCGACCTCGAAGGGGCCCGAGAAGCCCTCACGGCTCTCGCAGAACGCGCGCTCGACGCGGCGTCCTAGTCGGCGTCAGTTATCCGCTGCGCCGCAAAGATGGGCGGCATCTACGATCCAGCTATCGCGAATCGTGCGCTCAGGAACGCCATCCACATGCTCGACCAGCCACTCGACATCCGACGTTTCAAACCGCGCAATCTGATGGAAGTGGTAGATGCCGAGTCGATTCAGCATGCGTTCGAGGCTCGGATCGACGCCTTCGAGCCGCTGCAAGTCGTCGCGCGGCCCGAACGGCTGCACCATGACCCAGGCCGGAGGACGCGATTGGCCGCTGCTCCTCGTCTCGAGCTCCGCGTCTCGGAGCCGGCCCTTGAGACGTTCGATGTCGTCGAGCATCCGCTCGTGAATTCCGTGAAGCACCTCGAGCTCGGTTTGCAAGCGCCCACCACGCGCCTCGGCTTGCCGTAGCGTCATGTTGGCTTCGTCTCGTTCTTGAACGGCGATGCGAAGCTCACGTCGCAGGTCTTCTGCGGACTCGCGCGAGCTTGGCCGCTCACCGAGGTCGACCACCGAAAGCCGTTCGTTGACTTCTTGCATCGCTCGATTCCGCGCATCCAAGGTCGCGGTGAGCTGCCGCTTTGCGCGCTGGAGCGCCTCGATCTTCTCCGTGAGGCCGCCCAGCTCCTTTTGAAGCCCTTCGATGCGACTGCCCTGCGTGACGAGGTCGGCGCGCGCTTCCTCGAGCTCGTATTCGAGTGTCTTGGCTCGCACCGGAGCGACCAGTCGCCCCCAGAACACCTGCCCGAGCCACAACAAGAGCGCGCCCAGAACCGCTGAGATCAGCAAGCCGCTGATCATCTGCAACATGAGATACGTCACGTCTCACCTCCCCCAAGGCTGTCGTCGCCGGCGACGTACAGGTCGATGCGCACGACGCGCACCCCCCGGACCATGGTCACGATGCGCTCCGCCCGCCGTGCCTCGGACTCCGAAGAGACCTGGCCACGAAGCTCGACATCCCGTCCATCGACGACGGGCACCACCTCCGAGAAGCCGGTGCGTCCGAGGACATCATGGACACGCGTGGCGACGTCCCACTCGATTTGGTGGCGAGCCGGGCTGAGACAAGAGAGCCAGACGACATAGGCCAACAAGCCTGCCGAAACCGTTCCAAAGACTGCCTTCTTCCACATCGCGAGGTTTGCCTACGTGCCGCATTGAACTCGATTCGCAAAAAAAATGCCACGTTCCGACAAAAGCGAGCCGGCAGCTACGCGAGGCAGCACACAAATCTCCCGGGTGGATGCCCCATGGGGTGCCCGCTGGGGCCAGTCAGGAGTCGAAGTCGTGCCGCTCGATGATCTGGAAGAGGCGCTCCTGGCGATCGTCGGCCCAGGTGTACAGCGCGACCGACGCTGCGGTGAAGACCACGCCACGCAATTCGTGCGCCCGAGCCCAGCGAAGCGCCTCTCGGCGTTCGGCGGAGCTCGCCCTGCGCTGAATTCGCGCCAGGGTCATGTGCGGAAGTGGCGGCCGGCTGTCCTCGGGGGCACCGGCTGCCCTCAACAGGGGATCCCTGGCTTGGACGATCATCTCGCTCAGCGCGTCGCGCCCCGTGTCGACCATGGCGGCGAGCGCCGAAGGTTTTCGGGGATGCCCAAGTGGCTCCACGCCTGAGAACGACCCCTTTACCTCCCGAAACGAGGCAAAGTCCCCGATCCGGTCCCAGGCATTTCTCGCATCCGACTCTTGCACCGCGCCGAGGAAGCCCAAGGTCACGTGGAGGTCCGACGTCGCGAACACGCGCACGCGGGCGGGCGAAGCCGGTCGCAGATGCAAATTCGCCACTTGCATCGGGAACGCAATAAACCAATTAGGAGCCACCCGGCGAGTCTAGGCCCAAGCGAGATGAGCCGCGAGAACCCATGCCCATCACCAACGCATTCAGCGAATCACTTCAGGCTCACCCCATCTACACCTGGGCTTTGCTCGGGATCGTCGTTCTGGGCATCGTGAGCTTCTTTCTCTTGCTGTTCATCTCTGCGCCCTACGGCCGTCACCTGCGGCCCGGATGGGGCCCGACCGTCCATGCACGGGCGTTGTGGGTTCTCATGGAGGCGCCATCGCCGGTTTCATTCGCGGTCGTCTACTTCATGTCGGACAACGCGTTCAAGCCCGTCCCGCTCATCCTCCTCGGCCTGTATATGCTGCACTACGTGTACCGGTCCTTCATCTACCCGTTTCGGATGCGCGGGGGCCATAAGCAAAAGCCAATCGTCACTGGCGTGCTGGCGTTCTCCTTCAATACCGCCAACGGCGGGACCAACGCCTTTGCGATCACGGAGCTGGCCCCGCATCTGCTGAGCACCGATTGGCTCACCGACCCGCGCTTCATCATCGGAATCCTCGTCTTCGGGGCCGGCTACGCCATCAACCAACACTCGGATGCCATCCTCTTGAATCTCCGAAAACCAGGCGAAAGCGGCTACAAAATCCCGCAGGGCGGCTTCTACCGCTGGCTCTCGAGCCCCAACTACTTCGGCGAAATCGTCGAATGGGTCGGATTTGCGCTCGCCGCCTGGACCGTGCCCGCCTGGGTCTTTGCGTGGTTCACGGCCACAAACCTCGTTCCGCGGGCTTTTTCCAACCATCGCTGGTACCTCGAGCACTTCAGCGACTACCCGAAAAGCCGTCGCGCGATCATCCCTTTCGTGGTCTAGCCCGTAGACTTGCGTCACCGCCCGGATTGACGCGACAATAGGCGACCAGGGGCGCACATCATCGGGGAGGGATGCACGGTGGCCGACAAGGACTCGAGCTCGCGTAAAGAACCGTCCGACCTGTTTCAGGTCGAGAACGCCACACCGTCGATTTCGCCGGTCAACAAGATCGTCTTGCCGCCGGCCGAAGCGCTCAAGCGACGCATCCGGCGCTTCATCGCGGCGGGGATCGCAGCGCTGATCTTCTTCTTCATCGTTCACACGATCCTCGGGTGGATTCATGACGCGCGTTTAGCGTCGTCTCTCGACGAGGTCATCAGCGACGCGAGCCCGGATGTGATCGACGGCGCGCTGGCTCTTCTTCGCGACGATCCAGACGACTCGGTGAGAGCACGCCTCCTCGCCACCGCTGCCCTCGGAGGAGATCTCGACAAGCTGAAGCAAGCCGAAACGATTCTCGCGGAATCGGCGCAGCAAAACGATCCCGACCAGCGAATCGCCAGAATCTACGCGTTCCTTGCCGAAGGAGACCCTCGGGCCGCGCACGCCGAAGCCGAAAGGCCGGCCAAGTATTCGGAGCAAGCCGATGCGTTCCTCCTTGGACGGGCCCGGACCGCCATCGCGCGCGGTCAATGGATGCAGGCGCTTCCGGACGCCGAGAAGGTCGTCGACTCGCGCCCCGGCGCGCCAGAGCCCGCTGCTTTGCTCGCCCGCATCAAGGCACGCACCGATGGCCCGGAAACTGCGCTCGCAACACTGGACGGTGCAGACAAAGAAACGGCGGCAACGAAAATCGCGCGCGCGCAGATCGTCGGCCTGCTCCAGGGGAAGGCCGACGAGGCGCTCACTCTCGTCGAAGAGGTGCGTTCCGATGAAGACGCATCTGTGGTCCACAAAGCTTGGGCCGATTTGATCGAGGGGGTGCTCGCCTATCGGCAAGGCGCGATCGGTGCAGCCTACGAGCACGCCCGCGCCGCCGCCGAACCCGAGCTTCGCGTCGATGAAACCTTACTGGTCGGAACCGCACGGCTCCTGCTCGCGCTCGGACGAACGAGCGAGGCAAAGGAAGTGCTCACGCGACTCTCGAGTGGCCCGTCTGCCGACCTGTCCACGAGGGCGCACGTGATCGCTTGGTGGTACGCGCAGACAGGCGACCGGCGCGCAGGGCTCGCTACGCTGAGCGGAGCGGGTTTTGGGCCTGAAAAAGAGGCCAAGCCGGCGTTTCGGGCATTGGTCATCGCAGAGCTCTTGAAGGACTCCCCCGGAGCCGCCGAGCGCAGCCGAGCCGCCACGCTCTACAGAGAGGCGGCCAGCGATGAGCGATGGGGGGTTGCTGCCTCGAACGGGCTTGCCGGCTCACTCATCGAGGATGGCAACACCGAGGAGGCGATCGCGGTGCTCGAAACGGGGCTCGCCGCGGCGCCCAATCATCTGAGCTTGGTGGACACGGTGTCCCAGGCGTATGTCGAAGCCGGCCAGCTTTCCGAAGCCGAGAAGGTGACGTCGGCCGCGCTCGCGGCGTTCGACGACGAAGGCTGGGCACACGGAAGTCACGCGCGCGCCTTGTTGGCAAAAGGCGATGCCGCAAAGGCGGTGGCCGAGCTCGACCGCGCCGTCGAGCTGAGCCCGGGGGACGCCAGCTTGTATGCACTTCGAGGCGACGCCACCCGCAAGGTCGGATCAAACGAGGAAGCCAAAGCGAGCTACGAGAAAGCGCTCGGGCTCGATCCCGCTCAGCCGCGCGCCTTGTCTGGCTTCGCAACCCTTTTGATCGACACGGGTAACTTCGATCGCGCCGCAGAGGTCATCAAACAAATGGACGAGGCCAAAGTCCAGGACCTCCGCGCAGACGAGCAGCGCGTTCGCTATCTGGTGCTCACGGGCGCCGGACAGAGTGGGATGTCGACGATGCGAAACGCGATCAACCGTCACCCCAAGAACGTGGCGCTCCGTCTCGCAGGTGCGCGTGTCGCTCTGCAAGCGGAAGACTACATACGTGCGGGCACCTACTATCAACAGGCCAAACGGAACGGAGCAGACCCGCGTCTCGCCGAAACGGCCTTGGCGCTCGCACAGCTCTATGGCCGCAGAACGCTCGGTGCCGAAAACTCGCTCGAACGCGCGCTCGAAGCCGTCGACACAGAGGGAAATCGCCTGAACGCCACGCGGCAGGTTCAGGTCTGGGAGCTGATCGTGCGAGCGCGTCTAGCGCTTGCGGATGAAAAACGAGGACTGGCGGTCCGCTACGCGGCGGAGGCCCTCGGAATGATGCCGGACGACGCGGACGTGCACCTGCTGCGCGCCGATATCGAAGAAGACCGCGAGCGCTCGCCAGAGGCGCCGCTCCGAAAGGCCGCCAACGCGGCCCTTCCCATGCCGATCGCAGCGGGCCGGCTCTCCATCCTCCTCGGCCCGACCGAGGAAGGTTGCGAGATGGCCGCACGCTACTTGAAGGCCAATCGGAACGGCAAGCTCGCAAGCCGCGCCCGCGACCTGAGCCGTCAGTGTAAGTAACGGTCCGCGCTTAGTCGGCGTCCGAGAGCAGGCTCGAAACCCGTTCGACCGCGTCGATGTACTCGCTGACCATTTCTTCGATGACCTGACGAGCAGGCTTGCGCGTATTCATCTGGCCAACGACCTGGCCCACCGGCGTTCCGAGAAGTGCTTCCGAACCTTCCGCGCCAGTCTGCGCAAAACGCGTGATGCGCTGGGTGGCTTCGGCCGTCGCCATGAACTGAAGCGGCATCGGCAGGTAGCCGGGGCAGTCCGGGTCCTCGTCCCAGGCGCGCGTGTAGGCCGTCTTGAGCTGTCGGGCGGGCTTGCCACTGATGCAGCGCGACCGAATCGTTTCGGTGGAGTCCGCGACGAGCAGCTTGTCGATGAGCGAAGGAATCGAGTCGGATTCCTCGGTGGCAAGCCAGATCGAACCCGTCCAGACGCCCGCGGCGCCCATCGCCATGGCCGCCGCCATCTGACGGCCCGAGCCGATCCCGCCCGCTGCGAGCACCGGGGTCGGAGCCACGGCATCGACGACCTGCGGCAAGAGAACCATGGTGCCGATTTCGCCGGTGTGACCACCCGCCTCGTAGCCCGATGCGATCACGATATCGACGCCGGCGGTCTTCTGCTTCATCGCCTGCCGAACGGTGCCGCAGAGCGCAGCCACCAGAACGCCCTTGTCGTGTGCCTGGCTGATGATGTCTTCCGGGGGTGGCCCGAGCGCGTTTGCAATGAGCGCAATCGGATGCTTCATCGCAACCTCGAAGTGGGCACGTCCGCCCGAGGCCGACCAACCGAGTAGACCTTCAATCTCTTCGACGTCGTCGGGAAGCGGAGGCACGCCATTGCGATCGAGTAGATCGTTGATCCACTTGCGATGCGCAGGTGTGATCATCTGGTCGAGTTGCTCTTTGCTGATGTCGCCCTGATCCTTGCCGATGTACTTGGCGGGGATGACCGTATCGACGCCGTACGGCTTGCCATCGACGTGATCGTCGATCCACTTCAGCTCGAGCTCGAGTTGCTCCGGGCTATAGGCGACGGCACCCAGCACCCCGAGCCCACCGGCCCGGCTCACCGCCGCCACGACGTCGCGGCAGTGGCTGAACGCAAAGATGGGAAACTCGATCCCCAGCCGATCACAGATCTCAGTCTTCATGCAAACACCCGAAAAATTAACCCTTCGAAAAAGGGGCAGTCCCCTTTTCCAAGAGCTCAAAAGGAGGAGTAGAACGTGTTCTAGTTTGCAGGAAGGCGAGCTCGTGGTCAACGGCAAAAGCCGTGCTCCATCGGGGACCCTTTTCCTGGGCTATTCGAGGCCTTCGTCGACCAGGTCATCCCAGACCTCGGTCCCGTCGATCATGGCCGTGAACCAGTCGAGCACGCTCACGCCGGCGATCTCGGTGTCGAGCGCGCCAATCTGAATGCCGTCGCCGCCTTCGGAAATTTCACGAAGCAAGGTGGTGTGCGCTGCGCCGTTCGGAATGAAACGCTTGTAGCGGTCCTCGAACAAGCTGGTCGTGCGCCCGGTTTCCGCCAATAGCCAGGTCGTGAAGTTGGAAGGGGTGACCATCAAGAACGTAAACGAGATGACGGCGTCCGAGCTGAAGCTCAATGCGCTCATCGTGAAATTGTCGTCCGATTCGAGCTGCCATTCGATCAGGCGAGTTGCGTGCCCGTTACTGGTGCAATCGGTGCAGGATGCGGGTACGAGCGAAGACGCGTTCCAACCGGCGAGGAGGGTTTCGTTGATGAAGCCGGGGTTGCCGTCCTTCGCGACGCCAACGCCGGAATCATTGAACACCAGGATTTCGGTGTCTGGGTAATAGAAACGCACCAGGGGGAGTGCGGCGATGGTCCCGAAGGCTCCTCCGCTGACGCCCGTCAAAAGAATTCGGCTCGGATTGGGGAACTCTGCAAGTCCGACGTCGAGCGCCGCGGTGAGGTTCTGAAGGCCGCGTTGGTAACCCATGCTTTCGTCGGGCCCGCCTTCCACGAGCACGCTGGTAGGCAGAACCCGATCTACGTCGCCCGCGAACAACGAGCCATCACAGTACGGCAAGTACAAGACGTCCCAGTCGGCCACCGGATTGCCCGCGAGTTCAGGGTTTAGAATGCCGGCCGGCGGAAGCGAGCCCGTCTCTTCAACCGCCGCGCAGAAGGCCTCCCAACACGCGCCGCCGCCCTGCAGGAAGATCACGAGCTCATCGGAGCTGCCTTCCCGGGTGTCGATGGTGTACTCGGTGCCCCGAAGGCATAGCGGCCCGCGCGGCTCCGCCGCGAGATCGTCCGGCACCTCAAACTGATAGGTCTTGAGGCCGTCCGCGGCCTCCGGATCGTTTGCCGGCTCGAACGCGCCGACATACTTGGTGAGCCCTTGGGCGTACAGCTCCTCGAAGCCGGGCTCAATTTCACCGCTCGCACCGTCACTCCCGCAGCCCACGAGCGCGACGAGCGCACCCAAAGCCAAAACTAAGTCATTCAATC
>JBARTN010000081.1:0-1627 GCA_049645265.1 Polyangiales bacterium
GACATGATGGGCATCCTGCTCGACATGACCAAGGAGCCCAGGGTGTTCAGTCCGCCGCCGCCTCGCGCAATTCCCCCAATGCCCAACGAGCTCCAGGTGCTTTCGCACACCGCGCGCAAAATCATGGGTAAGCCGAGCGAGATCAAGCGAGTTGCCGGCGAGATCGCCGATGCGCTTCGCGCCGCCGGGAAGGTTCGGGATAAGGGAGTCGAGGTGACACCCGTTCCGATGACGGCGCCGCCGACACCGATCAACCATACGATCACCGGTCAGCGAATCTGGAACACGGCGCTGCTCGAGCTTGACCGCGTCAAAGCGATTCGCAAGATCACCGGCTGCACCTTGAACGACGTGGTTCTCGCGATCTGCGCCGGGGCGTTACGCCGCTATCTCGATGAGAAGGGCGAGCTTCCCGCCAAGCCCTTGATCGCCATGGTTCCCATTTCGACTCGGGGCGATGACGAGCACGGAAAGATGGGCAACAAAGTTTCGGCGATGTTCCTCGACCTTGCAACCGATGTGGCCGATCCCGTCGAGCGCCTGAAAGTCATCAAACAGCACACGCAGGGCGGCAAGGCCTTCGAGAAGGCAGGCGCGACACGAGCGTTCGTCGACCTCTGGGATTTCGTCCCGTTCGGCTTGGCGAATCGCGTGCTGCGGCTCTACTCGCGGTTCCGCGTCTCCGAGCTGCACAACCCGGTGTTCAACGTCGTGATTACCAACGTGCCCGGGCCGCAGGTGGACTTGTACATGGCGGGTCACAAGCTCTTGGCAAGCATGGGCATGGCGCCGCTCGTCGACGGCATGGGCCTTTTGATCACGGTTCTGAGCTACAATGGCGTCCTGTCGATCAGTCCCACTTCCTCGCCGGCAGTCATGCCCGACCTCGACCTGTTCACCCGCTACCTCCGCGAGTCCGCCAACGAGCTCGAGGCCGCTGTGCTTCCGCACCGCTTGCCCGATGCTGAAACGGCCGACGCCCATGCGCACGCCGTGGCCGAAATGACCGCCGCCTTCGTCGAGCAGATGAGGTCGACCCTCGAGAAGGCACCCGACGATCGCTCGCTTCAGGAGGGCAAGTTCCAGCTGCGAATCACCGGCGCAGGTGAGCAAAGCTGGATGATCGACATGCACGACCGGAGCGTCACCGAGGGAAACGGCCGCCCAGCGGATGCCACGCTCACGATCCGCGACGCGCACCTCGCCGAGATCCTGCGCGGCAATCTCGACCCTCAGATCGCTTTCGTGCAGGGCAAGCTTCGCGTCGAAGGCGACATCAACAAGGCGATCGAGTTCGGCAGCTACTTGCCGACAGTCATCGCCTAGGGCGCGAAGCCGCTTTGCGGGGAAGCGCGCTGAAGCGCTGCTGCTCGTTGGTGCCGGGCAGCTTCGCGCGAAGCTCCGGGAGCTGCTCGGCAGCGAGCCACTGGTAGACACCGTAGGTCTGCAAGACACGACGCGTGTATCGTCGCGTTTCGTCGTAAGGAATCTCTTCGATGAACACGTCGAGCGGGCGTGTGGCGTCTTCTTCTAGCCAGCGTCGAACCGCGCCTTCGCCGGCATTATACGCAGAGGGCACCAGCGCCGGATTCTCGTTCAATCGGTTCCAGAGCCAGGCCATGTAGCG
>JBARTN010000082.1:0-3655 GCA_049645265.1 Polyangiales bacterium
GTGCCGCCCCGACCGCCGCGAGGAACACCCAGTGAAGCTTGTCGATGTCCCGGTCGGGGCCGTCGTTGATGCCCCGCGCGAGAGTCTCCCCTGCCGGCGCGAGCTCGGGAAACCATCGTCGCCCTGCCAGGCGTTCGCCGGTCGTGAACGTCCAGTCTCGTGCAAACGCTTCTTGAAGCTGCGCCACCACCGGGCCATGGACTCGAAAGTGTACGTCTTTCGTCGGATAGCTTGGGGCGGACGACAAAACCGAGCTCTGACGAATGTTCATCCCGCCGGTGAAGCCGACGCGGCCGTCGACGACGAGGATCTTGCAGTGGTTGCGCAGGTTGAAGTGGGTGACGGACCGAGGCAGCAGGGCCGGTAGGAAGTTCGCAACCGGAACGCCGCGCTTCTTCAATACGCGATGGATGCGCGGCCTGGCGTAACGCACCCCGACGTCGTCGACCAAGACACGGACCTCGACACCGCGAGCGCGGGCATCGGCGAGCGCGTCGACGAGCTCCGCTCCCACGCCCGCGGCTTCGAAGATATAGCTCATGAGCGAAATCGATTCCTTCGCTTTACCCATTGCGGCGATCATCGCCGGATAGGCTTCATCGCCATCGATCAGGAGATCGAGGTGATTGCCCACCAGCAGGGGCCGCTCGGTGACTCTCGTCACGACGCGCGCAAGCTCGATCAAGCGCGCTCGGCCGCTTCCGAGCTCCCGATCCAGATCCGCCGGAGAGCGTGGCGCCTCGTCCAACGGAACGCTGTAGTCGGTGGCGCCTGCCTTGAGCCCCTTCGCACGCCGCTTGATTCGGTTGATGCCGAGAAAGATGTAGAGGATCGAGCCTACGAATGGAACGAGCCAAATCAGCGCAACCCAGGCCGTTGCCGCGCGGGTGTCACTCTTGTTCAGTATGACGTGCGACGCCGCCGCGAGCGCAAGGAGGACGTCCAGCGCGACGCCCAGCTCCGGCGCGAATTCCTGCACTTGCGGCCAGTCGAGCATCATCGAAGCCCCAGAGCGAGATTAGGGCCTATCAATCTGGCGGTCGACTTCGCAGCGGGGTACATTGAATGTCGGGGGAAGCATGGCGGGTCAGTCTTTGACTGATAAATTCGGCGTTCGTCTTCCCGGGGGCACGACGGTCTTTCGTCAGGGCGACCCGGGCGGGTCGATGTACGTCATTCGTGCCGGAAAGGTTCGCGTCCTCAAAGAAGCACACGGCAGGCAGCGGGTCGTGACGACACTCGGGCCCGGGGACTTCTTCGGGGAAATAGCCGTGGTCATGGGTGGTCCTCGGACGGCAACGGCAGAGGTGCTCGAAGAGGCCGAGCTCTTGAAAGTCCCTGCCGCCAAGCTCGAAGAAATGGTCGCCCAAAGTGGCGAGGTCGCGATCCGCTTGATTCGGCATCTCGCAGCACGCATCGAGAACGCGAACCGCTTCATCGATCTTCTACTCGAAGACGACATGACCGCTCGCGTGATCCTCGAGCTTCAGCGAATCTTAGAACAGGCCAACGGCTCTGCCGCGCCCGACGTCACGGACGCCGATCTGGCGCTCGCGATTGGCGTCGACAGGGGCGATGTACGCATCGCGCTCCGGCGGCTCGCCCGCGTCGGCGTCGTCGAGGTCTCGGGAGGCTTCGTCCTCATCAAAGACCTCCAGCGTCTCAGCGAGTTTCTCGATTTCATCCGGAATTCGGGGGCCTCCTGATGCAGCTCCGCGTACTCGGCTGTCATGGCGGCGAAACACCCAAGCATCGTACTTCGAGCTTCTTGGTGGGCGACAGCGTCGCGATCGACGCAGGCGCCATCACGAGCTCTCTTTCGCTCCGCGAGCAGGAGCTGATTCGCTCGGTCCTGGTGAGTCATCCCCACATGGACCACGTTCGCGACCTCGCAACGCTTGCGGACAACCGATGCCAGCAGGGCGGTTCGACGCTCGAGATTGTCGGGATCCCCGAGACCATTGAAGCGCTCCGGACGCACTTCTTCAACGACATCATCTGGCCGGACTTCACGCAGATCGACGCCAAGGGCGGGCCGACCATACGCTACGTCGAGGTTCAGGCGAACCAAGCAACGGACGTCGACGGCTACGAGGTGACCCCTGTCCTGGTGAACCACACGGTCGACACCGCCGCGTTCATCATTCGTCAGAATGGAAAGAGCATCGTCTACGGTGGAGACACGGGACCGACCGAAGATCTTTGGACACAGATCAATGCGCTCGATGATCTTCAAGCGCTGATGATGGAAGTATCGTTTCCAAACGACGAAGCCGAGCTCGCATGGGCGTCTCGGCATCTCACCCCGGAGACGCTTTCGTCCGAGCTCGATAAGCTGACCCAAAGCGATGCTCTTCCGATCTTGCTGTATCACATCAAGCCTACGTTCGAGGCCAGGGTGCTTCGAGAGCTTGCGCAGGTTCGCGGCCGAAATCTTCAGATCTTGCAGCTAGAAGACGAATTCCTCCTCTGAGTCGGTTCCGGACTTGGCGCGATCGGGTGTAGCGACTATCTTAAGGGCGTGAGTGGCGTTGCCCGAAAAAGGGTTCTCCTTTTTGCGATGCCACTCATCGCGGGCGGCGGTTGGGTAGATTGCCCCGCATTGGTGCGAACTCCGAAAGGAGACTCGCTGCCGTGAATTGGCCCTCGATATCCGTGGGTCCAACCACCAAGGAACGCTCCGCGTGGTCTGGGCATGGTGCTCAGAGACCCAAGAGCGCCGGCATCGCCGGGGGAGGAATGCGCATATGGACAGCAATTCTAGAATCGGACTCGCACCGGAGGTGCGGGCGAGTTAGCCCTTAGGCGAACTCCCCCCCTTGGTGGGAGTCCGGATCAACGAGGGCCGGCGCCGATCATGGCGCTGGCCCCATCTAATTGTGCACCGTGATCGTGGGCCCCGCTGCGCGGCCGAAGAGGCCTCAGAGGGTTCCCGCCTCGTCGTACTCGAGGACTCTCTTGCTGAAGAAGCGCACGAGCACATAGAACAGCAGCCCGACGGGCCCAACCATCAACGTCATGATCAGGCAGGGGATGACGAGGAGATGAGGGACCCCCCGCCGCTCGGCATCGCGAGTCTCCCAAGCGCCTACGAACAAATCGAAGATCAGGTAGTGAATCCAGCCCGCGACCACGATCTGCGGCGCTGAAAAGCCGACCATCACGCCGTAGAGCGAGCCAAGGTCCATGCCTTCGGGCGCCGCAGCGTAGCCGAACAGCATGTAGGCGTAGATCGGCGTGAGCAGCAGAACCACGACCGGGCCGTGTGCCAATCGGCGCGTCCAGGACCAGCCTGGCGCGAAAATCAGAAGCAACCAGAATGGAATGACCGAGTAGTTTGCTACTTTGAACAGGGTTTCGAGGGACATGACGGCTTCCTTCTGTGAACCGCAAGACTTGCGTCAATCGCCGCTCTCGGTCAATTGACTTGGGGTCAGTTGACCTTTTGTATCCCAGCTCCAGACCCTCCCGAGCCCGACGATGAAACGACTGCCGAAACCCAGCGGTGCGTCCCTTGCCTTGACCGTCCTTGCTTCGCTAGCACTCACCGCGTGCGGCTCTGACTCGAACAGCGGCACCGCGCTCAAGGACTGCAACTACGCAACTACCTACGACGCGATTCAAGCGACCATCTTCGAGGCCAAGGGCTGCACGG
>JBARTN010000083.1:0-1808 GCA_049645265.1 Polyangiales bacterium
CTCCAGATCATCACGGCCGATGTTGCACAAGCTTCCAACGGCTCAATCGCTTAGCAATTCGAAATCGCTTAACACCTGAAAGCAGACACTGTCACAACGCCCATTACTGCTGTGGCGTACGCAGGGCTCATGTCTCCTTCTGGGATCTCTCGACACTTCGGCACCGCCGACGCGAAGGTAGAGTCGAGAAGAGACGCGGTGGCATTTAGGCGATAGGGAGTAGCTGTTGACCGACGGCTTTCGCCAGATGCCGGTGCCTCAGTCCACGCCATGGCTCCGTTTCCTCTTCCCGCTCATCGAACGCAACGTGCGGATTTCCCGCATTGCGCTCTCCGACTGGCTTCACGTGCGACCCACGGCGGGTACTCTTGATCGGGGCAAGCGTTCAAGACGGATGAGGCCCAGTTCTCCGTACACACGCTCGATGGAGAACCTCGCCGTTCCGCGCCCTTGGACCTTGTGCCGTCGCGTGAGGAAGTCGCGCGCCCGTTGATAGACGTGCCAATCGACATGCTTGTACGCGCCCGCAGTCGCCCCGTAGGAGAAGTAGTGCGACCAGCCGAGCAGCATGCTGTTCAGCTCGTCACGTACATCTTCCCAGGGCGCCACGTTGGCGGGCACCAGCCGGTCGCCGACCTTGGTCTTGAAGCGCTGCATACTCTTCTTGGACGGGCTCGCGCCCAGGTACCACTTCCCGTTCTTCTTGAACCAGTGCGGTCCGAACGAGTAGCCGAGGAAGTCGAAGCGCTCCTTGCGGGCGTCTTTCAGCGAGGTCTTCGCCTCATTGAGAGTGAGCCCGAGCTTTGCCATCGCATCGCGCATCCACGTCAGCGCCTCGGCGGCACGGCCGCGACTGAGGATGACGAGATCGTCGGCATAAGCAACGACATGAGCACTGAACGCATTCGCCGCGCCGCTCTGTCTGAAGTGCTTCAGGAACCGGTTCATGTAGATGTTGGCGAGCAATGGGCTGACGACAGCACCTTGCGGCGTGCCGAGCTTGTTGCCTTTGCCACCCGACATCCGCCGGGTTCCGTCTGCATCGCGCTCCTCAACGGGCGATCTGAGCCACATCTTGATGAGACGCAGGACATTTCGATCGACCACACGCCGGGCCACCGACTTGAGGAGGTCCGAGTGCGGAATCGAGTCAAAATAGCGCGATAAATCAGCATCAACGACATCGGTGTTGCCCCGGACGAGATGCCGGTGCACTTCCTTGACTGCAGCCAGCGCCCCACGACGAGGGCGATAGCCGTACGCGGTGTCCTCGAAGTCGGCCTCGAAGATTGGTTCGAGCACGATCTTGGCAGCGGTCTGGACGACACGATCGCGAATGGTCGCGATGCCGAGCGGGCGCTCGCCATCACCAGACGCTTTCGGGATCATCACGCGCCGCACCGGATCGGGCCGGTAAGTCTTCGCGACCAATTCCTCGCGCAAGCCTGCGAGCCACGCTTCCAGGCCCTGCGTCTCGATCTGCGCAAACGTCATCCCATCGACGCCTGGAGCACCCGCATTGGCGCGGGCAAGCCGGTAGGCGTGGAGCAAGATGTCCGCGCGACAGATCTTGTCGTAGAGCACGTAGAAACGGAACACAGGCTCCGCCTTCGCCTTCACGTAGAGCTTCCTCTGAAGACTCCGGATCTTCTCAGGTGTTCCGAGGCTCATCACCAATCACCTTCACCTTGCCTTCTTCGAAAAGCGTGCCAGAAGTCGGGGCCCTTCGCTCCACCGGCATTACCCGGTTTCAACACTACTATGACCCCGTCCGACTCCCGTCGTGGCCATCACCTGGAGTGATGTTG
>JBARTN010000084.1:0-6535 GCA_049645265.1 Polyangiales bacterium
AAGGTCTTCGGCAAGATGGGGATTTCGACGCTCCAGTCGTACAAGGGCGCGCAGATCTTCGAAGCGGTGGGGCTCAACAGCTCGGTCATCGACCTTTGCTTCGTCGGGACGGCGAGCAGGATTCAAGGCATCGGCTTCAACGTCATCGCGCAGGAGCTGGTCGAACGGCACGCGTTTGGCTACCCCAACGAAGACGAGCCCCGGCTGCCGATCCTTCCAAACGACGGGCAGTTCCATTGGCGCGCCAACGGTGAGCGTCACATGTGGAATCCAGAGACGATCGCGAACCTGCAGGTGGCGGCGCGTGCGAACAGCACCGATGCGTACAAGCGTTTTTCCGAGCATGCCAACGACAGTGCTCAAGACCGCTGCACGCTGCGGGGCTTGATGCGGTTCACGAATGGTCAGCGGATTCCGCTGAACGAGGTCGAGCCCGCGAGTGAGATCGTGAAGCGGTTTGCGACCGGCGCGATGAGCTTCGGGTCGATTTCGATGGAGGCGCATTCGACGCTTGCGATCGCGATGAATCAGATTGGTGGCAAGTCCAACACAGGCGAGGGCGGCGAAGCCCCGGAGCGCTATTTGCCCTTGGCCAACGGCGCAATGAATCCGATGCGTTCGGCGATCAAGCAGGTCGCGTCGGGGCGCTTCGGTGTGAGCATCAACTACCTCACCAACGCCGACGAGATTCAAATCAAGATGGCGCAGGGCGCCAAGCCAGGCGAGGGCGGTGAGCTTCCCGGCGGCAAGGTCGATGAGAAGATCGCGGAGGTGCGTAATTCGACCCCGGGTGTGGGTCTCATCAGCCCGCCGCCGCACCACGACATCTACTCGATTGAGGATCTCGCACAGCTGATTCACGACCTCAAGAACAGCAACCCGTCGGCGCGGATCAGCGTCAAGCTCGTCAGCGAAGTTGGCGTGGGCACGATTGCGGCTGGCGTCTCGAAGGCGCACGCCGACCACATCCTGATCAGCGGCCACGATGGCGGCACCGGCGCTTCGCCGCTGACCTCGATCAAGCACGCAGGCCTCCCCTGGGAGCTCGGCATTGCCGAGACCCATCAGACACTGGTCATGAACGACCTTCGGAGTCGGGTCGTCCTGCAGGCCGATGGGCAGATGAAGACCGGCCGTGACGTCGTCATCGGCGCACTGCTCGGCGCCGAAGAGATCGGCTTGAGCACGGCGCCGCTCATCGCGATGGGCTGCATCATGATGCGAAAGTGCCACCTCAACACCTGCCCGGTCGGCATTGCGACTCAAGACCCGGAGCTTCGAAAGAAGTTCAAGGGCAAGCCCGAGCACGTGGTCAACTACCTTTTCATGGTCGCCGAAGAAGCGCGTGAGATCATGGCCTCGCTCGGGTTCCGCACCTTCCAAGAAATGGTGGGCCGGGTCGACAAGCTCGACATGGTGGACGCGCTGGTTCACTGGAAAGCTCAGGGGATCGACCTCACGCCGATCCTGACCATGGCCAAGAAGAAGAACGCGGTGACCGATGTCTACTGCACGAAGCAGCAGGATCACGGCCTCGACAAGGCGCTCGACAATCGGCTCATAGAGCTCGCGCAGCCGGCGATCTGCGATGCAAAGCCCGTCCGCGGGGAGTTCAAAATCAAAAACACCAACCGCACCGTCGGCACGATGCTCAGCCACGAGATCGCCAAGCGCTGGGGCGAAGACCTCCTTCCTGAAGGCACGGTGCACTTCAAGTTCATCGGCTCCGCCGGTCAGAGCTTTGGCGCCTGGCTTGCGAAGGGTGTGACCCTCGAGCTCGAGGGCGACGCCAACGACTACGTCGGTAAAGGCTTGTCTGGCGGGAAGCTCATCGTCTATCCGTCGAAGCAAGCGACCTTCGTGCCCGCCGAGAACATGATCGTCGGCAACGTCGTTTTGTATGGCGCCATCGCGGGCAAGGCCTTCTTCCGCGGACGAGCAGCGGAGCGCTTCTGTGTTCGAAACTCGGGCGCCTGGGCCGTCATCGAGGGTGTGGGCGACCATGCGTGCGAGTACATGACCGGCGGCCGAGCCGTGATCCTGGGCAACACGGGGCGCAACTTCGGTGCGGGCATGAGCGGCGGCGTCGCGTACGTGCTCGACGCCAAGGGCGACTTCGCATCGAAGTGCAACCAAGAGATGGTCGAGCTCGAGCGGCTCGTCTACGAAGAAGAAATCGCGATCGTGAAGGGGCTCATCGATGAGCACCTCGAGTACACGGGCTCGGCGGTCGCCCGGCGCTTGCTGCAGGATTGGGAGAACACCCTCGGGCAGCTCATCAAGGTGATGCCGACCGACTACAAGCGGGTACTTCGCAAGACAGGCGACCTTTCGGTGGGCGTTCCCGGGCCCGACGCGGTTCGACTTCAGGGCCTTCCGGCGGCGGAGTAAGAGAATGGGAAAGCCAACTGGGTTCAAAGAGTTTCCGCGAGAAACGGTTCCGTACAGCGACCCGCTGAAGCGAATCACCGGATGGAGCGAGTTCACGGTCGACGTCCCCGAGGAGCACCTTCGGACGCAGGGGGCGCGCTGCATGGATTGCGGCGTCCCGTTTTGCCAATCCGCGACCGGCTGCCCGATCGACAATCTGATCCCCGAGTGGAACGACCTCGTGTACCGCGGGCGCTGGCGCGAGGCGCTGGATCGCTTGCACAAGACCAACAACTTCCCGGAGTTCACCGGCCGCGTTTGCCCGGCTCCCTGTGAAGGCGCCTGTGTCCTCGGCATCACCGACCCAGCCGTCACCATCAAGAACATCGAAAGCGCCATCGTGGACAAGGGTTTCGCAGAAGGCTGGATTCACCCGGAGCCGCCCAAGGGACGGACCGGCAAGAAGGTCGCCGTCATCGGGAGCGGCCCCGCGGGGCTCACGGCCGCCCAGCAGCTCAATCGAGCGGGGCACCGCGTCACGGTGTACGAGCGCGACGACAGGATTGGCGGCCTGCTCACCTATGGCATCCCCAACATGAAGCTCGACAAGAGCATCGTGGATCGGCGCGTCGATCTCATCCGTGCCGAAGGCGTCGAGTTCGTGACGAATGCGCACGTCGGCGTCAACAAGGACGCTCAGAAGATTAGGAGCGAGCACGATGCGGTCATCCTCGCCTGCGGCGCAACGCGGCCCCGGGACCTGTCGATTCCTGGCCGCAAGCTCGAGGGCATTCACTTCGCGATGGACTTCCTGCTCAAGAACACCAAGAGCCTGATGGACAGCAAGCTCGAGGACGGAGCCTACATCAGCGCCAAAGGCAAGCGCGTGATCGTCATCGGCGGCGGCGACACGGGGACCGACTGCATCGGGACCTCGATGCGCCACGGCTGCACCTCGTTGGTCAACTTCGAGCTCCTGCCGAAGCCGCCCCAGGGGCGCGCCGACGACAACCCCTGGCCGGAGTGGCCGGTCATTTTTCGGGTCGATTACGGCCATGAAGAAGTCGCGGCGAAGTTTGGGAACGACCCGCGCGAGTATCGGGTGCTGAGCAAGCGATTCCTCGATGACGGCAACGGCAAGGTCGCAGGCGTAGAAACCGTGCGCGTCGAATGGGCGAAGGATGCGCACGGCAAGTGGCAAATGAGCGAGGTGCCGGGCTCGCAGCAGATCTTCGAAGCCGACCTCGTCTTTCTCGCCATGGGCTTCCTAGGTCCCGAAGACACGCTGGCCGAGCAGTTTGGGCTCGAGCGTGACCCCCGCAGCAACTTCAAGGCAGAGTACGGCAAGTACGCAACCAGCACCCACGGCGTCTTTGCAGCGGGCGACTGTCGCCGCGGCCAGTCCCTCGTCGTATGGGGCATCGCGGAAGGCCGAGGCGCCGCCCGGGCGGTCGATACCTTCCTGATGGGCAGCTCTGATCTGCTCGCCCCCGATTAGCCTGCACCGCGTTTGGTGGCGGGCTCATCGTCCTTTAGAGTCTAAGCGTTCCGCCGTGCTTCGATCGAGCCCGGCTGGGGGGGAAATGCGGCCTTTCTTAGTCATGTCCTTGCTGATGCTCGTTTCCGGATGGGCCGGAGCCGTCAGGGCGCACGGCGCGTTCATCGTCAACACCACGGCGGACGTCGACGATGGCAGCTGCGAGCTCGCGCCCGACGGTGACTGCAGCCTTCGTGAGGCCATCCAAGCCGCGAACGCCTTCCTCAACGACCACCCCAGCGCACCGGACAGCGTGGGGTTTGATTTCGGGGATGGCGCCGTTCCGCCGTTCACCATCGTTCTCGGCAGCCCGCTGCCTACCATTACAGAGGGCCTGATTCTCGACGGACGTTTAGAGCCGCGGTTCATCCTTTCGAGGGAGCACGTGCCGGTCATCATCATCGATGGCGGAGGCTTCGATGAAGTGCTCCGCATTCGCTCCGACAACACGCTCGTTCTCACGGTCGCTTTCACGAACGCAGCGGTTTCCGCGATCGATGCCGAGAACGCCGACTACATGCTCGTTCAAGGCTGCTACTTTGGAGTGCACCCGGAGACGGGGCAGGCCATGCTCCCCGGGTCAGGCCTGCCAGCTTTTGGCTCGCACGCGATCCACGTCCGCGACACCTTTCGCCCGAGGATTGGCGGCCAAGGGGAGCTCGCGCGAAATCTGATCGCCGGCGCTGGCGCCGAAGCGGTTCTCGTCGAGCGCTCCGACAACCTCGTCTTCCACGACAATTACATTGGGCTCGATCCTACCGGGCTCGAAGCGCGATCGAACGCCCTCGACGATCCGCTCGCGTTCGCGGTCGACGTCGACACGTCCGATCGAAGCGAGATCTGGAACAACACGGTCGCGTCGAACCTAGGCGGCGGCATTCACCTGGCCAACGCGACTTCGACTTCGGTGGAAAGCAACAAGATCGGCGTCGATGCCAGCGGCCGCTTGGGGCTCGGCAACGCTGGGCCCGGGATTGCGATCGAAGGGGACTCAGCGGGTTTGAGCATCCTCGACAACGTCATCTCGGCGAACGATGGGCCCGGGGTTTCCTGCCTGGAAGGCACGCTCGGCCCCTGGGTCATGAAGCGCAACCTCATCGGCATCGACATGTCGCATAGCGACACTCTCCCAAACGCCGGAGATGGTGTGCGCCTCAATGTGGGTTGCGACGATGCGATCATCGGCGACGAAGACCCCGACGACGGAAATCTCATCGCGCACAATGAAGGTGCTGGCGTGCGCGCGATCGGCGGCACGACGACGATTCGCGGCAATGCCATCTTCCTGAACGATGGCCTCGCAATCGACGCGGCTCCGGTAGGTCGCACCGACAATGACCTTTCGGATGAGTCCCTGCCGACCAATTTTCCCGAGATCTCCGGCTTTGAACGTCAAAACGGGGAGCTTCGCGTTCAGGCCTGCGTTCCGGTCCGTGCGGTGATCGAATTGTATGAAGCCCTCACGACCCTCGATCGATCCCCTGGCGCCCTGCGGCTCCTCGGGAGCGCGGCAGAAGGCAGCGAACAAGACACCGACGATTCCGAGGCGTGTAGTCTCTATAACGAAGCCGCTTTCGAGCTCACGATCCCGATCGAGGAGTCGGTGACATCGATCCTGCTCACTGCAACCGTCGATGGAAACACCTCGGAGCTTTCGGATCCGGTGAACCTCGACGGCGGGACCACCGAGCCGGACACCTGTCTGAGCGGGATGGATTGCACGGACACCGAACCGATCTGTGACCCGGTCTTCAGGCGCTGCGTCCTCTGCATCGACGACGCGGCGGGCGACCTGCTCGATTCCGGCTGCGGCGCCGAGAGTCCGCGTTGCATCGAAGAGGCAAACGGGAAGCGATGCGCCGGCCCAGAGCAGGCTCCGCCACCGACCGGCTCCCCTCAGCCCGGCGGGCCCGCCGCGGCCTCTGGCTGCTCAGCGACCCCTTTGGGTGACCTGCAGGCTGGCACGGAGCTCTGGTTCCTGATCGCCTGTGCGGCGGTTCTCATTTGGCGACACAGATCACGCATCAATACTTGATTTTTGCACCTGGGCAGCAATAATCTATGGCGAGTCACACGCTGGCGGTCGGGGTCGGCGTGAGCTCGTTCGGAGGAAGCAGTGGGAAAGCGAGTCTTGAGTCAGGTTGCCGTCGCGTGTCTAGCACTCTCGTGTGCGTGGGGATGGTCATCAGAAGCCAGCGCGAGTCACTTTCGTCACGGCACGATCAACTGGCGCACGCCAGACCCGGAAAATTTTCCGCTTCGCGTCGAGTTCACCGTGACGAGCAGCTGGCGAACCACGTTTGTCGGAAGCACCGATCTCAATTTCGGAGATGGGACGTCCAACGGCGCGCAGACTGGTACGACCATCGGCACGGGCGTCGACAGCAACGGCAACGCGTACACCACCACGGAGTACATCGCGACGCACGACTACGCGTCTGTTGGAGAGTACACGGCCTTCTTCGAATCGTGTTGCCGAGTGGCCGGGCTCGTGAACGGCGCCGAGCAGAACTTCCGAGTTGAAGCCACGGTCGGCCTCGGGGGCGGCAATACCGCTCCACTCGCCACCGGGTCGACCGCCATCGTGCAATTGGAGCGCGGCGGGGTTCGAACCTATGACTTCGTGAT
>JBARTN010000085.1:0-2760 GCA_049645265.1 Polyangiales bacterium
CGGAGCTGTACCACAGTCAGGCGGTTCCGCCACGGTCCAAGTCCACTTGGCGCCCGTACTTGCGACGGATTTGACTGATCGCCCGCAAGGCTTTGGCCCAACGAACCGTCAGGCCTCCCTTCCGAGCCAACCGCGGCGACCGAGCCACTTCGTCAGCTCGAGGACCGGCGAGATGGTCAGAGCGGGGCACGACGCGATCAGCCAGTCCGTCGGCGACAAAGGGCTCAAGCCGAACGGCTCTTGCAGCGGCGGAAAGGACACGATGAACACCAGCAGTCCCATCTCCCAGAGGATCGCCAGGTTCAGCCACTTGTTGGCAAACGGCCGACGCAGGATCGACCGGCGGTCCGACCGAAAGTTGAAGGCCTTGAGGAACTCGATCAAGACCAAGGACACGAAGGTCATCGACATGGCGTGAGTAAGACTACCGCCCGATTGGAGAGCCCAGGTGAAGAGACCGAGGTTCGCGACAGTCGACCACAGCCCTCCGACGATCATGAGTATTACGACCCGGCGCGTGAAGATTCCTGTGCGCGCATCGCGCGGCGCGCGTTCCATGAGATCGTCGTCGGGAGGATCTACAGACAGTGCCAGCGCTGGCAGGCCATCGGTGGCGAGGTTCACGTACAGGATCTGCACGGCGGTCAGGGGCAGCGGCAGACCAGCCAACACGGCCCCGGCGATGAGACCGATCTCCCCGATGTTCGCCGATAGCAGGTACATCAGGTACTTCTTGATGTTCTCGAAAATTCCGCGCCCTTCTTCCACCGCGGCAACGATCGATGCGAAGTTGTCGTCGATCAGGGTCATCGCCGCGGCCTCCTTGCTCACATCGGTGCCGGTGATACCCATCGCAACGCCGATGTCGGCCTTCTTTAGAGCGGGTGCGTCGTTCACTCCGTCGCCTGTCATGGCCACGATGTGACCGCGCTGTTGAAGGGCCGTGACCACCCGTAACTTGTGAGCCGGGGAGACGCGCGCATAGACTTCGATGTTTTCGACGCGACGCTCCAGCGCCTCGTCGCTCATGTCCTCGAGGTCTGCACCCGTCACCACATGCCCCTCCCTGAGCAGGCCGAGCTCGCCGGCCACGGCCTGAGCGGTGAGTGGATGGTCGCCGGTGATCATGACAACACGGATGCCGGCCCGCTCGCATTGCTCGACCGCGGCTTTGGCTTCCGGACGTGGAGGATCGATCATACCCACCAACCCGAGGAAGGTCATGTCGCGCTCCGCATCTCCGAGCGTTGCATCCGCCTTGTTGGCGACCCCAAGTACGCGTAGAGCCTCGCCGGCCATCTCTCGGACCGCCTCGAGAATCGCCTCTCGATCGGCGTCCCCGAGCGCTACCTCACCCTGGCTCGTCAGTTGTCGAGAGCACGAGTCGAGAATGGTTTCGGGCGCGCCCTTGGCATAAGCAACCTGAGCGTCCCCGACGGAATGCAAGGTCGTCATCCGCTTGGTTTCGGACGTGAAGGGGACCTCTCCGACCCGTGGGAATTGCAGGTCCAGGTGGTCCTTTTGCATTCCGGCTTTCGCGGCCGCGACGATGATCGCCCCTTCGGTGGGGTCTCCTTTGATGTGCCAGCTGCCGTGCATGTCGTCGCGGACGACGTGCGCGTCGCAGACCAGAGCGGCGGCGAGCAACAAGTCCATCTCCTCTTGAGAGGGCTCGACAACCGTACCGCTCAGCGAAAACTCGCCTTCAGGGTCGTACCCGCTACCGGAGATGGTAGTCGTTCTTTGGAAGGTATGGAGCTTCCGGGCGGTCATCTCGTCTTTGGTCAGCGTGCCGGTCTTGTCGGAGCAAATTACGGACGTGCCCCCTAAGGTTTCGACGGCCGGCAGGCGCCGCACGAGCGCGTTGCGTTTCACCATCCGCTGCACGCCAATTGCCAAGGAGATGGTGACAACCGCCGGTAGGGCCTCGGGCACTGCGGCTACCGCTAGGGCGATTCCGAAGATGAACATCTCCAGCAAGGGTTGGTCGCGGAGCACGCCCACGGCGACGACAGCCGCTACGACGACCAGGGCTGCTTGGCCCAGGACACGACCCACCTTGTCGAGATTCTCTTGCAGCGGTGTCCTGCCGATTGCGACGGACTGCAGCATCTGGGCGATCCGGCCGAACTGGGTTGCCATGCCGGTGGCGACGACAACAGCACGGCCTCGGCCATAAGTGGCAATGGTTCCGCCAAAAACCATGTTGTCGCGGTCACCAAGGGCTATGTCCTCTCCGCGAAGCGCCTCGGTGTTCTTGGCGACAGGTACGGATTCACCCGTGAGCGCGGCTTCATCGACTTTCAGGTTGATCGACTCAAGCAGTCGTGCATCCGCCGCAACTTTGTCTCCTGCGTGCAACAGAACCAGGTCACCCGGCACGAGCTCGCGCGCCAGAATCTCGATCTCTTGGCCATCGCGTATGACGGTCACGGTGGGCGCGGCCATTTGCCGGAGCGCTTCGATCGCGCGTTCGGCCCGGTACTCCTGTATGAAGCCCAACACGACGGCAAAGAGCACGATCACAGCGATGGCAATGGTCTCGACGCCCTGTCCGAGGAAGGCGGAGATCCCCGTTGCGATTAGCAGAATGATGATCAAGACGTTCTTGAATTGCTGGAAAAGGATGGCCCAAGGGGAGACACGACCGGCAGCTTGCAGCTCGTTGGGGCCATATCGAGCGAATCGACGCTCAACTTCGGCCTCCGCCAGGCCGTGCGCGGGGGACTGCAGATGCGACATGACCGCGTCGACAGATAG
>JBARTN010000086.1:0-7539 GCA_049645265.1 Polyangiales bacterium
TCCAAGAGGCAGCGGAGGCACTGCCTCTCGTCGGCAAGACGAGCTCGATCGCCGACGTCGTGAAGACCGTCTACCGCGAGCTGATCAGCGGAGAAGACGAAGATTTCCGCATCCCCGGCTCGACCGAGGGCGTCGCGCAGACGCTCCTTCAGTTCCAGTCGTCGCACCGACCGAACGACCTCTGGCACTTGGTGAGCCCCGACTACCGTGAAAGCGCGGTCTGGGTGCAACTCAAGAGCGGCGACAACCAGGACATGATGTCGGTCAAGGCCGACCTCGACGACTTCCTGGCGGCCAATCCGCCGCCCGAGGGGCTTCGCGCCCAATGGGCCGGTCTCACGTTCCTCAACACAGTTTGGCAGGACGAAATGGTCGGCGGGATGCTCGAGAGCTTGATGGGCGCGTTCGTCATCGTGTTCCTGATGATGGTGATCCTCTTCCGGTCGCCGGTGTACGGCGCGCTGGCCATGGTCCCGCTCACGATCACGATCGTGTTCACCTACGGACTGATCGGTCTGGTGGGCAAGGACTACGACATGCCGGTGGCTGTCCTGTCGTCGTTGACGCTCGGCATCTCGGTCGACTTCGCGATTCATTTTCTCGAGCGCGCTCGGGCCATCCAGCGGGAGACCGGCGAATGGAGAGAGACGATGGCGCTCATGTTCCAGGAGCCGGGTAGGGCGATCACGCGCAACGCGATCGTCATCGCGATCGGTTTCCTTCCGCTGCTGGCGGCGCCGCTCGTTCCCTACAACACCGTGGGCTTCTTGATGGCCGCCATCATGGCCGTCTCGAGCATCGTCACGGTGATTCTTCTGCCCTCGATCATGATGCAAATCCAAAACCGGCTCTCCCCGAAGAAGGAGACGGTGGCAACGAGCGAGGAAGACGCTGGCGCGTCCCCCGCGACCAACAAGGAGCAAACCATATGAGAACCCTCACCAACACCTGGATGGCGGCCGTAGCCGCAGCGATCCTTCTCTCGACCCCCACGATGTCTGCCGAGGCCGGAGACCTGAAAGACGCGAGCCAAATCGTGATTCGCACCAACAACGCCCAGTACTACGCGGCGAACGATGGGCGGGCGCTCGTTCGCATGAAGATCGTCGACAGCAAGGGACGCTCCCAGCGAAGGCAGTTCGCGGTCCTTCGGCGTGACCTGAAGGACGGAGGCGACCAGAACTATCTCGTCGTCTTCGACCAGCCCGCCGATGTTCGGAATACGGCGTTCTTGGTCAAGAAGCACGCGAACAAGGACGACGATCGTTGGCTGTACCTGCCGGGTCTCGACCTCGTCAAGCGAATCGCAGCTAGTGATGAGCGTACGAGCTTCGTCGGCACGCACTTCTTCTACGAAGACATCTCCGGGCGGCATCCGGACGAAGACAAGCACGAGCTTCTCGAAACGACCGACACCGAGTACGTGGTGAAGAGCACGCCCAAGAGCAGCAAGGGTGTGGAGTTCGCGCATTACACGCTGCGCATCGACAAGAAGACTTTCCTGCCGAGCAAGATCGAGTACGTGAACGCGCAGGGCAAGGTCTATCGCCGCATCGAAACCGCCAAGGTGGACACTGTCCAAGGGCAGCCGACCATTACGCGCCTCAAGGTGAGTGATCTCGAGTCGGGTGGATACACCCTCAGCGACGTCAGCAACGTGAAGTACGACCTCGGGATCCCGGACGACATCTTCGTCGAGGGCTCTCTTCGTAACCCGCCCGTGAAGTGGCTTCGCTGAGCCGAGCTCGACGACGGGCATGAGGGAATAGCTCGATGAAACCGACCATCTGTACGGCGAAGCAGCGCCGCGGCGGCGTCCCATCGCTGAGGTGCTTGGCGGTCGCCGCGATCGTATCCGCGGCTCTCGCGCTGGCCTCCGGGGCGTTCGCCCAAGCGGAGGAGACCCTCGAAGCGGAGGCCGAAGGGCTGGTGGACGGAGCTGCAAGCGCGGAGAGTCCCGAAGAGCTGGCCGGCGACGTCGAGCCCATCGAAGAGGCCGGCGACGACGAGGACTGGGGCGAGTTCGACGACTGGGAAGAGGAGGACGGTGGCGATTCCGGAGGCAAATCCGGGGGCAAAGCCTGGGACTTTCAGATCGGCGGCTTCGTCGAAGGTCTCATCGCGCCGCGCGTCGTCCGAAGCAGCGCCAGCGCCAATGAGTTCGTTGCAAACGAGGCGCGCTTTCGTCTGAACCTCGACGCCACCCACCAAATCGTCAGCGCGCGCTTTCGGGGTGACATCTTTGCGGACGCCGTCGACCGTCGGGTCTGGTTCGACATTCGAGACGCGTCGATCTTCGTACGTGGAGGAAGCTGGTTCAGCACGCGGTTTGGCCGTCAGGTGCTCACCTGGGGCACGGGCGATTTCCTGTTCTTGAACGATCTCTTTCCCAAGGACTTCAACTCCTTCTTCATCGGTCGCGCCGACGAATACCTCAAGGCGCCCTCGAACTCGGTGCAGACGACGTTCATGATGAAGAAAGTCGGACTCGACTTGATCTGGACGCCGATCTTCGAGCCGGATCGCTTCATCAACGGGCAACGTCTGTCGTTCTTCAATCCGCTGGTCGGAGAGATCATCGGCGATCGATCTCCGCTCACGCCGATCGATCCGTTCTTCCCGGAGCAGCGACTGCGAAACGGAACGGTGCACGGCCGCCTCTACGGCACGGCAGGCGCGGTCGAGCTCGCTGCATATGGCTATGTGGGCAATTGGATGCAGCCGAATGCGCTTGCCCTGACCGATCCGGCGGACCCGAACACCATTGTGGGGGTTACATACGCGCGGCTGGCCGTCTACGGCGCGAGCCTACGCACGCCCCTGTTTGGCGGCCTCTTCAACGTCGAGGGCGCATTCTACGACTCGTTCAAGGACCGGGCGGGGACGAGTCCTGCCATCCCGAACTCGCAGTTCCGGGGCCTCGTGGGCTACGAGCGCGAGCTCTTCCCCAAGTTCCAAATGGGCCTGCAGTACTACCTCGAATACACGCTCAAGTACGACGAGCTAATCGCGAGCTCGTTTTGGGCTCAATACGAGCAGCACGAGTTCCGGCACCTCATCACCCTGCGGCTCAACCAGCTCCTGGTCATGGACAAGCTCGAGCTCTCGCTATTCGTGTTCTTCTCGCCGGACGAGCTCGACACCTACATCCGACCGCGCGTCACCTACAAGATCGTCGAGCCCTTGGCGATCGTCGTTGGCGCGAACCTGATGTTCGGCAGGCACGACGACACCTTCTTTGGCCAGCTCCAAGAGAACACGAATGTGTACGCGAGGCTTCGCTACTCGTTCTGAGAATTCAAAACGAAAGGAACACCATCATGAACATCGACAAATTGGTTTTTCGAGTCGCAGGAATCATGGTCACGGCCGGCGTGGTCCTCGCCTACAGTCACCACCTTGCCTGGCTCATCCTGCCGGCATTCGTCGGCCTGAACATGTTCCAAGCGTCGTTCACCGGCTTCTGCCCCATGGCCACGATCGCAAAGCGCTTCGGAATGAACGAAGGAAAAGCGTTCTGACCCGGTGACGATGGGCGCCACCCGTGGCAGGAATCCAGGACACTCGGGGTCATAGGTCTGCGTATGGAACGGGGTGTTGGACCTGGGGTCAAGGTCATGAGCGCCTTCTGTTGATAAACGTCTTCATTCGGCTCAGGAGATTTCGCGCAGCATTCGAGACATCTCCTCGCATGTTAGAGCGAACTTGCGGAAGACTAGGATAACTAAATCTGTCCTCGACGCGCGCCTTGTCTAGTCGCGAATTCAGTTTCTCCACTTGACCCAAAACCCGGCCCGAGCATTCGAGGACTTCGTGCGCGTTCTTGTCGGCCAGCTCTGATTCGGTGACCAATGCAGCGATGTGATTGGACGCTTCTCTTAGCTGCGCCAGGATATCCGCTCTGTCCTGGGCGCCCGCGTCCGATTGCGGAGATGCGTGCATCGCCAACGAAGCTCGTTCCAGGGCATCCCGTACTTGGATTGCCCGTTCCTTGAACAGCCGAGCGCTAGTGGCAAGTGGTTTAGCACTTGCCTGCAAGTCCCCAGCAGTGTCGGTGAAGTCGTCGTTCAGGCGCTGTACATCCTTCCCAAAACGGCTCGCGCGCTGGAGCATCTCCTTTGTGACGCTGTTCTTGGTTTCAAGATAGCTGTCGATCACAAAGCTCATGTCGAGGAAGACCGACTTGTTCAGTGCCTGAACGATTTTCGTCAGGTTCTTGGGATCACTTTGGCAATGTTGAGCCGCCAGATCGATGAACCGGTTGAGCATGTAACAGTAACCACCCATGTACCAGCTCGGCGTCAGCCCAACGCGCACATGAGCCAAACCAATCTGCTCGGCCCGATCGAATTGTGCTTTGCCCAAGTTCTTGGAGAACAACGTGTTCAGCCAATGGCTTTTCTGCGCACTACGGGCCCTTGCGACGACTTCCTGATTCGCGAAGAGTGATTTCAACTCGGGACGCTGCAGGATGTGCGCGTAGAAGTCTTCCAACAGATCGTCGATGGAGACTTCAAACAGGTGCTGCATTTGCCGCAAGGCTAGAAGGGTGGATTCATCGACCTGTAAAAACTGGATTCGCTCTTCAATTTGGCTGATGTAGGTCATTACAAGGCCCCCTTACCCATTGTCCTCAGCACTGTTGGAAAAAAGCAAGCGCGATCAGGCCTCGCCATACTTGGTCACGAGCTCAATTCCGATCTCACGAAGAAGCGCTGTCGGTGCAGTGCCCCCGATTTGGACCACCACTGCGTCGTTTTGGAGTACCGTTTGTTGGCCTGAACCGTCGCGCAGCGCGATCCTATCCTCATAGATGTGCTCGATTTCTGTCGGCAAACACGCGCGGACCCGGCCCGCGCTGATCTCTGTTTCGATGCGTGTTCGATTGGCCTCACGACACCGAAGCAACGTTTGTTTTCGGTAGCTGATTGCAACGGATGCGCATTGCCCTCCGTCGATCAAGGAGAACGCCGACTCGACCGCCGCGTTTCCACCGCCTACGACCATCACGTGCTGGTTGCTAAACACTTCAGGCTCAATGACGCGATATGCTACTTTGGAGAGCTCCTCTCCCGGGACGCCGAGCTTCCGGGGTGAACCTCGCCTGCCCAAGGCCAGAAGCACGTTCGCCGCTTTGAACGCCCCTCCGGTCGAACGCACCAGCCAGTTTCCATCCGACGTCGGTTCGACCTTCTCGACCAGCTCCCCGATCGCCACCTGTAACTTCGTCTTTTCCCGGATTTCCTCCCAGAGGGCGAGGAGATCTTCTTTGAGCATTTTCCGTTTGTTAACTCGACCATAGATCGGGAAATCCATGGGACCGGTCATCACCACTTTAGCTCTCGGATAGTGGGTAATCGTTCCGCCGAACGCCTCGCGTTCTAGCGACAGCACACGCAGGCCAGCTTCCATGAGACGAAGGGTTGCACTCATTCCCGCGGGACCTGCGCCTACCACGATCGCATCGAGGACATCGTTCGTTCCCCGCCGAGCGTTCGTGACGATGTGGTCGGCTGCCTGACGACCTTGGGATACGGCATTGCGAATCAGGCCCATGCCGCCCAGCTCGCCAATGATGTAAACGCCGGGCTGATTGGTTTGAAAAGCCGGATCCATCTGTGGCAACTCCACACCACGCTTGGCGGTTCCAAACACGAGGGTGATGGCCCGAACGGGACAGGCGTCCGCGCAGGCGCCATGCCCGATGCACCCTAGCGGATTGGTGAGCACACCTTTCCCGTTGACCACGGTAAGCACCCTTTTCTCAGGACAAGCGTACACGCACGCACCGGACCCGATACATCGAATGGGATCGATTTTGGGGTAAATACTCGCGGGAACGACCTCTCCCAAGGCCTTGAGCGCCGTAATGTCCGAATTCCCTTTTTCGGTGCGCGACCGGTCGCGCTCACGCAAAATGAGACTCACCCCGCTGGCGAGCGAGATGAAACAGACGAGGGCGATCCAAGGGGTCATAAATTCCGCATTCAGTCTAAACGTTGTGGGAGTGCAAGTGAACGAGCCTAATCGTGCTCTGTGAATCGGGACCCGTCCCGGGTTCGAGATCGGACGGCGATCAAGCTCTCCGTGGGGTGCGCTTTGAGGTAAACACCATGGTCTGCAGAGGTTTTTGTCGTCAATTTCGGCCGTCCGGGTGGCAATCTAGGCAGAAATTGGGGGGCGCGGCACCGCTCGGATAGCCCGACTCCCCGTTGTGCTCGTTGTCCATCCTGGCGCGCGTGTGGTTGCCGTCGTGGCACCCGACGCAATCGGCGTTCTCGCCGCCCACCGGGGATCCGAGGGCCACGTTGTGGCAGGATGCGCAGTCGTTTCGGTATCTCGAGTGCGCCCCCGATTGGATTCGGAAAGCACTTTCGGGATGGGCGCCACCCGTGGCAGGAATCCAGGCTGACGTCGCGTGGCAACCCAGGCAGT
Organism: Polyangiales bacterium; assembly: GCA_049645265.1. GTDB lineage: Bacteria > Myxococcota_A > Polyangia > Polyangiales > Houyiibacteriaceae > SG8-38. Next base: position 6,436 of record JBARTN010000086.1, read on the forward strand.
CGCCGGTGCCAGGGTGTGTCGGGGTGCTGGGGCGTTGCGATTCGTGACAGTCATAGCAGCGCGTCGGCGCGGGAGCATGCGTGAACGTTCCCGGAGTCCAGTTCGGATACGAGTCGTGACAGTTGGCACACTCGGGGTCGTATGTCTGCGTATGGAATGGGCTGTTGGGCCTCGGCTCGTCTTCGTGACAGGCGATGCATGCGGCCGGAAGCGGCGTATGAAGCGCGGTCGGATCGGCGAGTGTCCAGCCGTCGACGACGTGGCAGCCGGCACAGTCCCCAAGGCCTGCGGCCGATTGATGCGGCGGAGCAGTGGGTCTCAGAACGCTGTGGCAAGCGTTGCAGGTGCCAGGCACTGGCGCGTGTAAGAAATCACCTGGTGGCCAACCCGGATAGTTATGGTGACAGCTGGCGCACTCGGTCTCGAAGACCTGGGTGTGGAAGATGGTCGGCTGGCGCGGGTCGTTTTCGTGACACGTCATGCAGGATGCCGGAAGCGGCGCGTGGAGTGTGGCCGGGTCGGTGTCAGTCCAGTCGGTGACGACATGGCAGGAGGCGCAGTCGCCCTGGCCCTGCGGTGTTTGGTGCGTGCCCGAGTTGGGTCTCAGATCGCCGTGGCAAGCGTTGCAGGTGTCAGGCACTGGCGCGTGGAGATAACCGGCAGGTAACCAGAGGGGATAGGTACGGTGGCAGCTGGCGCACTCGGTCTCAACCACCTGGGTGTGGTACTCCGTCGGCTGGCGCGGCTCGTTTTGATGGCACGTCAGGCAGGATGCCGGAAGCGGCGCGTGGAGTATGACCGGGTCGGCTACGATCCAGTCGTCCACGATGTGGCACGAGGCGCAGTCGCCTTGGCCCTGCGGTGTTTGGTGCGTGGCCGTGTTGGGTCTCAGATTGCTGTGGCAAGCGTTGCAGGTGTTTGGGACAGGCGCGTGGAAGAAGTCACCTGGTGGCCAACCCGGATAGTTATGGTGACAGCTGGCGCACTCGGTCTCAAAGACCTGGGTGTGGAAGATGGTCGGCTGGCGCGGCTCGTTTTGGTGACAGGTGACGCAGGATGCCGGAAGCGGAGCGTGGAGGGTCGCCGGGTCGGTGTCAGTCCAGT
>JBARTN010000087.1:0-5983 GCA_049645265.1 Polyangiales bacterium
GTGAGGTTGTCGCGAACCTTCTTATCCGCGGCGTCCCACTCAGCTTGGGCATCTCCGGCTTCCACTGCTTCGATGCCCTTTTTTCGGACGACCTGGTAGGCTTTCTCGTCGTCCTTGCGAATGACTTTGTTGAGCAACTCGTGTGCGCGGGCGGCGGTGCTGTCGAACGCCTCTCGAAGCTCGGGTGGAAGCTCGTCGTACTTGTCTTTGCGCATCATCGTTCCACCCGCAATGATCGCCGAGTTGTGCGCGGTCATGTATTTCACGCGCGTGTACCACTGCAACGCCACCGCGGTGAGCGCCGACGAAGAAATCACGTCGACCATTCGGGTTTGCAGAGCCGGATAGACCTCGGGCACGCCGAGCCGAACCGCGCTCGCGCCGATGACTTGATAGAATTCGACGAAAATCGGGTCGTCCTTCCAGACCCAGGGGCGCATGGCCTTGATATCGTGGGGCGACTTGATGGGCTTCACGGAGAACAGGCGCGTTTTGCCAGCGTCGCCCCAGCCGACGAGCCTCATGTTCTCCTTCGTGAACATCGCTTCGAACTCAGGGGCCATCTTGCCGCGGACTCGGTCGAGCTGCTCATAGGTGGGGAGCAAGCCCGGCAGCACTAGGACGTTCATCGCGGGTATCAGCAAGCTCATCCCCGTCATGGTGACGACGCCACCGTCGAGCTGCCCGACCCGCATCTTGCGGACGAAGTCGCGCTCGTCGCCTTGGGAGCCGCCGGGGTAGAACCGCATTTTGAGCTTCCCGTCGGTCTTCTCTTGGAGCGTCTTGTTCCAGGCGTTGAGAATCTTCATCCAGGATGAGCCAGCGGGCGCGAGGGACGCGATCCGCAGGGTGTAGGCCTCCTCGGCCTTGCTGGGCGTGCTGGTGCCTGGCAGCGCCAAGGCGGCCACCAAAAGCAGAAAAATCGGTACAAAACGGCGCTTCATTCTCCAAAACCTTTCCCGTCGCGTGGGAGCCCGCCGAGAGTCACAAGTTCCCTCGCCGTCGTCAATACGAATGGTTTGCTTTCTCGAGCATCCCCGACACTTCATCTTCGAACAGCTCGACGAGCCGGCCTGGGGTTTTACTCACTGCCTCGTCAAACCTGACCCCTACGATCACCTTTCCGGGCGAGCCGTGCTAAGTGCAGGTCCGATGGTCCGAGACCTCATCGAAAACCGTGACAGCACGGCGCGCGACCACCTGGCCAATGAGCGGACCTTCCTCGCATGGGTGCGGACTTCGCTCGGCCTGGTTGGATTGGGTGTTCTGCTCGAGCGGTTGGGCGCCGGTGGCGCGGGCATCGCGGTTGCGGCGGGCGTCGGCTTCATCAGTTTTGGTGGCCTCTGCCTGATCTACGCCGTGAGCCGCTACCTCTGGGTCGCCAAGAACCTGGAGAAGGGAATGTTCCCGGTAGCGATTCGAGGCCCGATCGTGATCGCGTTCGGGGCGCTGCTCGTTGCCGCCGGGGCGATGCTCTACGTGCTGCTTCTGCACTGACCCAAGTCGCTAGTCCCGCTGCCTAGGAAGTGACCTAAACGGTCACTGCTCGTGGCCGTTTGGGTTACAGATCAGCCCCACAAACTGGCAAAGATCAAGTGATTCCGGGACTCTTCAGGGATGGCACGGGAGGTGCTCATGTCAGTCACGACTCAAGTTATGCGCGTCCGTGACATCCAGAGTTCGGCCTGTTCTCAACTACCAGATTGCGGGGCACGTTTGCGCCGCCCGTGCACGTTTGCCTTGGTCTTTGGGATGTTGCTTGCCGGGTGCGGAAGTCAAATCGAGCAGCAGTCGCGCGCTGACCTCGATCGGGTGCGCGAACAGTTGAGCTCATCGGCTTTGGCCCAGCGGGATCAAGACGAATCGGCGCCAGACGACGAGCTTCAGCGGCTCGGTACTTTGCGCAGCTACGTTGCGATGGCGTTTTCCAATAGCCCGGACCTGCGTGCATCATTCGAAGAGTGGCGGGCCGCGCTGACGCGTCCGGCCCAAGCTCGCAAGTTCCCCGAGCTAGTGCTCACGTATGGCGGGTTCATTCGAACCGTAGAGACGCGCGTTGGCCCCCAGAAGCACCGCCTAGCAGCCATGCAATGGTTTCCGTGGCCGAGCCGACTAACCGCGGGCGGCCAGGCAGCATCTTACGCAGCGCTTTCATCTCAGCAACGTTTCGAGGCCCACGCGCTTGACGTCGCGGCGCAAGTTGCCCGCGCATACTGGAGTCTTTGGTTCATTCAGAAGAACCGAGTTGTCCAGCGAGACCAGCGGGAGATTCTGGTGAGCCTCTCGCGGCATGTGCGCGCGCGTTTGGAATCAGGCCGGACGGGTCTATCCGACCTTGCGCAAGTGGACCTGTCGATTTCGCGGGTTAGTGACGTCATCGCGGGTCTGGATGAGGCGGAGCGAGGCGCAGTGGCCGAGCTCGTTCGTGTCATCGGCGCCGAGGACGGGACCCCGACCCCCATCCGGCCCGAGCTGGATCCCCCCCCGGCCTTGTTGCCGGAGCCAGACAACAGCGATCTAAAGGAAGCAGCGATCGCCCATCCCCGTGTGGAGGCCATGGCATTCATGTCCGAGTCGGCGGACGAACGCGCGAGGGCAGCCAAAGGGGAGAGGGGGCCTTCGATCGGCCTCGGGTTAGATTGGATCATCACCGGTGACGGGCCGGACCCGGCGATACCCGACAGTGGCAAGGACGCGGTCATCGGGGTGGTCGCCCTCAAAGTACCCGTTTCGGGTCCCGCTCATAGAGCGGCCGAGCAACAAGCCCGTGCGGAAGGCGCCATGTATCGAGCGCGCGAGCTTGCGGCCCGCAATCGTGCGGTCGCCGAGCTCGAGCAAACGCTAGCCAACCTTCGCGACGCCGTCAGGCGGGTGCGTCTCTACCAGACCACCCTCGTTCCCCAGGCGGAGACGACGTACAGCTCGACGCTGGATGGCTATCAGACTGGACGGGCTTCGTTGGCCGAGGTGCTCATCGCCGAGAAGGACCTCCTCGAGCTGGCTTTGGGTTTGTTCGAGGCGCACGCCAAGTACGCAGTGGTGTGGGCTGAGCTCGAGCGCGTCGTTGGCCAACCAGTATCCACTCGACCAGCTGAGGATGACATTGCGCCATGAATGAACGTAAAACGTGGCTCCAGGAAACAAAGGCGCGCCTGCGGACGACCCGTCGCCCCTCGAGGCGCGGGGTCTTGATCGCGGCGGGGCTTCTCGTGGCATTTGCGATCGGCATTGGAGTCGGTGGCGGGGGGGACGCGCCGAAATCGAGCGAGCAGGCGTCCTCCGAGACGAGCCACGACCATGGCAAGCACGAACAAAGCACGTTTTGGACCTGCACCATGCACCCCCAGATTCGCATGGACGAATCAGGCCAATGCCCCATCTGTGGAATGGATCTCATTCCGGCGAAACGCGCCGACGATGGGGACGAAAGCGAACATGCAAGTCCGCGGGGCGAGCTGGTGAAGCTCTCGCCGCGGGCTCAGGCTCTTGCCGCGATTCAAACAGTTGTCGTCGAGCGAGCAACCTCTCGGGCCGAGCTCCGCCTGCTCGGCCGGATCGACTACGACGAGACCCGTATTCGAACGGTCACTCCGTGGACGGCGGGACGCATCGACGAGCTTCGCGTTCGAATCACAGGAGCGCGGATCAAGCGCAATCAGGTGGTTGCGACACTCTACAGCCCCGAGATCTACAGTGCGATGCGCGATCTCGTCGCCGCCGCTGAGCAAGCCGACCGTCTCGTCGGTGGGCTGCACGGGTCGGCTGACAGGGCTGCAGAAGCGCTGACTGCGACTAAGGCGCGGCTGCGCCTGCTGGGCGTGCCAGATCGGCAAATCAACGGCGTGATCCGAAGCAAGAAGCCTCCGACCCATATGGAGATCCGATCTCCGTTTACCGGCACTGTGTTGGATCGACTTGTCGACGAAGGGCAGTACGTTTCAGCGGGCACACCCCTGTATCGCATCGCAGACCTGTCGCGCGTGTGGGTTCAGATCGACGCGTATGAAACTGACTTGCCGCACGTCCGCGTTGGCCAGGAAGTCGTCGTGAAGGTCGAAGGCTTGGCAGGAGAACCGTTCACCGGTCGGACAGCCTTCATCGATCCCGTGCTTGACGAGCGCCAGCGCACGGCGCGCGTGCGGGTGGAGGTGGACAATCCCAAGGGTCAACTGCGGCCGGGCATGTTTGCAGAAGCGGTCATCGAAAGCGAAGCCACCGCGGGGCCCGCGCCGCTCGTCATTCCGGAATCCGCCCCCTTGTTCACGGGCCGACGCTCAGTCGTCTTCGTTGAGGACCTGCAAGCATCGCGTCCCACCTATGAGCTTCGCGTCGTCCGACTCGGGCCCCGCACCGGCCCCGTGTACCCCGTCCTTGCAGGACTCAACGAAGGCGAAAGAGTTGTTACGCAAGGAGCCTTTGTATTGGACGCCGATCTCCAGTTGCGGGGCGGACGGAGCATGATGACCATGCCCGACGACGTATCGTCCGCGCCTCCTTTGGCCCCGCCGATCTCCTCCGCTTTTCGACAAGCCCTACGTCCCATCGTGGAGGCCTACCTCGAGGCCCAGATACTCCTGGCGGACGATGACCTCGCCGCAGCTCGCGAAAGCTTGAGTGAGCTAGCCGACCTGGCAAACGAGGCGAGTCCCGAAGGTTCCCGCAAGGCTCTCGAGGCGTGGCAACCAGTCGCATCGAAGCTCGTTGGGCATGCGCGTCATGGGGCGTCATCCACTGACCCAGGAGATCTTCGCAACGCCTTCGAACATATCAGCATGCAGCTGAGCGAGCTCTTGCGCGTTTTTGGCAACCCGCTCGATAGTTCCCTTCGACTCGCGTTTTGCCCCATGGCTTTCGACTCGAAAGGCGCAGCGTGGATCCAGCAAGACGGGGCAGTGCAAAATCCCTACTACGGGCAATCGATGCTGCGCTGCGGCGAGTTCCGCGCGACCGTCCTGCCGTCTGAACGTCTGGGAGCTTCTGTCGAACTGGATGCGCCTCCTCCAGCCCCCTCAGGTGGCCATCAGCACTAGCCGTCAAGGGAAGGAGCCGACCACTTGAGCCAACACGAACGAAGCACGGGCGAACAACGCTGGGAGGAGTTCTCCCGCTTTTTCGTCGAGAACAAGCTCGTCGTCTTCATTCTGCTCGGGGTTCTGATCGCGGCAGGACTCTCCGTTGCGCCCTTCGACTGGGACCTCGGAGGGTTTCCTCGGGATCCGGTGCCCGTCGATGCATTGCCTGACATCAGCGAGAATCAGCAGATCGTATTCACCGACTGGCCCGGACGATCTCCCCGGGACCTCGAAGACCAGATTACGTATCCGCTGACGACTGCGCTTCTCGGCATTCCTGGCGTGCGGTCCGTTCGCAGCGCGTCAGTCTTTGGGTTCTCCAGCATCTACGTCATCTTCGAAGACGATATCGACTTCTACTGGTCTCGGTCCCGCGTCCTGGAGAAGCTGGCCTCGCTTCCCGCAGGCACATTGCCGGACGACGCAACGCCGACCCTCGGCCCCGACGCCACTGCGCTCGGACAAGTGTACTGGTACACCTTGCAGGCGCAGGACGAGCACGGGAACATCGTCCCCGCCGCGTTCAGCCTCGAGGAGCTGCGATCGATCCAGGACTGGAATATTCGCTACGCGCTCCAAGGGGTGCCTGGCGTTTCGGAGGTCGCGTCTGTTGGCGGTTATGTCCGCGAGTACCAGGTCGACGTCGACCCCGAGGCCATGCTCGGACACAAGGTCACGATCGGCCAAGTTGCCAAGGCCGTGAAGAACGCGAACCTCGATACGGGTGCGCGCACGATCGAGATCAACAACGCGGAATACATCATTCGCGGTCTCGGCTTCATCCAAAATCGCTCGGATCTCGAGAACGTAGTCATCACGAGTAGAGAACACACACCGATCCGGGTTCGCGACATTGCGACAGTCAACTTTGGACCCGCAGGCAGGCGCGGCGCGCTCGACGATGGCGGAGC
>JBARTN010000088.1:0-30674 GCA_049645265.1 Polyangiales bacterium
GCGGCGTGTCGAGCCTCGTGAAAGGCAACGGCGGCACCATCGTGATGGGCACCGCGAACATCACCGGACCCAATTCCGTCGAGGTGACGAGCGCAGACGGAAAGCGGGAAACCTACACGGCGAGCAAAGGCATCATCGTTGGCACCGGCACACAGATGATCACCATCCCGGGCTTCGAGCCCGACGGCGACGTCGTGATCACCGCGCGCGAGGCGGTGAGCCTTCAGAGCGCGCCACAAAGCATGGTCATCATCGGCGGCGGCGTGATCGGGCTCGAGCTCGGCATGGTGTATCAGAAGCTCGGTACCAAGCTCACGGTGGTCGAGCTGATGGACCAGCTGCTTCCGGGCACGGACCTCGATCTGGTTCGTGTCGTGCAAAAGCACCTGAAGAAGGACGGCGCCGACATTCATCTCAAGAGCAAAGCCGTAAAGCTCGATAAGAGCGGCGGAACGGCCAAGGTAACGATCGAAACCGATGGCAAGGAGCAAATCGTGGAGGCCGAAAAGGTGCTCGTCGCGGTGGGCTTCAAGCCCAACTCGGCGGGCCTCGGCCTCGAAGGCGCGGGCGTGAAGCTCGATGCGCGCGGCCACATCCTCATCGATGATCAGATGCGCACGAACGTGCCCTCGATCTACGCCATCGGCGATGTGGCCGGAATCCCATACCTTGCGCACAAGGCCTCCAAGGAAGGCGAAATCGCCGCCGAGGTCATCGCCGGGCACAAGTCGGCGCGCGACTATCGCGGGATGCCGGCAGCGATCTTCACCGACCCGGAAATCGCCACGGTCGGAATGACCGAAACTCAAGCGAAGGCCGAGGGCAGAAAGGTCACCGTCGGGAAGTTCCCATTCGCGGCGTCCGGCCGTGCCATGGCGGTGAGCGAAACCGACGGCTTCATCAAAGTGATCGTCGACGAAGCCGACCATCAGCTGCTCGGCGTCGCGATCGTCGGCCCCGAAGCCAGCGACCTGATCAGCGAATCGGCGCTCGCTATCGAGATGTGCGCGTTTGCCGAAGACGTCGCGCTCACCGTGCACCCCCACCCCACCCTCGGCGAAGGCGTCATGGAAGCGTTCAAACACGCCTTGGGCGAGGCGATCCACATCATGAATCGCTCGTAGGCCCGTGCTGTTTTGTCGCCTCGGTACGGTCGATTACGCCGAAGCGCATCGCCTTCAAAAGGAGCTGCAGGGCCAACGGGTTCGGGGCGAGGTCGGCGACCTCGTCTTGCTGCTGGAACATCCGCCGGTTTTGACGATGGGGCGCTCGGCCAAGGCGCAACATGTCCTCGTGGCGCCTGAGGTGCTCGAGGCGCGCGGGATCCAGGTGCACGAGGTGGGACGAGGCGGAGACGTGACCTATCACGGACCGGGGCAGCTCGTTGCGTATCCGATCATCGATCTCAAACCCGACCGGAAGGACGTGCGGAAGTACGTGGCGTCGCTCGAAGAGACGATGATTCGCACCTGCGCGGACTTCGGATTGGCGGCAGGGCGCATCGAGGGCCTGAACGGCGCCTGGATCGGTGAGCGCAAAGTGGGCGCGGTCGGCGTACGAATCAGCCGATGGGTCACGATGCACGGGCTCGCGCTCAACGTGAACAGCGACCTCCGTCAGTTCGAGATGATCGTCCCCTGCGGCATCGAGGACAAGGGCGTCACCTCAGTTTCCGCGGAGCTCGGCCGCACGGTCTGCGTCGCGGACCTGTTCGAACCACTCGCGCGACATTTCGCCGGGCTCTACGACGCCGACATCGAATGGCGGGACGGGCAGCCAGACGCCGTCAGCTCTTGAGAAAGTAGCGAATCGCGCTCTGACCGATCGCGGTGGTGCCGGCGCCGGCCACACCCGCGGAGACGGCGTTGCCCGCGCCCGGCACGAGCTTTGCGATGGTCTGGGCCGAAAATCGAAGACCCATCCCAAGACCGCCGACCAGCCCGAGGCTGCCGAGCCATTCCGCCGCGGTCTTTTTGCCCAAGCTACGGCCGCTCAAGTACGCCAACGAGCTCACCATCATCGCTTGGAGCGGCCCGAGGACGACCATGTCGGAGAACGGAATCGGCGTGACGCCCACCGTGATCGAAACCGCCGTGCAGGCTTGAACGATTTCGTTTCCAATGCGAACGCGAGCTTCCTTGGCGCGCGTCAGCCCCCTGGCCGCCTCGAGCCTGGCTTCTTCGGGGAGCGCCAGGACCATCGCCTCCGAAAGCCCTTCGAGACCGTGACCGCTGATCGCCGACACCGCGCGGGGCGGATCCGCGTCGAAGCCGCGATCCCTGATCTTGGCCTCTAGCGCGTTGCGCTCCGCTTCTACATCGAGCGCTCCCCGCCCGATCAAATCCGAGTGGGTCAGCAATGGAAACACGCGCAGCGCGCCCGTCCCTTCGGGTAAGTCGGCGAGCAGGCTCTTTGCTCGTTCGACGATCGGTGTGGCGTCCTGCACGTTGCGGGGCTCGAACGTGAGGAACACCAGGTCCGGAATTTCCTTCTCGAGCGCGCCCTTCCATTGCGATCGTGCGACGGGGTCGTCTACGTCGATCTCGAGCCAATGGAACTTCGCGCCCTCGTGCTCGATCTGAACCCAGTGCCCATGATCGGTGTCCAAGGGATCGCGCACCGGCCGCCGCTCGATGAGCGATCGGAGCAGAGACGATCGCCCGCTGCCGCCAAGCCCGAGCGCTACGATTCGAGGGGGTCGACGCCGGTAAAGGAGCGTGCGAAGCCCAAGCAGATCGTTCTTGACGCTCGAGACCAGGGGTACCCGATCGAGAACTTTGACGAGCTGGTCCAACGCGACCTCTTTGGCGCGGTCCTTCATCGAATCATTCATTCTGCTTGCCGTCTATGCGCGCAAGCCGAGTCATGTTAGCGTCGCTTCGGGGTAGCTGGTGGGGGCAGATTGGCTCAATGCTCTGGAGGACGTCGGGGGGCGTCTGGTGCCTGCAGCAAGGGATTTCCTGCTCTCACAGCTCCCTCCCTTACCCGGGAAGGGAGCGCCGGGCGTCCGCTGGCTCGCCGCTCAGCTCGAGGATTTCGTCGATCGCGATAGCGATGGAGCCGAAGACGATCGCTTTGTCGAGGGCGCAGGCGCGCTTCTCGGCCTTTTGTTGATCGACCACCTGGGCGGCAGGACCCACGAGCGTGACGGCTGCCACCGCGTGCAGCTGGGGCGCTTCGGCTGGTTCGATCCGTTCGGCGCGATTCAAGAGGCCCTCGATGCCGAAGACCCGCGCAGCTGCCTATCCGAGTACCTCTCGGTGGCAGAGCGCGAGGCGGGAGCCCGTGGCCCCGTCTCCCGCATCGTTCGGGTCTTTGCGGAGGAGCTGGGCCGGGCGCGCCCCGACCTCGACATCGAATCGCAATTTGAGCTGACGGTCGACCTCAACAACGGTGCAAGCGTCGACCTGGCTCAACTCGAGCGAGTCGCGCGCGACCAAGACGACGACGCCGCCAACGAGGCCGCCCGACGCATCATCAGCATGCTTCCGGGCGCCGAGGCGCAAGAAGCAACGCCTTGGAGCGAAGCCGCGCCCCGATTGCTGCCGCGGCTGGTGTCTCGGAAGTTCATGGACTCCTTGCCGCGCGAGCAGGATTTGTTCCTCCACGCCATCGGGCACGACGTTCTGCTGGCGCTTCAGCTTCGATACGGAGCTCGCGCGCGCTATCTGCGCTGCGCCGAAGTCGACGGTTGGGTCCACGATCGAGAGACCATCCGGCGACGGTCGATCGAAAACCTCGCCGCGAGGTCGCGCGACTTTCGCCTGGAACGGGTCAGCGACGAGATCCTGCACGTGTGTCAAAGTGACGGCCTAGACGGTGCGCGCCTGCTTCTTCCTGATCTCGCCGCGCGGCTCGAACGACTGAGCCCAGGAGGCTGGTTAGCCGCAGCCCCGCACCGCGACGTGCTGCTCCTCGCACGCAGACCCGCGTTTGCCGAGCTTTCCAAGCAGGCGAAAGACGCCGCCCAGCGCGCGCCGCATCCGGTTTCCGCTTCGCTGTTCGCGGTCACGCCCCGAGGCCCTCGCCCGCTGCAACCTTAGAGGGTGCGGCGTCAGAACCGCGACGGGTCGAGCGGCGTGGCGCCCATGTCGAATGGTGTGTCCGCGGTGGCCTCGGCGAATTTGGCAAGCTCGTCGGCAAGCAGAGCCGTGACCGGCGGCGCCTGGGTCCGCCGGCTTTTCTCCGCGCGATGCTGCAACACTGCCGCTGCAACGCCTTCTGGACCCACGTTCCAATCCTTGCGGCGGGCGAGCTGCCGGAGTTGCGACGCAAGAATCGCGGCGTCGTTGAGGCGGTCGTCCGGATTCTTGGTGACGAGCTTGCGGACGATCGCGTCGGCCTCTTCGCCGCCCGGCATCGAGCCGGCGAGGGCTGGCACGTCACAGCGGGCAATGGCCTGAATCGTTTCGCGATCGCTGGTTCCGACGAACAAGGAGCGACCCGCCAACATCTCCCAGAACACCGCACCAAGCGCGAACAAATCGGCGCGGTGATCGCTGCTCTCGCGCCGAATGACTTCAGGGGGCAAGTAACCGAGCTTGCCGCCGACCATGTCGTCCCCTCGAACATGCTCGTGGACAGTCGCATCCGCGAGCCCGAAGTCGGTGAGCTTGACCGTCCCGTTGGCGCCGAGGAGCGTGTTCTGCGGAGACACATCCCGGTGCACAATCCCGAGCCCGCGCCCGCTCGCATCTCGGGCCCGATGCGCGTAAGCGAGCGCTTTGGCGACCTCCTGGATGATGTAGACGGCGAGCGGCACACCCATGGAGCGCTCGTCCCTGTGTGCGGCGCGCGTCAGCGAACGCAGTGACTCTCCGTCGACGAGCTCCATGACCATGATAAAGGTCCCGTCGATGTCGCGCGCGTCGTACACGCGCACGATGTTCGGATGGCGTAAGAGCATGCCGAGGCGAGCCTCGTCCGAGAACATCGTTCGGAACAAGGGGTCAGCAATCGAAGGAAGGACGCGCTTGATCGCGACCGGGTGCTCGCCCCCGTCGTCGAAGAGCGCATTGGCCCGCCAGACCTCTGCCATGCCCCCCACCGCGATTCGCTGGGTTGGCTCGTAGCGCGTAGGCGCCCGGCGCAGCTGGATCGATAGATTGGGTTGCGGCTTCGAGGCCATGATGCGAGCGTGGCAAACTGTCCGGAACACGTCAAACTACGCTCGATCCCCAGCCTGCCCTGATGCAAGATCACCCCTACGCCCCATTCATCGATCGAGTGCATAGGCCAGCCCAATATCTGGGCGGAGAGCAGGGAATGGCACACAAAGCCTGGGAGGAGGCGAGCTGCCGCATCTGTCTCGCGTTCCCCGATCTCTATGAAATCGGGATGAGTCACCTCGGGTACAAGATCCTCTATGACATCGTGAATCGGCGGCCGGAGCTCTTAGCAGAGCGCGCATATGCGGTTTGGGACGATATGGAACAGGAGCTGCGTTCACACGGCCAGGCCCTGTGCTCGCTCGAGAGCGCGCGTCCGCTCCGCGATTTCGACATCCTGGGCTTCTCGCTTCAGTACGAGCTGACCTACACCAACATCTTGCAGATGCTGGACCTCGGGAAGGTCCCACTTCGGACGGACGAGCGCACGGACGAGCACCCGCTGGTGGTCGCCGGTGGTCCGACGGCGACTCACGCCGAACCCATGGCCCCGTTCATCGACGCATTTCTCATCGGCGACGGCGAGGCCAAGCTGCCCGAGCTGATGCACGCATGGGCCGAGGGGAAACGAGAAGGGATTCCGCGATCCGAACGCCTGCTTTGCGTGGCCAAGCTCGGCGGATTCTACGTGCCTTCCCTCTACAAGAGCGTGGCCACCGAAGAAACGAAGATCCATGTCGTCGAGCCCGACCATCCGGAGGCGCCCTACCCGATCCGTCGTTCGATCGTCGAGGACCTGAACGACTATCCCTTTCCGGTGGACGGTCCGATCGCCAACTGCCAGACAGTCTTCGATCGCGCGTCGATCGAGGTTGCCCGCGGTTGCACCGAAGGTTGCCGGTTCTGCCAGGCCGGGATGATCTACCGACCGGTCCGAGAACGGAAGCCAAAGGCCATCATCGACGCCATGGTGCGATCGGTGTCTGAAGCCGGCTACGACGAAGCCTCCCTGACCTCCCTTTCGACTGCGGATTACAGTGCGATTGCCCCCCTCGTCCACGAGTCCATCGACGCGCTCGCGCCGTATCAAGTCTCCCTGAGCGTCTCGTCGCTTCGCGCGTACGGGCTCAGCGAGGACGTGCTCGACGACATGAAGCGACAGCGTGCAGGTGGCCTGACATTTGCGCCCGAGGCGGGCAGCCAGCGGATGCGCGACGTGGTGAACAAGAACGTCACCGACGATCAACTCATGGAGACCGCCGAGCGCGTGTTCTCGCGGGGCTGGAACAAAATGAAGCTCTACTTCATGATCGGGCTGCCCAGCGAAGAGGACGAAGACGTTCGAGACATCGTGCGAACCGGCGCCCGAGCCCTCGACGTAGCCCGGCGGGTTCAGCGCAACAAGCGCGCGCGTGTGACCGTCAGCGTTTCGACGCACGTCCCCAAACCGCACACCCCCTTTCAGTGGTGCGCCATGGATTCGCACGAAGAGATCCTGCGCAAGCAATCGGTGCTTCGCTACGAGGCAGCAAGCACACGCGTGCAACTAAAGATGCACAAGTCGGACGGGTCCTGGCTCGAAGGAACGCTAGCGCGCGGAGACCGCCGTTTGGCCGACGTGATTCAAGGGGCGTACCAGCGAGGCGCGCGCTTCGATTCCTGGGACGAGAAGCTCGACCTCGAAGCATGGACTGCGTCTCTCGACCACACGGGCATCGATCCCAACTGGTTTCTCGGGACAATTCCGGTGTCGGCGAAGCTGGCCTGGTCTCACATCGACGTCGGGCTCGAGCAGGGGTTCCTCGCGCGGGAGTACCGCAAAGCCCTTCGCAACCGATTGAGCCCCCCGTGCGGCAAGACGGTCGGCAGCTTCGTTCACCACACCAACCTCCAGGACGCCGAGGCCGAGAAGCGTCGTCTGGTTTGCTACGACTGCGGCATCGCCTGCGACCTCACGCAGATGAAAGACGAGCGCATCGGCTACTTGAAGAGCATGAACGCCCTCGAGCGCGCCAAAGCGCCCGCTCCACCGGATGAAGCCGAAGATGACACGGTCGACCGGCGACCGTTTCATGGCGTCGATCAGGGTCCGGCGATGCGCATCCGGCTGGGTTACCGAAAGCTCGGCCGAACGGCGTATGCGTCCCACCTCGATCTCGTCCGAGCCTTTCCACGGATGCTGCGGCGGGTGGGGCTTCCCCTTCACTACAGCGAGGGCTTCCGTCCGCTTCCGCGGCTAACCTTTGGCCCCGCGCTGCCCGTCGGAACGGCGAGCCTTTGCGAGCACGTCGACGTCCGGCTTCGCGCTGCCGAGAACCCAGACCTCGAGCGCCTCTGTGAGCGGCTCAACGAGGCTGCGATCGATGGCATCGAGTTTTTCGAGCACCGGGTTCTCGGGCCGCACGACGCTGCCCTCAACCGGGTGACCGAGGAAGCCGACTACGTCGTCGCCTTGTCCAAGCAGGAGCTGGCGAGCCTCGGCATCGGAGGTGAGGCCGCATTGACCGCGATGCTGGGCAAGCGAGCCTCCGGGCTCTACATCGACCGCGATATCAAAGGTCTCAAGAAGCGCGTCGACGTTGGCGCTGCGCTGGTCGACATCCGGGTCGGCGAAGGCGCGGACGCGCTGAGGCTCGCTGGCCTCGAAGGAGCTCTGCTGCCCATCACCATCACGCTTCGTCTAGGGGGAAAGACCACGCCCCGGCCTGGCGAGGTGCTTCGAGCGCTGACGGGCATCGATGAGCTCGCCCCTCGGGTCGTCCGCACCGGGTTCTTCGCGATGCGGAGCGCCGGGCGTGTCGCGCCCTTGCAGCTGGAGGCCCTTCGGAGCAAACCCAGTTTGCAGGCTGCGGAATGACTGATCGTTTCGATATACTCCGAAGTTGGGTCCGAGTCGCCGCGGACCGGGCTGTCGACCGACTCACCGGCACCAAGCTGGCCTCCGCGACCAAGCAGATCGTCGAGCGCCTGACCCAGCGGCGATGGCGGCTGACCGACGAGACGCTGACCGCAGCGGCCGCTCATGCGGAAGGAGTCGATTCGGCGATGGTTTCCTGTCGCTCCGGGAGGATGTTCGTCGATGCGTCGATGACCAGCGGCAAGGAGGTCCAGTTCAGCCTGACGCCGCACGCGGTCCGGTTTGCGCCACGAGGCGCCAAAGAGATTTCCTTCGACGTCGAGCCCCCGGATGCCCACGACACTTCGGTGGTAGGCGCCCTGGCCGCCTGCATCGCAAAAGCCACCTGGCCGATGATCGCATCGCCGGATTCGATTGACGTCGGCGGCGCGATCGTCGAGCGCGAAACAGCTGGCCGCCTGCGAGTGGACCTCCGAAGCGTGCCGGCCGTCCGTCGTTTCGCCTCGAACCAAACGGCGACCATGGTGTTCGACCTGCTCGAGCTCGAGTCCATCCGCGTCGAGCCCGGCGCGCTCACTCTGAAGCTCAAGCTCCCGCAGCTAGCGCCTTAGAGCTCTTCTCGCCATCGCTGCGACAGCGCAACCTCGGCCTTGTAGCCGTCGATCGCCTTCTGCCGCTCCTCGTTGGACCAGCCAATCAGCTGTGCCATTCGCGTTGCGACCTTTTCGACCGAGCCGAGCCCTTGCTCGAAGTCCCTGAAGAAGATCTGTGTTCGCCTAATCATCACGTCGCTCACGCTCGCGGCCAGCTCTTCTCGAACGCCGAAATCGACTTGCGCCATGATCTCCACGCGCCCGGGCACGATCGACTCCGTCAAAGAAGGGTCCGCCTCGCAGAGCTTGGCGAGCTCCCACGCCCGCATGCCGTAGGTACCGACCAAATGGCGACCGACTTCTTCCGACAGGCCGCAGTCGCACTGTTCGGCGAGCTCCGCGGCGACCCGTGCGTGGTCGTCGTCTTCGGGCCAACCCACCGCGCCAGGAAGCGGGAACTTGAAGGTTTGGCCGGATTGAATGTCTGGGGGAAGCTTGTCAGAGAGCTTGAGCAAATTGACCGCGACATCCACGCACTCTTTGGCCATTTTCCGGTACGTCGTGAGTTTCCCGCCGGCAATCGTGATGAGGCCGTCCTCGCTGATCAAGATCTGATGCTCTCGGCTGACCTGCGACTCCGACATCTCGCCGACTTCTGGTTCAGGGGCGATGAGTGGGCGCAGCCCTGCCCAGGTGGAGATCACGTCATTTCGACTGATTTGCTTGGTTGGGAAATAGTGGTTCGACGCGGCGATCAGATAGTCGACGTCTTCAAGCGTTGCTGCCTCTTCGCCTGGCGTTCCATCGTAGTCGGTGTCGGTCGTGCCCACATAAGTGCGCTCGCCCCAGGGCAGCGCGAAAAGAACACGCTTGTCGGTGGGGTGGAAAAGCACGACCGCATGCTCGACCGGAAGCTTCTCCCGCTCGACGACGATGTGGGTGCCCTTGGTCGGCCGCAACATCTTGCCCTTTCGCGGACCGCTCATCGCCAAAACCTCATCCGTCCACGGACCGGTTGCGTTGATCACGGTGTGCGCCTTCACTTCACGAAGGCTTCCGTCCCGCTGGTTTTTCACGACCACGCCGGAGATGCGGCCTTGGTCGTTCTTGGTCAGCGCGTCGACGCGGGCCCAGTTCACGACGATACCGCCATTTCGGGTGGCATCGACGATCGTTTCGAGCGTGAGCCGGGCGTCATCGGTGGAGCAGTCATAGTACAAAGGAGCGCCTTGGAGGCCCTCCTGCTTGAGCAGCGGCTCTTCTGCCGCAACTTCACTGGGGTTTAGAGTCCTGTGCCGCTTCGGAGAACGAAACAGGGCGAGGCCGTCGTAGAGCCACATGCCCGCGCTGATCATGCGCAGGCTCTTGCGCGCGCCCTGATAGACGGGAAACAGAA
The DNA here is from genome assembly GCA_049645265.1 of Polyangiales bacterium. Classification (GTDB taxonomy): domain Bacteria; phylum Myxococcota_A; class Polyangia; order Polyangiales; family Houyiibacteriaceae; genus SG8-38. The sequence continues at coordinate 9,955 of JBARTN010000088.1, forward strand.
AGGCGAGCGGATTGACGAGGTGTGGCGCGAGGTCCATCACGACACGGCGCTCGCTCACCGACTCGAACACGAGGCTGAACTCGTAACTCTCGAGGTAGCGGAGACCGCCGTGGATGAGCTTGCTGGACCGGGAGCTCGTCCCGTACGCGATGTCGTTTTGCTCGAACAACGCGACGCGCAGGCCGCGCCTCGCCGCATCTCGTACGATCCCCGCGCCGGTAATACCGCCGCCAATGACCACCAGGTCCACTTCTTCGGGGACTTGCTCCCACATCTCTTCGCGAGAAGGCATCAGGATTCTCCTAGAATGTTGTGCTCTTCGAGATAGCGAACCACGAGACCGGCGGCTTCATCCACGCTGAGATTCTCCGTTTCGAGGTGGACCTCCGGGCTCTTCGGCGCTTCGTACGGAGCGTCGAGCCCCGTGAAATTTGAAATCTCGCCCGCCCGGGCCTTCTTGTAGAGGCCCTTGGGATCGCGCGCCTCGCAAATCTCGAGTGGGGTGTCGACGAACACTTCGATGAACTCGCCGAGGCCCATCAGCCCGCGCACACGGTCGCGATCTTTGCGGTAAGGCGAAATGAAAGCCGATAGGACGAGACCACCGGCATCCGCGAAAAGTCGCGCGACCTCGCCGATGCGTCGAATGTTCTCCACGCGGTCCTCCGGAGCGAAGCCAAGGTCACTGTTGAGCCCATGGCGGATGTTGTCGCCGTCGAGAACGTAAGCGAAGGCGCCGCGCTCGATCAGAATCCGCTCGACCCGATGCCCGATGGTGCTCTTACCGGAACCGGAAAGACCGGTGAACCAAAGCACGGCGCCACGATGCCCGTGCGCCGCCGCGCGGGCCTCCCTGTCGACCTCGCCGATGTGCCAGGTCAGGTTTTCTGCCTTGGGCGCGCTCATGGCGAGGAACATAGCCTCGCTCCCCCGGGGAGCAAGCTAGTCGACGAGCAGCTCGGCCAGGGCCCTCACCGTCAATGGAGAGGAGCCTTCCGCTTTGTTGTTGACGATCACATAGCACTCGATGTCGCGTTCGAGCGCCGCGCGGACCAGCCTGACGACGTCCTGCCGCATCTCGGGTTGAGGCGCGACCAAGCGGTCGAACGGGGCGTAGGACTCTTTGACGTCGGCGTAGCGCTGCCCGGGAGGGAGTAGCAACCGAACGACGAGCGGTGTGGCTTCTAGCAAAGCGTCCACGCGCATTTGATCCGCGATTCGTGGCATTCGGGACCAGTAGTTGAAAACATGACTGGCCCCGTGCTTCTGAAGCGTCTTCGCGTACTCGGGCGTGAGCAGTTTGCGATCGCGAAGCTCGACCGCGAATGGAAAGTCTTTGGGAGCCTCCCCGAGAAACGCGTCGAGCCTCTCGCAAAACCAACTCGGATCGAGGGGAGATGGAGACGGTGCAATCTCGACGATCCACGGGCCCATGTGCCGACGGAATCCAGCGCGAGCCGGCTCGTGGACGGCCTGGGCAAAGAGCTCCGGATCGAGAAAGCTCGGGTTCTCCTTGCCCGCGTCCGCCCCGTAGCGAGGGTGCCTCGGATACCCGGGCATCGTCACACGCTGCCACACTTTCATCGCCGCCCGAAAGTCATCGGGCAGCTGTGTCGAGTAGGCAGCCAGCTCTTCTTCAGGGACCGGGGTGTAATAACCGCGATCCACGCCTACGGTTCGCATCAGCGGGTGCTGCGCGTACTCCGCGAGCGAATCCCGAAGGAACGCGCGTTGATTGGCATAGCGTTGCCGGTAGACGAGCCCTGCCCATCCGGGAAAGGTCCAGCTCGACGTGCCGAAGCGAAGCTTCGCGGGAAGCCGGTCACGAATCGATTCGAGCTCGCGCTGCGTGTCCTCGGTCGAATCCGTCGCTTCTTCGTCGGCGCGGTCGAAGAGGCCGAGCTGCGGTTCCTCTTCTGCAAACAGAGGGCTCTTCAGGCGACGACGCCGGGTCATTCTGCACCGTTGCGCCGAACTGCGATGTTGTGCTGACGCAGCGTCTTGCTGAAGTGGTGCTGCCCGCCGCCCCGCGCCACGAAGTAAAAGTAGTCGTGCTCTTCGGCGTCGATCACCGCCGCAATGGAAGCCGCTCCCGGATTGCTGATCGGGCCGGGCGGCAGCCCCGAATGCCGATAGGTGTTGTATGGGTTTTCGGCGTCGTCCAACATCGCCCGGGTAATTCGGCCGTCGTAGCCGGAACAGGATGGCGCAGCTTCGGGAACCGCCATGCAGCCGTATTGAACGGTCGGATCGGCTTGCAGCCTGCGACGTGGAAGGAATCGCCTGGAGTTGAGTCGGTTCCAAAACACACCTGCGATCCTGGGGCGCTCCGCCGGCACGGCCGCTTCCTTTTCGACGATCGACGCCAAGGTCACGATGTCGTGCGTCGTCCAGCCCTTCAGCTTGGCGAGCTGCGCGGCGTACTTCTCTTCGAGCTCCTCGTTCCTCCGAGTCCAGTTCGCCAACATCCGCTCGACGACTCGCCTGGGTTTGGTCTGGTCGTCGAACTCATAGGTATCTGGAAAGAGGTACCCCTCCGCGTCGTTGGCTTCGACGCCGTAGCTCGCGAGGATCGCGGCGTCCTCGGTTGCATCGAGGAACTCATCCGCATCACAGACCCCGTATTCTTCGAGCCGCTCCGCGATTTCGAATCTCGAATAGCCTTCGGGGATCAAAAGCCGAATCTGGATGCGGCCGAGACGCGTCGTCGCGTAACGCGCAACCTCTTCGGGCGTCATCGGCACGCGAAATCGGACTTTGCCTTGTCGAAGGTGCCGGTCGAGGCCGCGCATACGCATGTAGAGCGACCAAACCCTGGGTTCTTTGATGACGCCTTCGCTCTTCAGCTGACTGGCGAGCTTTCGAAGCGTCATCCCTTCGGAAACTTCGATCACGACTTCCTCGACGTACCCGGACGGACCGTCGCTGTCCGGATAGACGACGAACAGCCAGCCCAGCACGCCGAGCAGGCCCAGCACGGCGATCAGCGTCACGATACTCAGGGCTCGAGCGATGGTCGCTCCAACGTCGCTCTCGACCTTGATGGGCTGTCCGGGTCCTTCCACGCTCCGTCCTCAATTGGCGTCTAGATACCCTTGTAGCAAGATGGTGGCCGCAGATTGGTCGACGACGTCGCGGCTCTTGGCACCCCGCCGACCCATGTCTCGCAACGAACGCTCTGCCGCCACGGTGGTCAAGCGCTCGTCCCAAAAGACGACCTCCACGCCGAGCGCCTCGCCGAGGACTTCGCCGAAGGCCCTCGCCCGGCGGGCCGCCTCCCCTTCACTGCCATCGAGCCGCAGTGGGAGCCCGACGACCGCCAAGGATATCTCGTCGTCCGAGAGCGCCTCCCGCACCCGTCTTGCGGCCGCTTGATAACCGCCCCGTGCCTGGACGGTTTCGCGCGGAAAGGCGATCGAGCCGCGATCATCCGAGATGGCAATGCCGATCCGCGCCGAGCCTGGGTCGATCCCGACGATTCGGCTCATCTCAACCACCCGCCACCGGCTGCGATCCGCCCTCGGAGGCTGAAGCCGGACGCGTCGATGCGATGCGCTGGCTGAGCAGGGGCAGCACGTACGGGAACCCGACCTGAAACTGATCGAGGTCAGGTGCGATCTGCCCCGCCAGCCAAAACATCATCACGGCCGCCCGTTCCACGTAGAACCAACCGTCGGGGTAGTGGAACGAGCGCATGAGGGTCCGAAGCTCGCGGCGTTCGACTTCCGGATCAGCCAGCGCTTCGAGCTCCCGCGACTTCGCGCTCATGAGGGCCCCCGGTGTGCGCGCTTCGAGCTTGAGGAGCTTCTGGAAGTAGATCTTGACCGTCTGCTCGAGCAGTGCGCGATCACCGCCCTCCGCCACGAAGCCAATCGCCTCGATGCCCTGCAAGACCAAGGCATCGTTTTGCTCGAAGAACCCGCGTAAGACGTCGACCATCCCGAAGACTGTATTGTTGTCGACCTCGCTGATTGCGCCAAAATCGAGCACCACGAGCTTGGCATCGTCGGAGCCCTCGACGGGCTGCACCAGGAAGTTCCCAGGATGCGGGTCGGCGTGAAAGAAGCGGTCGACAAAGAGCTGCTTGTAGAAGCTTTTCACCAAGCGTTCTGCGAGCTTGTGCAAATCGACACCGCGTTCTCGAATCGCGTCGAGGCGCGTGATCTCGATGCCCTCCATGAAGGTCATCGTGAGTACATCTCGAGTGGTTACCCCGTCGATCACCTCGGGAAAAAGAATGTGATCATCGTCCGCGAAATTTGCAGACATGCGGCGCATGCAATCGGCCTCGTGCAAGTAGTCGGTCTCACGACGCAGCAGATCGACCAGCGACAAATGAACCGCCTCGATGTTCTGTACAGGCACGAACCACTTGTAGACGCGGACCATCAGCTTGATGACACGCATGTCGACGCGGACAACGTCGCGAATCCCGGGGTACAAGACCTTGACCGCGACTTTGTGACCGTCCTCCATGTAAGCAACGTGTACCTGGCCCAGCGACGCGGCCGCCACGGGCTCACGTTCGATGCTCCGAAAAAACGCCTCGGGAGGAGCGCCGAGGCTGTCGATGAAGGCCTGCTCGATCTCGGCGAAGGAGTGCGGCGGCACGGCGTCTTGCAGGGTCTCGAGTCGCTTGATGTAAACCGAAGGCAGAAAGCCCCCCATGATCGACAGGACCTGCCCCAACTTGATGTAGACCCCGCGGAGCTTGAGCATGCCAGCCAGCATCCGCTTCGAGTTCTTTTCATCGACCCGGGCCTGACGCAGCGTCAGCCAGGCGGGCAACACGGGGTCCTCGTGGCCTGTGTCAGGATCGTGACGCCAGCGTCGGAAGACCTTCACCAGCACCAATTGCACCAAGTAACTGGCGAGAATGACACCAAAGGTGACCTGGGCACGGACGAGGCGGATGAATAGACTCATGCGGATTGGCGTCGGGGCAAGCGTAGCAGTGATTGGCCGGTGTCCCACCGCTTTGGCTGCGGGGCTCATTCGGTATAAGGTTCTAAGGTCGTGTCGGGTAGTCAAAGCCGGAAGCTCCGGGAGAAGCTCCACGCCGCCCTCCGGAGGGAGCGGCTTAGCGAAGCCCTGCGGCAATACGAGGCCCTCCAAGAGGTGGAGCCCCAGGAGGCGCGCTGGCCTCACCGCAAAGGCGACCTCCTCAAGCGTCTAGGACGTCCGAACCATGCGGTCGAGGCCTACGAGCAGGCGATTGACCTCTACGCGCAACAAGGTTTCGTCGCTCGGGCGGCTGCGATGGCCAAAGTCGTCATGGGGATTGCGCCCGAGCGCGTGGACGTGCTTTCGCGGGTTAAGCCAGACGCCGCACGCAAGCTCCATCGGTCGTCGAGGTCGGCCATCGTCACGGCCGATCTCGAGCCGGAGCCTGAAGGCCAGGAGATCACCCACACTCAGAAGAAACGCATCTCGACCGATGCCCTCCCTCTGATCGCCAACCCATCGACGGTCGATGACGCGCTCCGATTCTCGACACCGCCGGGCACACGGCGTCCCACGCTCGACCTCGACATTTCCGACGTGGAGTTGCAGGACCGCCCTCGGCTGGGCGAGGACAGCCTCGACGAACGACCGACGCCGGAACATCTCGCCCAACTGCCCTCGGTGCCCCTGTTCGCCGAGATTCCGCACCCGATGTTGGCGAGGATCGTCCAAGAATCCCGACTTATCGTTCTCGAGCCAGGCGAGAGCCTCATCGAACGGGGCACCACCGCCGATGCGCTCTATGTGCTCGTCGAGGGAAGCGTGCAGCTCATTCGGGCAATCGACGAAGACGTGATGGTCTTGTCGGAAGGCGACGTCGTCGGGATCTCCTGCCTGCTCGAGCGCGTCTGTTACGAAGGGGACGTGACGGCGCAGACGAAAGTCAGCGCGCTCCGAGTCAGCAAGCTCTTGTTGGACCGGCTGGTCGAGGAGCATCCGCCTCTTGGCGACATCCTGCTAGAGATGCTGGGGCGGCGGCTCGTTTCTACCCTGATTCGTACCGCTCCCATGTTTGCCGGCTTGGACAACGGCACGCGTTCGGAGGTCGCCGCGATGTTCGAGGTGCGCCGCGCCCATCGCGGGACCAGTATATTGGAAGCCGGCAAGCGGTCGGACGGCCTCTACATTCCCATGATCGGCGACCTGAGCGCGATCGGCGCCGATGGCGAAGAGCTCGGCCGCCTGAAGCTCGGGCGCGCGCTTGGTCAGCATTCGATCTTGACCCGAACCCCATCTCCGGTGACAGTCATGACAGACTCCGACGTGCTCGTGCTACGAATGTCCGCCCGTCGTTTCCACGAGGTAGCGTCCGCGCACCCGACGATGGTCACACACCTCGAGGAGCTCGCGCTACGGCCTGACACCCCGACCTTTTCGCTCGTGCCGGCCGCGCAGCGAAAAAGCAGTGCCTGAGGCCCCACCGGGGCGAGGTGCGCCCCTTGACGAAGCGCCTATACTGGGGCTTCCATGAGTTACAGCGCATCCTTTCGTTGCGTCGCCGGCTGCAGCGGTACGTATCCGCTCACGCAGGTGATCTACTCCTGCCCAGAGTGCGGAGAGCTCCTCGAAGTTCAACACGACATCGAGGCCTTGAAGAGCCGGAGCGGCTCCTCTTGGAGCAAGCTCTTCGATCAACGCTGGATGACCCGGGATTGGCCCTATGGCAGCGGTGTCTGGGGGAAGAAGGAATGGGTGCAGCCGCACCTTCGCGAAGAGAACATCGTCTCGACCGCAGAGGGCGGCACCAACCTCTTCTGGGCCGAGCGGTACGGCAAGACGCTCGGCCTCGACGACGTGTGGATCAAGAACTGCGGGAATAGTCACACTGGCTCGTTCAAAGACGTCGGCATGACCGTGCTGGTGAGCACCGTGAAGCAGGCGATCGAGGACGGGCAGCCGATTCGCGCCATCGCATGCGCATCGACCGGCGACACCTCGGCTGCGCTCGCGGCCTACTGTGCATCGGCCGGAATCCCGTCGGTGGTCCTGTTGCCGAAGGGCAAAGTGACCACGGCGCAGCTCGTCCAGCCGTTGGCGAACGGGGCGCTCGTCTGTGCCCTCGACACGGACTTCGACGGATGCATGGAGATCGTACAAAAGCTCACGACCGAGCCAGGCGTCTACCTCGCCAACTCGATGAACTCCCTTCGCCTCGAAGGACAGAAGACCGTGGCCATCGAGATCGTGCAGCAATTCGACTGGAAGGCGCCCGACTGGGTGATCATCCCTGGCGGTAACCTGGGCAACGTCGCAGCGCTGGGCGCGGGCTTCGACATGATGCTCGACCTCGGACTCATCTCGAAACGACCACGGATTTGCCTGGCGCAGGCCGAAAAAGCCAACCCACTGTATCTGGCTTACAAGCAGGGCTGGGACAGCTTCGAACCGATCACGGCCGGCGAGACAGAGGCAAGCGCCATTCGAATCGGCAATCCGGTGAGCGTTCGTCGTGCAATCCGCGCGCTGCAGGCGTTCGACGGCGTGGTCGAGCAGGCGAGCGAGTCGGAGCTTTCCGAAGCCTCGGCGGCGGCAGACCGTGCGGGCAGCTATACGTGCCCGCATACCGGCGTTGCGCTGGCAGCGCTCGAGAAACTTCGGGCCAGGGGCACGATCGAACCCGGTCAGAAGGTGGTGGTTATCTCCACAGCCAACGGCTTGAAGTTCACCCAGTTCAAGATTCGCTATCACGAAAACGAAATTCCAGGCGTGGAGAGCAAGTACCCCAACCGGCCGGTCGATCTGCCGAGCGAGTTCGAGGCGGTAAAGGCTTCGGTGTTTAGAGAGCTCGACAAGCGATCCCCGTAAAGCCGGGGCTTGGCGCCGTCCACGGGGCTTCGCGCCCAACCTCGACGAGGGTTCAGGGTCCGAGTGTGCTCAGGAGCAACTCTCGGTCTTCTCGCCTCAGGTTGACGAATCTCATACGTACCTCGAACGTTTGATCGTCGACGCGCTTTGAGCGGACTACCCTGCCCTCGAAGGTTCGTTCGCCGGCCTCGCAGGCTACCGTGAATCGAATCGGAGACCCGGGCGCGAAGGCCAGGGGGCTCGAGACCTTCAACAGGTTTCCGTCATAAGCGAGCGCAAGGGCCTCCTGGCCGCTCTCCAAACGAAGCTTCACGGCTCACCCTTTGCGACGCTGCATCGCGGCCCGCGCTTCTTTGAGATCTTCCTGCCGGCGGATCGATTCGCGCTCGTCGCCCTTCTTTTTGCCACGTCCGAGGCCGAGCTGAACTTTCGCAACACCGTTCTTGAAGTAGACTTGAAGCGGGATCAGGGCGTAGCCGCGCATCGTCAGCCGACCGCGAAGCTTCTCGATTTCGCGCTTGTGGACCAGCAGCTTGCGGCGGCGCTGCGGCAGGTGCCCCGCATGGCCGCCCTGCTCGTACGGCGCGATGTGCATGCTGTAGAGGAAGAGCTCGTCGGCGTCGATTCGGCAATAGGCCCCTTCGAGGTTGGCGCGTCGTGCGCGCAGGCTCTTCACCTCGGTTCCGTACAGGACCATCCCGGCCTCGAGCCGCTCTTCGATGTCGTACCGTTTGGCGGCCATCGGGTTGCGGCACACCAGGAGCTCCATCCCCGGAACGCCTTTGTCAACGCGCTTCTTCGCCATCGCCTGCCGGCTCTAGCACGGGCTCTTTGGCTTTGCGAAGCTGTTCGAGCCAATCGAGCTCGGACTTTAGCTGATCGGACAAGAGCGCATCGCCTTGCTCTTCGGCCTCTTCGAGAGCCTGCTTGCGCCCTTCGATTTGGCGATCCCAGTGCACGATGGCCGAGGGCGAGTCGTCGAGCGCCCAACTTCGCGCGGTCGCCCGAACCGGAACGCGGACGCGGGCATCGGGCGACGTCGCGCCGGGAACCGACACTTCGAGAAGGAGCCGTGGCCAGTTCGGGTCGACCTCGATGACACAAGGCGAGTCACCCCAATCGGGGCTCGACCGAAACACCTCCGCGACAAAGCCGTCGAGATTCACCTGGATCCAAGCGAGGCAGGTCCGCCCTTGGTCTCGAATCGCGACGACGACGTCGTGCCGCCCATCCCGGTCGAAGTCCGGACGCGGATCGGGCGCGAGCTTCAGCCAAAGTCGCTCGGGCCAGCGCACGTCAGGCACTTGAAGCGACAAGGAAGGTCCGCGACTGGTCACCACACGGACGGTCGAGTCCCGGCCGTTCACCGCGTCGAAGGCGACGTAGCCAGGCTCCTCGATTCGTCGGCCGATCGTGTAGCCGTGCCTGCGAAGGTCCTCGATGATCGCAATGGCTTCTTCGAGGGGATCGACGCCGATCCGGAGGAAGTCCAAAGGATCTTGAACCGGTTCCGGCTTCGCGCATCCAATCATGACCGCACAGGCAAGAACGAGAGACCGCACGCCGCTACTTTAGGCGGCCTGGACGAGAACGCGAGTGGCCAGCACGAACGGGTGCACCTCCGACACCCCGCCCGCCCGGAGTGCTTCCGATGCGGCCCGGAGCGTCGCCCCGGTGGTCCTCACGTCGTCGACCAGAAGCACCCGCCCAAGCCCGCGCAGACGCCAAGGCGCAAAAGCGCCAGCGATGTTCTGCTGCCGTTCACCGTGCGGCAGATCGACCTGGCTCGGCGTGTTCCTCACGCGCCGAAGGCCGCGGAGCAGGACCGGGACCCGGAGGGCTTTCGCCACGGGCCTTGCGAGAAGCGCCGCCTGGTCGTAGCCACGGGACCGGCGCCGTCCCCAATGAAGGGGGACGGGCACGACGGCATCGACCTTGTCCGCCCATGGATGCGCGTGATCCGCCATGAGCGACCCAAGGGCCGCGCCAAGCTCACTTCGACCGTCGTACTTGAATCGCTGAATCCCATCCGCGACAGGACCGCCGTACTCGAAGACAGCGCTTGGATCGGATGTGCGCTCGATGAGGGCCGAGCATGGGGCACAGAAAGCTTCGACGCCTTCGGCCACCTCGTCGCAACCCGGACATCGGGTCGGCGCAAGCAGGGTGAGCAAGCCGTCGAGCAGATCGCGCATGCCAGGGTATCGACCTTTGGCACTCACGGTTGCCTCGCCACCAACACTAACCGCCCGGCGCGGACGGTGTCAGCGCCGCCTAGTGGTCGTAGGGCTCTCCGCGCAAAATCGAGAACCCGCGATAGATTTGCTCCGCTAGAAACAATCGCGCGAGCCTGTGCGGGAGGGTCATCGCCGACAGCGACAAGCGCAAGTCCGCCGTCTTCGAAAGCTCCGGCGGAAGCCCGTACGCGCCGCCGATCAAAAACACCACGCTCTGCACCGATTCGTTTTCGGCGCGCTCCAGCCAAGTCGCGAGATCCCGGCTGCTCATGGAGCGGCCGTCGACTTCGAGCGCGACGACACGCGACCGATCCGGAATGCTTCGCGCCAGGCGCTCTGCGACCTCGTCGACCTTCCCATCCTTGATCTCGATCTCTTCGAGCTTGGCGTAACGCCCAATGCGCGCGTAGTAGTCGCCGAGCAGCGACCGCAGATCGCGGTCCTTGGCCTTTCCAACGGCGATGATTCGTACGCGCACAACGCGAAGGTCTATGGAAAGTGGAAACCCTCGTCGGCCCGTTGGCCTTCGAACTCCACTCGATCCGCATCGAGCCAGAGCCCCTCGAGGTCGTAGTAGCCGCGCGTGTCCTGATGGAAGATGTGCACGACCACGTCACCGAAATCGAGAAGCACCCAGTTGCCCTGCGGCAGGCCTTCGACGCCTGCACAGCGCGATCCATACTTGTGCTTGAGATCCTCTTCGATGCCACGGGCGATCGCGGCGACCTGGCGATCGCTTCGCCCGCTCATGACCACGACGTAGTCGGTGTAATCGACCTTGCCTTGGACATCGATGATTTCGATTTTCCCTGCTTTTTTGTCGAGCCCTGCCTCGGCGACCTTCAGGGCCAGCTCGCGGCCGACTAGCTGGTCGTTGCTCGTAGGGGAGCTCGGGTTCGTTTCCAGTTGTGCGCTTCTTGCTTGTTTGGCCAAATAGCCTCCTCCTTTAATGCCGGACCTGGCCCTCTCCTTGGCCAACCCATTTGAGAGTGCAGAGCTCCGCCAGGCCCATTGGACCATAAGCGTGAAGCTTTGTTGTCGAAATTCCGATTTCGGCGCCTAGGCCGAGGGCGAATCCGTCGTTGAAACGGGTCGATGCGTTGACGAGAACCAGGCTCGCATCGACTTCCCGCAGCCAGCGATCGGCATTGGCGGCGTCTTTGGTGACGATTGCCTCGGTGTGATTCGAGCCGTGTTTCGCCACGTGCTCGATCGCAGCGTCGATTCCATCGACGACGCCTACGTTGAGAATCAAGTCGAGGTATTCGGTGTCCCAGTCGGCTTCGCTCGCTTGCTTCACCCCGTTGAGGTGCGCTCCGGCGCGATCGTCGGCGTGGATCTCGACGCCTTCAGCGCCCATCGCTGCGCCTAGCTTGGGCAGGAAGGTGGGCGCCAGATCGGCATCGACCAGGAGCGTTTCCATGGAATTGCAGACGCCCGGACGCTGGACTTTGGCGTTCAGGGCGATCGCGAGGGCCATGTCTGGGTCGGCGCTGCGGTCGACAAAGACGTGACACACACCTTTGTAGTGCTGAATGACAGGGACTCTTGCGTGCTCGGCGACGAACCGAATCAATCCTTCTCCACCTCTCGGAATGACCATGTCCAGAATACCATCAAGACCAATCATCACCAAAGTCGCTTGTCGATCGGTGGTAGGGAGAAGGGTGACAGCTCCTGGGGGCAGGCCCTCGGCCCTGAGCGCCCGAGTAAAGACCTCCGCGATCGCCGTGTTGCTGTGAAACGCTTCTTTGCCCCCGCGAAGCAGGACCGCGTTGCCGCTCTTGAGGCAAAGCGAGGCCGCGTCCGCCGTCACGTTCGGCCGGGACTCGTAGATGATCCCGATGAGCCCGAGCGGTGTACGCATCTTTCCGACCCGAAGGCCGTTATCGAGCACGCGCTCTTCGACGACAGTGCCAACCGGGTCGGGAAGCGCAGCGACCTGGTCGAGGCCGTCGGCAACGCCATCGAGACGCTTTCGATCGAGCTGCAAGCGGTCGAGCATCGCTTTGGAGAGCCCCATCTGTTCGGCCGCGACCATGTCTTGCGCGTTCGCTTCGATCACGCGATCGCCAGGCTCTCCACGCAGCGCTTCGGCAGCCCGGCGCAAGACGGCGTTCTTCTGCGCCGTACTTGCGTTGGCAAGCACGCGCGAGGCGTCTTTGGCTCGCTGGGCCAGGCCCGTCACGAGCGCGGTCAGGTCGTCGCTCATAGCCCGTGACGGTAGCACCTTTTCCCCCAAGCGGGAGCCGGCCGGCTCAAGCGCCATTCTTGGTCAGCACGATGTCGTCCCGGTGCACGACTTCGTCGCCGGTGTGGCTTCCTATTCGCTCGGCGATTTGGTGACTGTGTCCCCCTGCCAGCATACGAACCTCGTCGGCACCATACCGCGCCAGACCGCGTGCAAGCTCAGCTCCCGATTCGTTCACGATCGACACGGCATCACCGACCTTGAACGAACCCGTGACCGAAACGATTCCCGCAGGCAAGAGGCTCGAATGGCGCTTCTCGAGCGCACGGCATGCCCCCGCGTCGACGACGATGCGGCCACGCGGCTTGAGCGTGTACGCGATCCAGTGCTTCCGGCTCGGCAGGGGCGAGCCATCCGGCAGCAAGAGGGTGCCCACGTCATCCCCCCGCATCAAGGCGTCTAGGAAGCTCGGCGATGCCGCCGGACCGACGACGACCGGCAAGCCATGAAGTGTGGCGCGGCGGGCGGCCTCGACTTTCGATTGCATCCCACCCAACCCGACATCGCCTTCGGAAGGCTTGATGAACGCCTCGATGTCCGATACGTCGCGCACGAGCGAGATGCGCGTGTTTTGATCGTCGAGGATACCGACGACGTCGCTCAACAACACCAGCAGATCCGCTCCGACGAGCGTGCACACCATCGCGGCAAGCTGATCGTTGTCGCCAAACCGAAGCTCGTCGATCGACACGGTGTCGTTCTCGTTGATGATTGGAACGACGCCGAGCTTAAGGAGCTCGTCGATCGCCTCCCGAGCGTGTAAGTAACGATCGCGGTCCGTCACCGCATCGTGGGTCAGCAGGACCTGCGCGACGTGGATACCGAACGGCTCGAAGGCGTTTTCATACGCCCGCATGAGCAAGGACTGTCCAGTGGCGGCGGCGGCCTGAAGGAGCGAGACCTTCTTTGGGCGCTCGCTCAGCCCAAGCCTCTCATTGCCCAGTGCGACGGCGCCCGAGGAGACGAGCACAACCTTGCGCCCTGCCCTCACCTGAGTCGCCACCTGCTCGGCCACCTGCGCGAACCGCCCCCCGTCGGCGCAGAGCGCCCGGCTGCCGATCTTGACCACGATTCGCTTGCAGTCGCCAAGCGCGGTTCTGGTTTGGTCCTCTGTCATGTCCAGCCCCTTGAATCGCATCCAGAACGCCCTACCGCAACCGGCATCCAAAAAGGGGACAGTCCCCTTTTCGCTGGTAGCATGGGCTGATGCTTGCAGGGGAGGTAGCGCGCTGGTTCGTCTGGCTGGTGGCTTTCGCCTGGGGCGCAGCGTGGGGCAGCTTCTTCAACGTCGCGATCTACCGTTGGCCGCGGGGCATGTCGGTCGTACGCCCGCCGAGCCACTGCCCGGGCTGCGGCGCGCCGATCCGAGCCTGGAACAACGTGCCGATCGTGGGATGGCTCTTCCTGCGCGGAAAGGCGTCCTGTTGCGGCACCGCGATTTCGCCACGCTACCCACTCGTCGAGCTTCTGACCGCCATCCTCTGCGTCGCGGTCGCGGAGCTCTGGGTCGTACGGGCTGCGCCGGGCACGCTGCTTCTACACGCGACGATCGAAGCGATTCTGTATTTCGTGTTTGCGGGAGGGCTGTTGATCGCCACGTTCGTCGACCTCGAATGGATGGAAATCCCCGATGAGGTGAGCCTTCCAGTTGCAGCGCTCGGCCTCATGACTGCGCCGTTTCGCGCCGAGCCTGGGCTCTGGGCGTCTGCGGTTGGAGCGGGTGCGGCCTATTTGGTCGTGCAGTTGGTGTTCGTTTGGGGCTACGAGCACATCGCGGGGCGCCGGGGCATGGGCGAAGGCGACTCGAAGCTCCTTCTGATGATCGGCGCGTTTCTCGGATGGAAGGGCGCGCTCTTCAGCGTCGTCGCGGGCTCCCTGCAAGGGCTGGTTTTCACCGCCTTTGCACTGCTCACCGGGCGGAAGCTCACGCCGGACATCGACGAACGCGTCATCGATGGCGAAGTCATCGACGCGCCCGAGGAGCCCGACAACAGTCGCGTCGGACAACTCAAGCTTCCGTTTGGACCGTTTCTCGCGCTTGGCGCGTTTGAATACCTGCTCGCGGGAGACGCGATCCTCTCGTGGTACTTCAGCCTGCTACAGCGATGAACGCTTAGCGCCGGTAGCCGCCACCGCCACCGCCACCGCCGCCACCTTCGCCGCCCTGACGCTCACGCGCGAGATCGACGCGAATGGTCCGGCCGCCAAGCGAGGCGCCGTCCATCTGGTCGCGGGCTGCTGCAGCAGCCTCTTCCGTGGTGAATGTCACGAACCCGAAGCCGCGGGAGCGTCCAGTTTCACGATCGGACACGACTTTCGCATCGGTGACCTCCCCAAATGGCGCGAACGCCTCCTGAAGATCTTCAGTGGTCGTGGCCCAGGCGAGCCCACCGCAGAACAGTCTCTTACTCATGGTCAACTCTTTCACTGTGCAGCAGACACGGCGTCATGCCGTGGCAGTGCTTCAATTCGAACCCGGCTTACCGGATGTGCTCGATTGTACAGCTTGGAACCGATCCCACAAGGCCGGCGTCGACTCCTCGCCCAGACGGGCTTTGTAGTCGTCGTCTTTGGCCCGACCCTGACGCTTGGCGATTTCGCCGATGAGCTTGTCCCGGGACCCGACCTTCTTGCTGACCGCCTCAAGAACCTGCTCGAGATGAAGCAGCTTCTTGTTGGACACGTGATCCAAGCCCTTTTCCGCGTTCAACCGATCAAGCCAGAGGTCTTTGCCAGCGGCCTTCTTCACGGCCGCGACCAGTTTCTGTTTTGCCTTCTTCGGATCGTCTCCGAAGCGCTCTTTCACAATCGACAGGGGGGACTTGCTCATCACGTGCACCTTCGCCCCAAAACGCCAGGTTTTCTGGGCTTTGGAGCGCCCGGATTAGCACGGAGGCCCTCCTACGCAACCCGCCACCCCCGATCACTAAAGGTTCAGATTTGGCCTGAGCGCTTCGCTTGACGGTTATTAACAATGCTGTTACTAACAATATTGTGAATAACCAACGACTCAGCCGGATCCAGGCCGTTTCGGGACTCCTGTTCTCCCTCTTCGCCCTGGTCCACCTCAGCAACACCGCCCTCGCCGTGCTTGGCCCCGATCTCTACAACGGCTTCCAGAGCTCGGTCCGACGCGTCTACCAGTGGCCGCTCCTCGAGCTAGCCCTCGTCACGACCCTCGTCGTTCACATCACCTCCGGCGTTCTGCGCATGCGCGGCCGGCGCGGCTCCAAGGCCAAGCCTCCGCTTCGTCTCCGGCTCCACCGCTACGCGGCGTATTACCTCGCGATCTTCATCTTCGGTCACATGGCAGCGACCCGGCTGCCTGCCCTGCTCGCCGACGCGCCGCCGTTCTTTGGAGGCGTGTCGTTCTCCCTCCACTTCGTGCCATGGTTGTTCTATCCCTACTACGGGCTGCTCGGAATCGCCGGCCTGTACCATTTGTTTTACGGCGTTCCCGTTGCACTCGGTGTCCTCGGCATCCGCGCGCCGCAAGCGATTCGTCGGGGCCCCGGCTTCTGGATTCCGGTCAGCGCAGGCGCGACCATGATCGTCGTGGCTCTCCTGGGCTTTGGTGGCGCGCTTTACGAGATCGACGATCCGTTCGACAACGACTTCGCGCGCGCATACGAAGCAGCCGCCGAGTACTTCTCGGGCGAGGCGGAGTAACGATGGGACGACCCAAGGACGCAGACCCGGAGCGAACCCGGGCGACGATCCTCGACGCTGCCGAAGACGAGTTCGCGGAGCACGGGTTTCATGGCACGCGGATGGTGGCCATCGCCAAGCGCGCCGGGGTCACACACGGACTGCTTCACTACTACTTCGACTCCAAGGATCGCCTCTACGAAGAAGTGGTGGGCCGTCTCTTTCGCCGCCACTTACGCCTCTTTGAGCAGCTGGCCGCGGATGGAACCGTGGTTTCGGCGCGCGACGTCGTCCTGCAAAGCTTCGATCTGTTCTGGGAGCACCCCAATCAAGTGCGGATCATGCTCTGGGAGATGGCCTCGGGGGATGACCGAGTGGAACGCGCCATGAAAGGCTTTTACGACGGGATGGCCCGAGCGCTCGCGACCCTCCCGGCCAAGGCCCCGTCTTCCAAGCCTGGGCGAGACCCCCGCGATGTATATGTGTCGATACTCGGTGCGCTGGTCGTCTACTTCTTTCGCGATCCCACCATCAAGAGGCTCTTTGGAGAGAAGCGTTTCACCGAGGCCGACCGGAAACGCCGGCGAGCGCACATGGGCGCCCTACTCGACCTGCTGCTTTGACCGAATGTCCGGTGGATCCGGTCTGCCCGGCGAAGTAGAGTCAGCTCGTTCATGGTCGCCGAATTCGTTCACCTGCACGTTCACAGCGAGTTCTCGATGTTGGACGGGGCCATTCGGATTCCGCAACTCGTCGAGAGCGTCGGGAAGATGGACATGCCTGCGGTCGCCCTGACCGACAACGGCAACATGTTCGGCGCCGTGCAACTCGTGCGCGAGTGCGAGAAGACCAAGGTCAAGCCGATACTCGGCTGCGAAGTGAGCTTCACGTCCGGCGATCGCCGCGACCCGAACGACCACGAGCTGAATCACTTGCTGCTGCTCGCCAGCTCGCAAGAGGGTTACCAGAACCTGGTGCGCTTGGTGAGCGCCGGCTGGGTCGATGGGATGGCGGTCCATGATCAGCCGCGCATCGATTTCGAGGTCCTTCAGAAGCACAGCAAAGGCGTCGTCGGCACGAGCGCCTGCATGGGCGGTCACGTGGCCCAGGAGATCCTCAACAAGGGGCCCGAAGTCGGGCGTGAAGCCATCGCGAAGCTCCGCGATTCGTTCGACCCCGGCCACTTCTTCGTCGAGATTCAGGACCATGGCTTCCCCGAAAACCGGCCGCTCAATCAAGTTCTAGGCCGGCTTGCCAAGGAGCTCGACCTGCCACTGGTGGGCACGAACGACTGCCACTATCTGGAGCGTCAGTCCGCGCACGCGCAGCTGGTGCTCCAGTGCATCGGCGCGGGGCGCAGTGTTCGCGAAATGGAAGCGGTCCACCATCACTCCTCCGAGCTCTACCTCAAAACGCCCGAACAGATGCTCAACCTCTTCGCCCAGGTCCCAGATGCGGCGAAGAACACGCTCTTGATCGCGGAAATGTGCGCCGGCCACGCTACGCCGCTCGCCAAACCGAGGCTGCCGCGATTCTCAGTGCCAGGCGGCGCGAGCGAAGAAGACTACTTGCGCGCGCTCTCGGTCGCAGGCCTCGGGCGGCGCAACTTGGAAATGCGGGAGCGAGGCGAAACCTTCGAAGACGGCCCTTATCACCACCGGCTCGAGCTCGAGCTCGACGTCATCTTGAAGATGGGGTTCGCCGGCTACTTTTTGATCGTTCAGGACTTCATCAACTGGGCGAAGGACAACGGGGTTCCGGTTGGGCCTGGGCGTGGCTCTGGCGCGGGCTCGCTGGTGGCCTGGGCGCTTCGCATCACCGACCTGAACCCGATCACGCACGGGCTTCTCTTCGAGCGGTTCCTCAACCCGGAGCGCGTGTCGATGCCGGACTTCGATATCGATTTCTGCATGGATCAGCGCGACCGCGTCATTCAATACGTGAGGGACAAGTACGGCCAGGCGAGCGTCGGGCAGATCGCGACCTTCCATCAGCTCAAGAGCCGTAGCGTGGTGCGAGACGTGGGGCGCGTGATGGGCATGACGCCGGGCGAAGCCGGATTGATCGCCACGATGATTCCAGAGCCGGTCGGTGGGAAGAGCGTTTCGATCGGTGACGCGCTCGAACAAGAAGCGCGCCTCAAGACCGCGTACGAACAGGACGGCCAGGCCCACGAGCTGCTCGACACCGCGCAAGCGCTAGAGAACCTGACGAGGCACGCGGGCATGCACGCAGCGGGCGTCGTGATCAGCGAAGGCCCGATTTGGGACCATGTCCCGGTGTTCTGTCCGGAAAAGGACGTCTACGTCACGCAGTACCACAAGGATGACGTAGAAGCGGCTGGCCTGGTGAAGTTCGACTTCCTCGGGCTTCGCACACTCACCGTCATCGACATCGCGACCAAGCTGATCGACCGGCGCCCGGATCGCCAAGGAGAGCCGTTCCGGATCGATCAGATCCCGATGGACGACGACGCGACCTATGCGCTTCTGCAATCGGGCGAGACCACCAACGTCTTTCAGCTCGAATCGAGCGGCATGCAGAGCTTGTTCAAGCAGCTGCGTCCCGACCGGTTCGACGACATCGTGGCCGCCGTTGCGCTCTATCGCCCCGGCCCGATGGGCGCGCAGATGGACAAGGACTTCGTCCATCGCAAGCACGGACGGCAGCAGGTGCAATACCCGCACCCGTCCCTCGAAGGCATCCTGCAGGAGACGCGCGGCGTCATCGTCTACCAGGAGCAGGTCATGCAGATCGCGCAGGAGATGGCCGGGTACTCGCTCGGCGGCGCCGATCTCTTGCGGCGGGCCATGGGCAAGAAGAAAGCCTCCGAGATGGACAAGCAGAAGGCCATCTTCATCGAAGGCGCGACCGAGCGCGGGCACACGCAGGAAAAGGCCGAAGAAGTCTTCGACCTGATGGCGTACTTCGCGGGGTACGGCTTCAACAAGAGTCACTCGGCGGCGTACGCGCTCATCACCTATCAGACGGCCTACCTCAAGTCGCATTATCCGGTCGAGTTCACCTGCGCGACGCTGACGGCCGACAAAGAAAAGATCGACAAGGTGGTTCGTACGGTCGCCGAGGCGCGGTCGATGGGGATTACGGTCTTGCCGCCCGACGTGAACGAGTCGGAGATCGAGTTCACGGTCGTTTACAACCCCGACGATGCACAAGATGTCGTACGTCTTCGGCACAAACCGGTTTGCTACGACGGCGAGGTCCACGACCCGATGGGGCCGAAGATTCGTTTTGGGCTGGGCGCGATCAAGGGCGTAGGCACGGGGGCGGTCGAAGCGATTCTCGAAGCACGGCAGGGGGAGCCTGATGAAGAAGGCGGCCAGGGCAACGAACGCCCGTTCGTCGACCTCTTTGATTTCTGCGCCCGGCTCGACTTGAGGCGAGTGAACAAGAGCGTCATTGAAGCGCTCGTGCAGTGCGGGGCGTTCGATACGGTTCACCACGCCATCGACGCGCATCGTTCACAGGCTTTCGTGGCCATCGAGTCGGCAATCGAGCGAGGTAAGCGCATCCAGGCGGAGCGTTCGAGCGGCCAAGAGAGCCTGTTCGGCATGATGGGCAGCGAAGAAGAGGGGCAGGTCTACGAACACCCGGGCGGAAGCTTCCCGGTGCTCGACCCCTGGGATTCCCGCGACCAGCTCTCTCGTGAAAAGGGCACGCTCGGTTTCTATGTCTCGGGGCATCCTTTGGACCGCTATCGGGGCGAGCTGCTTCGCTTTTGCGATGCGACGACCCAGAGCGTAGCCCAACTCGCCAACAACAGGCAGATCACCGTCGGCGGCACCGTCGAAGGCTACCGCGAGCGCCGAACCAAGATGGGTCACACGATGGCGTTCTTCCACATCGAAGACGCGCTCGGCCGCATCGAGGTGATCGTGCGCCCGAAGCCGCTCGAGAAAGCCGGCATCCGTGAAGCGCTGCAGTCGGGCGAGCCCATCTTGCTCGGCGGGCGCGTGAAGCACGAGCAGGATCGCAACGACGAGAGTGCTGCACCGGAAGCCAAGATCCTCCTCGAAGACGCAACGCTCCTGAGTGACGCCCTCCAAGAACGCACCAAAGCGATCACGGTGCGCCTCACCGTCGAAACGATCGACCGAACGAAGCTCGACTCGCTTCGCTCGATGCTCGAGCAATACCCGGGGCCCTGCCCCGTGACCCTCGAGCTCAACTCCCCGGGCGACTGGCGGGTCAACCTCCCCGAGACCGGCCTCTTCGTCGACCCCAGTGATGCGCTCCTCATGGGCCTCGAGCGCCTTTTCGGCACCAATGTCTGCGAGCTCCACTAGTGAAAAAGGGGACAGTCTCCTTTTCCGAAGGGTTAGTTGGGCCCCCGGAGTCCGAGCAGGAGTTGCTAGCGCGCGCCTGGGACCTCGCGGGCCTCACCTTTGGTGAGCTGGGTGCGCAGGTGGGCGTCGAAGTTCCGGGTGAAGCTGCCCGTGCGAAGGGGATTGCGGGGCAGATTCTAGAAAAGGTTTTGGGGGCGACGGCGGGTTCCAAGGCTGAACCTGACTTCGTGGCGCTAGGGATCGAGCTGAAGACAATTCCGCTCGACGCAACGGGCAAGCCGAAGGAGTCGACCTTCGTCTGCTCGATCTCGCTCTGGGCCATGGCCGATACCGATTGGGAGCGCAGCACCGTTTGGAAGAAGCTGTCCAAGGTGCTGTTCGTCCCCGTCGAGGCGGCATCGGACACGGCGCTGCGTGATCGACGTGTGGGCCGCGCCTACCTCTGGCTTCCCACCGAAAACGAGAGGC
>JBARTN010000089.1:0-2633 GCA_049645265.1 Polyangiales bacterium
TCTGTCTTAAGGCGCGAGGCGCCAGCTTTTGGAGGAACGATGATTCAATTAACTACGAAATCTTGCATTCTATTGTTACTGGGCGTCTCGGTGACGGCCATTGGCTGCGACGAGGACTGCGTTGATGGCTACTGCGAATCCGGCTATTACTACGATAGTCTGGTGTCAGGAGTCGGATTCGCGAGCCAGAACGCGGAAGTCCCCACGAAGACGGGCGTGACGGGCGTGACGGGCAAAGTGCCGGGCGAAGATGACGACCCGGGAGCCTTCGGTTACGCGAACGGCGACAGAGTCTCGTTTTCGCTCGGCGACACCGATCTCGGCGAAGCCGCCGCCAAAGCGAGGCTGACCCCCTTTGATCTCTTCGACGTCGACGAAGAGCCGTTCCGCGGATGCGACGTCACCGAGCCTCTACCCGCCGATGACAAGCCCTTTCGAAAGGTGCACAATCTCGCGGTCCTCTTACAAACCATGGACGCGGACGGTGATCCTACGGCCGGCATCGAGATCAGCGAAGAGGTTGCGGAGCTGTTCGAGGGAGTGACCATCAACTTGGATCAGCCCTGGTCGACCTTTGACGTGGACGCCGATCTTCTCGACGTGCTCCGAAGAGCCAACGAGCAAAGTTTGTTCACCGATTCCGAGGATCGTACCGTTCGCACAACGGAGGAAGCCTTGAGCGCTCTCTACCAGGGCATCCCCGGGTTCTGCACCGACGGCACAGGAGGCACCGGCGGGACGGCCGGCAGCGGCGGCGAAGGTGGCGCGGGCGGAGCTGGTGGAGCTGGCGGAGCTGGCGGAGCTGGTGGCGCGGGCGGAACTGGCGGAGCTGGTGGCGCGGTCTGAGCTGGCGGCCGACGAGCAAGATAGAGAACCGGCGCTGGTATCTACTAGCGCCGGTTTCTTTTCGCCTGATCGCGGGTTGACGCGGAGGCTCGGTGCACCACGACGGTACAGCTACGGGCGATAGCGCTCCGGGGGCCCCGCCCTTCGCAACGACACCTACTTCTTCCGGGTTGACGGCGTCTTCCAGGTCGTCTGTGCCTTTCGGCTCCGGCCGATCCAGGGCTGGGGCTGGGCCCTGTTCAGCGGCGCTCGCCACACATCGAGAACGCTAAGTAGAGGATCGAGCACATGAACATTGAAGCATCGAACAGACTACTCGTAGCGAGCTTAGCGGCTCTGTTGGTGAGCGGCCTCGGAACAGCCGGCTGTAAGCAACCGTCCGAAAAGCCGGCCGCCCAGCCGTCTAACGCGCCAGCGCCCAGCAAACTGCCAGCCAACATGAAGACGTCCGCCGACATCCCAGCGGGGATCGCGATTCCGGACGAAATGGACACCCGACTCGGCAAGTTGACGTTCGCCGACGGGGCGCCCTCGGACGACACCGTCGAGAAGGTCTTCGATCACCTCGATTTCACGAATGCGCTCAATGCTTACATGAACGGCTACCAGCTGGCGTCGCTGGGTGCGATGCGCAATGGACTCGAAAGTGTGGGCGTCGAGGACAACGGTGGCATCCTGCTGTTCTCGGAACTGATGGATTCGCAGTCCCTGTTCCTGACCGCGAACGCCGACACGGTCTACTACATCTTTGTCATCGACGTGAAGGATGGACCGATGGTGGTCGAGACGCCGCCGGATGCACTCGGCCTGTTTGATGATTTCTGGTTCCAGCACGTGATCGACTTTGGCAGGCCGGGACCGGATCGCGGACAGGGCGGGAAGTTCCTGCTGGTGCCGCCGGGCTATGACGGTCCGCTGCCCGATAGCGGCTACCACGTGGCGAACAGCAGCACCTACAAAATCATGGCCTTTGGCCGGAGCTTCTTGAAGGACAACGATCCCAGGCCCACGGTCGAGACGATCCGGAAGGCGATGAAGATTTACCCCTATACGCCCGGCGGCTATGGAACGAGTATCGCAACGCTGCTGCAAGGCAATACGCCGGTCGGCCTGAAGGCTCCCCCGATCAAGCCGGTCAAGTTCGTCGAGGGATCGGGGTTGGCGCTGAACACGCTCCCCCCGAGCGACCATAGCTACTTCGACCTGATCAACGACATTGTGCAGTCCGAACCGGGCGGCACTCTGTCGGCTGAGATCATGGGTTCGTTCGCCGCGATCGGCATCATCAAGGGCAAGCCCTTCAAGCCGGATGCACGGATGGAGAAGATCCTTGCCGAAGCCGCCGAAGTGGGTGCCGCCACCGGACGGTCGCTGAACTGGCGTTTCCGTGAGAAAGACGGCTGGGGTTACTACCCGGGTTCTGCCTGGTACAACATGCTGTGGCAAGGCGGCTCTGGATTCGAAACGCCGCCGCCTGCCGTGACCAAGGACGGCATCAAGCCGTATCCGCCGACCGGCTACCGCACCCTCGATTCCCGCTTCGGGTTCTTCTCGGTCGCCACCGGGGTCACCCCGGCCATGTCCATGCGGCTGACCGACGTCGGCTCGCAGTACCTCATGGCCGCCG
This sequence comes from Polyangiales bacterium, assembly GCA_049645265.1. Taxonomy (GTDB): domain Bacteria; phylum Myxococcota_A; class Polyangia; order Polyangiales; family Houyiibacteriaceae; genus SG8-38. The sequence goes on from JBARTN010000089.1 coordinate 2,474, forward strand.
TCGATAGCGACAAGAACTACTTTGATGGAGCGAAGACCTACAAGGTGAGGTTGCCCAAGAACATTCCGGAAAACAATTTCTGGTCGTTCACGGTGTACGACAATCAGACCCGCTCCATGCTGCGCACACCGCAGCGCTATCCGCGGGCGGGCAGCCAGTC
>JBARTN010000090.1:0-5061 GCA_049645265.1 Polyangiales bacterium
GCCGGCGTCCTTGGTGGGAGAGGCGGGGACCCGGAAGCTGATGGCCTTGATCCGCACCGCGTGCGACATGAAGATGTGGCACATTCAGTTCAACATCATCAATCGGGACACGCTGCTTGCGGCGCAAGCCGATCCCGAGAGGTACCGGAACCTGCTGGTCCGCGTCGCGGGTTACAGCGCCTACTTCGTCGACCTGACGCCGGCTCTTCAAAACGAGATCATTCGGAGAACGGAGCATCAATTCTAGCGGGCATGCCATGATGCGGAACGAACAAAGCAACGGCGAACCCAAGGGCTTGGTCTTCAACATCCAGAAGTTTTCGTTGCACGACGGCCCCGGCATTCGAACGATTGTTTTTCTAAAAGGCTGTCCGCTCGCTTGCATCTGGTGCTCCAACCCCGAGGGCCAGTCTGCCTCCCCCGAGCTCACCCTCAGCGCGGATCGCTGCATGGGCTTCGAGGACTGCGACCGCTGCATTTCGGTTTGCTTGGAAAAGGCGATCGGCCGGGACGAGAACGGCGAGCTTCATATCGACCGGGATAGCTGCGATGGCTGCGGGGACTGTGCCTATGTCTGCCCGCCCAAGGCCCTGGAGGTATCCGGCGACTGGGTTGGCGTGGATGAAGTGATACGAATCGTCGAAGAGGACGACGCGTTTTACACGAGGTCGGGGGGCGGCCTCACTCTCAGCGGCGGCGAGCCGCTGGCACAGGGCGCGTTTGTACGGGCTCTTCTGACGGCCGCGCGAAGCCGTGGCATCGACACCGCCATCGAAACGTCGGGGCTCTGCAACTGGAAGACCTTGCGAGACGTGGCACCACTGGCCGATCGCATTTTCTTCGACCTCAAGTGTATCGACCCGCAGAAGCACGAACGGCTGACCGGGGTCTCGAACCGGAAGATCCTCGAGAACTTCCGCAGGCTGCGCGCCGAGTTTCCGGACAGCGATGTCGTCGTGCGGACGCCGGTCATCCCCGGCGTCAACGATTCGGAAGCAGAAATCCTATCCATTGCCGCGTTCGTCGAGGAGGCGGGGGGCGCTTCTGCCTACGAGCTCCTGCCCTACCACGGGTTTGGGGAGCCCAAATACGCCAAGCTCGGTAAGCACTACCGCTTCGGCCACCTCGAACCGCCTTCCGAAGAGCGCATGAATGCGCTACGTCGTGACCTGGGAGGACGTCTACGAGGGCAGCGTGATTTCGAGCGTGACCAGGGCGTTTGACCTCCTGATCTTGGAGGAAAGGGAAACCCTGACCGGCGAAGCAGAGCTCGAATTCCCCAACGGATCGGGCGATTTTGTGTTCTAGGGCGGGCACCTCATAATGGGAGAGATGAACGCTTTGTTCTCTTGCCGTGGGGTGACGCGCGGGTGTCTTGCCTTCACGCTGGCTTTGCTCACTGGGCTGGTCGGCTGCGGCGACGATGCAACCGCCCCCCCTTCTCGGACCGACCTTCCGTACGAGCTCTATTGCGACATTGCCAACGGGGACTGTCAGCGAGCGATTTACAACTCGGTTGCGGCAAAGCTCGAAGCGACGGGCTTCGACCCGCCGCAGCTTCGGACGATTTCGGTCGAGCAACACGCCGAAGAGGTGCGAAGTAGCATCGACTTGCAGGACCTCACCGGTGAGGACGCGACGACTCGCGGCCTTCGCTTGATGGGCTTCCTTCCCGAAGTGTCCGAGAGCCTCACCGCGACGCAGGTCGAGTTTCGGATCAGCCAGATCGCGGCCTATTACAGCTCTAACAACGACATGATCACCGTGGTCGATCGGGACTACGAGGAAGTGGACGCCCAGGCGCTCATGGCGCACGAGTTTACCCATGCCATTCAAGAGCGTCAGTTCGGTTTTGCCGAAGTCTGGGCCGGGGTGAACAGCGAGGACACCGCACTCGCGGCTCGCAGTGTGATCGAGGGCGATGCGAGCCACACCGAGTATGCCTGGACGTACGAAAAACTCGGGTACCTCCCCGAGGAGATCGATTGGGACGCCATCTACGCGGATAGAAAGGGGCGTTTGGGGGAGCGCGTGGTGGATCCGGAGGTGGCTTTGGTCGATACGGCTTCGTTCTTTCCGTATGCCTACGGCTTCGCCTTCATGAGCGAGGCAACGCTTTTGAACGGCTTGGGAGCTCGTGAGCTTGCGTTTGGAGCGCCACCTAGCTCGGCGTTCGAGGTGATGTCCGGTCCGTTCGGCGCTGCGCCCACGTTCGACTTTCCTGAAGTTGCGCATCCCTCGCCGGTCGAGGGACACACCCAGGAGGTCGAGGATCGAATGGGCGCCTGGTACGTGTATGGCTTTCTCCGGCGCAACGGCGTGCCCGAAGACGAGGCCTGGACGACGGCGCTGAGCTGGCGCGGCGACGAGCTCGCCGTGTACGACACCGGCTCGGAGGTCGCGGCCGTCTGGAGAGTTCGCTTCGAGGAATCCGCGAGCATGGTCCGTGATGCGATCAACGCCGAGACGGAGGGCCGCTCGCAGACCGCGGTCCTCTTCGAACAAGACGTTTTCGTGCTTGCGGCCGAGAGCGACCAATCGCTGCTCGCCTGGGCGGATCGGCCGCTCGATACGATGACGGCGGCTCTGGTTCTCAAAGACGGGCGGCGCCGGGGAGGCGGCGTGTCGGTGGGTACCTGCTTGAAATCACTGGACTTTACGCTTCCAAATCCGCCTCCGCTCTTGCGCTAGCAATAAAACGAGGCTATTCTTGCTCGTGAAAGGAGCCGGAATGTCTGTCGCAGTGTCCACCGCCCCCGACGAAGCCCGCGTGGTGAGCAAGGCCTTGCTTCGCGCTGCCGAGGCACTCGGGCTTTCGTCTGCGGAGCTGGCCGAGATCATCGGGGCGAGCGAGTCGACCTTGTCGCGCATTCGCAATCACAAGCGCGGACCGATTCCGCTGGGCAGCAAGGAGGGAGAGCTTGCGCTCTTGTTTCTGCGCGTGTTCCGAAGCCTCGATGCCTTGGTGGGTGGTAACGAAGCGCATGCGAAGGCCTGGCTTCAAGCGGAGAATCGTCACCTGGGGGGCGTTCCGCTTGGGCGCATGAAGAAGATCGAGGGGCTGGTCGATGTCGCTGAATATTTGGACGCGATGCGCGGAACGATTTGAGCCGCAACGGCTCGCCGGTTCTGCTTGGCGCGCGGTCGAATCTCAGCATGTGACCTCGACGCGCAAGCTGGTCGACTCGGACGACGAGCAGCAGCTTCTCGAAGCGCTGATCGACACGGCGAAACCGCCTTGGCCGTTGGGCCGCCGCTTCATCGGGCTGCACTATCTGTTGGCGACTCCGTTTCGCCATCCGCCGCTTCGTTACGGCTCGCGATTCGGCACGCGTCGTGAGCGCGGAATTTTCTACTGCGCTGAAGCGCAGGCGACGGTGTTGGCAGAGAAGGCGTATTACGTCTTGTTGTTTCTGGAAGGCACCGACGCGGACATCGAGCCGCTGACTCGGCCGCTGACCGTCTTTCAGGTTCGCATCTCGACGAAGAAGGGGGCCGACCTGACGCGCGCGCCCTTCGACGCGTTCATCGAACAAATTTCCTCGCCGAGCAGTTACCATGATTCGCAGCCACTTGGCGCCGCCATGCGCGAGGCGGGGATCGCCGCGTTTCGGTTTGTCTCGGCGCGTGACCCGGCTGGCGGGGCGAATCTCGGGCTGATCGAACCGGTATTCAGCACCAAGAAGCCGCTCCACGCCGAGCAGTGGATCTGCACAGCGACGCGCGCGCGAGTCGAGCTCCGTCCGGGGCCCGCCGTGATGCGGTCGAGGACCAGTTTCGCGCGTGAATCATTCGAGGTCGACAGGCGGCTCCCAACCCCCGGCGTCGAGGCCTGAGTCTTTACAGATCGCGTTCGTGAAGGATGGGGCTGGTGTGAATCAGGACGCCCACCGAGAGGACCCAACTGTCGGCCACTGGGACGGTGTTCGTTCCGCTCGGCGGATTCACGTAGACGAATGGATTCCAGCCGAACCGGGCGATCACGTCGATCATGACGATGTTCTTGATGACGTGGGTGTAGCCGCCACCGATGCCCAGCGGCACGAAGACTTGGTTGCGGGCGACTGGAAACGCGAGGCTCGAGTCCAGGTAGCTTCCTCCGGTCAGATTTCGCGCGACGTTCTGAAATGAGAAGCCGCTGTCACCGAAGATGAACCCCGCCGGGGTGATGTTGTACGTGGCCTTGAGGGGGACTTCGGCATTGAGGCCGGCGCCGTTCGACAGAATCACGAGCTCGCTTCCGGTGTCGATGGTGAAGACATCGCGGACACGCAGTCGCATCGGAAGTCCAAACGTGGCAGTGAGGTTCGTCCAGGTCGGCAGTAAGAGAACGAAGTCGGCGGCCATCTCGAAGTAGCGTTTGCGCAAGAAGCTGTATCGGACGTAAAGCGGCATGTCGCCGAAGGTCCCCTGTGGCGCAACGACGATCGGAAACATCCCGTGGCCGGTGGTGGGCGGGGTCGAGCCGAGTCGGTAGTTGTTGACGCCGACTTCCAGGTTGTCGAAGATGGCGAATGCGGCGCCAAAGTCGATCGAGACGAGCGGAGCGCCCATGGGTTTTCCGGAGGTGTTGTTCGGGACGGCCCGCTTGACGTCGACGAACATGGTTCCCCGAATCATGAACTTGTTCATCGTGAGCGGCCGCGACGCGTAGGCCTTGGGGTAGTGCCAGCCAGGCGCAGCCGTTTCCGTGATCGCCTCGCCGACGCCGGTCGCTTCGATGAGCGCCTCCGGCTCGACGGCTGCGGGGTCTTTTTCGGCTTTCTCGTCGGCCTTTGCGGTCGTCGCAGCCAATCCTACGAGAAGGGCGACTCCAGACCATCGAGCGCGAATCATAGAGGCCGGAGGCTAGCACCGTTGACGCCGCGCATGCAGCGGGCTAGCAGTAGCGGCCGCCGCTTTCGCTGATGCGGTAATCAGGGAGGATTTGATGCGATTGAATGACTTAGTTTTGGCTTTGGGTGCGCTCGTCGCGCTCGTGGGCTGCGGGAGTGACGGTGCGAGCGGTGAAATTGAGCCCGGCTTCGAGGAGCTGTACGCCCAAGGGCTCACCAAGTATGT
>JBARTN010000091.1:0-2670 GCA_049645265.1 Polyangiales bacterium
CTAGCTGTCCATCCCTAAATGGGGATGTGTCCAACGCGATCCAGATTTCAGAGAAATCGGCTTGCATTATTCGTGCCCTGAGGCATGACTCGCCGCTCCGGAGAAGCCCGAATCCATGAAAAAGGTCGTCGGACAGATCAAACTTCAGCTCCCTGCAGGGAAGGCGAACCCTTCTCCGCCGGTCGGGCCTGCGCTCGGTCAGCACGGCGTCAATATCATGGCGTTCTGCAAGGAGTTCAACGCGAAGACTCAAAAGGATGCGGGTCTGATCATCCCCGTGGTGATCTCGGTTTACCAGGACCGCTCCTTCAGCTTCATCATGAAGACGCCGCCTGCGGCCGTCTTGATCAAGAAGGCTTTGAATCTGGAGTCGGGCTCTGCGCGCCCGAACAAGGACAAGGTCGGCAAGATCACTTTGGACCAGGTGAAGGAAATCGCTCAGGTCAAGCTTCAAGATACCAACGCGGGTTCGCTCGAGACTTGCATGCAGAGCATCATCGGCACCGCGCGTTCCATGGGGGTCGAGTTAGCCGATTAACTCTCTCTGGCGATTGATTTCGCTCACCTGGACCACCCAGGCACCCGGTTGGTGGTAGGCGGCTTCGAGTCGCCGCAAGGAGTCACGATGAAACCCGGAAAAAAGCGCGCGGGCGCGTTACAGTTGCCCGACAAAAGCCAGCGCTACGCATTGAGAGAAGCCGTCTCGCTCGTGAAAGAATTGGCTTTTGCCAATTTTGACGAGTCGGTCGACGTTGCAGTTCGGCTTGGTGTGGATCCAAAGCACGCCGACCAAATGGTTCGTGGTGCTGTCGTCTTGCCGCATGGGACGGGGAAGACCAACCGCGTTCTCGTTTTCGCCAAGGGCGAGAAGGTGAGCGAGGCGGAAGAAGCCGGCGCCGATTTCGTCGGCGGTGATGACCTGGTCGCCAAAATTACCGAAGGCTGGCTCGACTTCGACACTGTGATCGCCACGCCGGACATGATGGGACAGGTTGGCCGTCTGGGTCGCGTCCTCGGTCCTCGCGGCCTCATGCCGAACCCCAAGGTGGGCACCGTGACCTTCGACGTGAGCAAAGCCGTTCGCGAGGCCAAGGCCGGCAAGGTCGAGTTCCGCGTCGAAAAGGCGGGCATCGTCCACGCCCAGGTGGGCAAGAAATCCTTTGGCGAGACCGAGCTCGCCGGCAATGTGAAGTCGCTGGTTGGCGCCCTCGTGAAGGCCAAGCCGGCCGCCGCCAAGGGCACCTACCTTCGCAGCATCACCTTGAGCTCCACCATGGGCCCCGGGATCAAGGTTGACCCCGGCACTATAGAGGTGGAGGCGTAATCATGAGACTTACACGAGAAGACAAAGCAGGGCAGTCTGTCTCCCTCCGCGAGAGCTTCGCGAACGCGACGGCCACTGTCCTCGTCGATTTTCGTGGCGTGAACGTCGAGCTGATCACGGACCTTCGCGCTCGTTTCCGCGACGCAGGTGTCGAGTACAAAGTCGTCAAGAACAACATCATCCGCAAGGCGCTCGAAGGTTCCGAGCTTGCCGACAATGACGAGTTCACGGCGCACCTCGCCGGCCCGACGGCGATCGCCTGGAGCTTCGAAGATCCTTCGGCTGCCGCCAAGGTGATCAAGAACTTCCGCAAGGAGCACACCGACGTGCTTCAGCCGAAGGACGGAATCGAGAAGCTCCTCGTCAAGTGCGGACTCCTCGAGGGCCAAGTCTTGGACGCGAAGCGCGTCGAAAAGGAGCTCGCCTCGCTTCCGGGCAAGGATGAGATTCGAGCCTCGCTGCTCGCGCAGCTCATGGCGCCCATGCAGAACCTGGTCGGCCAAATGAATGCACCGGCCCAAAACCTCGCTCTCGTTCTCGATGCGTACCGGCGCAAAGAGGCAGGCGAGTAATTCAACAACAACTTTAGCCGTGTCGCACACACGGTTAGCGGAGAGTCAAGAATGCCAAATATGAACGTGGAACAGATGGTCGAAGAGCTCAGCTCCTGGACCGTCATGGAAGTTGCGAACCTGGTCAAAGACCTCGAAAAGAAGTGGGGCGTTTCGGCAGCACCGGCAGCGGTGGCCGTGGCGGGGCCCGCGGGCGGCCCAGCTGAGGCAGCCGAAGAGCAGACCGAGTTCGACGTCGAGCTGACCGAAGCGGGTGCCAAGAAGATCAACGTGATCAAGGCCATCCGTGAGATCACCCAGCTTGGCTTGGCGGACGCCAAGGCCCTGGTGGAAGCAGCTCCCAAAGTCGTCAAAGAGGCCGTTTCCAAGGAAGAGGCCGAAGAAATCAAAAAGAAGCTCGAAGAAGCTGGCGCGAAAGTCACCGTCAAATAACCCCATGGGGTTACTTCTCGGAGCCCTGTGCCTCGACTTGGCACACGGGCCCGACCGGGTTAACGTCCCGGCCGGGGCAGCACCGGTTCGCGCAGCACATCATTCACGACTTTCCGCGATGCGGCGGGGGGCCGAAGGGTCTCCTTGTCGCGTACGTGTCTCTTAATTCTTGGCCTTAGGGTTCCAGTAGCAGTGGTTCGGTAGGAGTCTCTCTAATGGCGGCGACGATTCAGACGAACTTTCGAATGCGACACTCCTTCGGGAAGATCGAGCACATCCTCGAGATCCCGAACCTGATCGACATTCAAAAGCGCTCGTACGACAAATTCCTTCAAACAGACG
>JBARTN010000092.1:0-38561 GCA_049645265.1 Polyangiales bacterium
GCAGGCTGCGCCGGGGCTTCCGGGGTGGCGGACGGTGCGACCTCGACGACGCCTGGCGGCTCCACGGGTGCCTCTCGACTCTTGCAACCGAAGGCAAAGAGGAAGAGGGCACAGAGAGTTTGGAAACGGGTCATGCTCACGACCTATGGTGACCGAATCCTCGGTCGTAGCCAAGTGTTGCCATCGTTCGGGAATCATTCAATCGAACCAGCCGCGCTTATACAGGTACCAGGCCACCGCACTCGCTATCATCAGCATGAGTCCAAGGGCGATGGGGTAGCCATACGGATTCTTGAGCTCGGGCATCCTCTCGAAGTTCATTCCCCAGATGCCCGCAAGGAGCGTCAGCGGGAGGAAGATCGTCGAAATCACGGTCAAGAAACCGAGGCGAGTGTTTAGCGTGTCTTGCTTGTATTCCGACGCTCGATGCCGAAGGTCCAGGAAGCGTCCGTCGAGCCGATCATCGAGCCTTCGCAGTGCGCTGGCGGTCGAGGTCAGGAGGCTCATCGGGCCCTCGAGCGGTGAGAAGTCGAGCACACCGGTCTGCACTTCCGATAGAAGCCGGAAGGCCTCGTCCTGCTCGTCGATGACGGCTTCGGCGCGCAAGAGATCCTCTTTCAAGAGAGCAAGCTCGGAAGCATCCACGCTTCCCGGGTCGTCATCCATCCGTTGGTCGAGCTGCAACAACCGCTCTCGAAGCGCGTGGGCTGCACGCGCAGTCCGCGCCCCCTGTCCCAACAGAATCGAGCAAAGCACGGTGGCCGTTGAAAGCGGTCCGAGCTCTGAGAGATCGAGCGACTTCTGCCACTCGGTGGGAGCTTCTATCGGCTCGGTCCGCAAGGTGATCAGCAAGTTCTCTAGGCAGAGGGCCGCGACGTGCGCGCGCCGACTGCACGCTTCGTCCGCGAACACGGCCCATTCTGCAAAGGTCACATCCCGCAGCGCGAGCATGCTCGTGCCGTGTCCCACGCGAAGCAAGCGCCGCTTCAGCAGCTCGCCCATCTCGAGCTCGTCGAGCATCGCTTCGAGCTCAGGCTTGGAGGACTCCCTCACGTCGATCCAGAAGGCGCCGTCACCGGCGCGCCACCTGCGCTGCACATCAGCTGAGTCGACTTCCGTCAAATGACCGCTCTCGCTCAGCTCAAAACAGGCAGTGTCCATCGTTCGATCAGTCGGCGGGGAGCTCGACCTGGAGCTCCGCGGCAAGGGCTTCTAGCGATTTGGTGTACGGCCGGGCGCGCCGTTCCGCAAAGCCGTCGATCAGAAAACCCACCGCCCCAATGAGGATGAGCGCCGGGCCGACTCCGTGGGCCCAATCCGCTTTCAGGCCGAAGCGAAACCCGAGACCGACCAGCACCAACGCGGTCCACATCCCGATGTACGTCGGCCAATTCGCGTTGACCTTCTCCATCCGTGGGAGCTCTTCGGCAAGCATGGCGCTTGGATTGTCTTGGAATCCGGCTTCAATCCCTGCGACTTGCCCCGCTGTGCGAAGCCCAACCGCCGCCCCCACACCGATTGCAAAGAGGCCGAACACGATCAGAGGAATGGCCAAGCCCCAAGCGAAACCGCCACGCTCTGCTCGCAGCGTGACCGCGGCAAACACGACCATCGCAACCCCGATTGGAACGATGAAGTAGAGCGCTTCGATGCGCTCGCCGCGAAAATAGGCATGCATGATCTCGAGGAAAGGCATTGGCGCTTTTCGGTCTCTCATGCGGCGCAGGCATCCGTCAAGACGCAAGCGGCAGGGCGATCATGGGGCGCGCACCCGGGGGCGACCCCAAGCGCCAACGTTACGGGGCGTTGAGGTTTTGCAGCTCCTTGGCGTATCGGTCCGCGGCCTTCGCTCGTCCCATCTGCTGGTTGTAGCCGGCGAGCAGTTGGAGGACGTCTCGATTCGCAGGGTAGCGCTTTTGCATTTGCCCGAGCGTGCGGAGGGACGCTTCGCGTTCTCCGCTATCAAACTGGGCAACCGCGTAGACGTAGCCAAAGCGGATGGTTTCAGGACGAATTTCGTATGCGCGGCGAAGGTGCAACATGGCTTCGGAGTGTCGTCCAAGGCGAACCAAGGTGAGGCCAAGCGCAAACTCGACTGCGGCTCCATCCGCCGCCTTCTCTAGCCCGTCGCGAAGGGTCGACTCCGCCTCTTCGTCCCGCCCTTGAGCTCGATAGAGATCGGCAAGGTTGACGTACGCGGCGGTAAACGTCGGATCGATGTCAAGCGCCTCGCGGAGATTCTCCTCGGCATGCTTGAAGTCGCCGGCCAACATCGCGACGTGTGCCATGTCCGCCAAACCTTCGCCCCGGTCCGTGTTGAACGAACGGGCCTGGATGTACTCCATGGTCGCGCTCTTCAGTGCCACGCGATCCGTCGCGCTCCAATCGCTTACACGAACACCGAGGACGGCGGCCACGGCCTCGATCCGGACCGTTCGCGTTTCGTCACGGAGCAGCGGACGCACGACTTCGACCCGCTGTTCGGGCGGCATGTCTCGAGCTGCCACTGCGACCGAACGGCGAACGATCGGGCTCGCGTCGCTGCTGGCGCGCATCAGCAAAGCAGGGAGCGCTGGAGAACCGAGATTGCGGAGCTCGAGGAGCGCGGTCGCGCGAACGATGGCCGGCGCTTTGCCGACTGCTACGAGCTCGACCAGGCCCGGCTCGCCTTCCGGCCGTTGCGTCCGGGCTGCGTGAAGCGCCTCGGCAAACGGATGAGCCACGCGGCTGTCGAAGCGTTTCGCAATTTCTCGTTCAGCCCAATTCGCGCTCTTGCCTGCATGGCAATCGGTGCACGCATCCGGCGCCCCGATTTTGGCCGCGAGCGCCGGGCGCGGAATGCCGAAGCGGTGATCGGCTCGGTCGTCGTGCACCATGTACGTGCGCTCGGGCATGTGGCAGTCGGTACAAAGGCTGCCTGGGGTCTCCGCCTCGTGAAAAAGATGCTTCGACGTGTCGTAGACGTCGGCCTGATGGCATCGGCTGCACAAGGCGTTGCCCTCCAAGCGAAGCTTCGTGCTGTGACCGTCGTGGCAGTCGCTGCAGATGACGCCGGCGGCGCGCATTTTGCTCTGAAGAAACGAGCCGTAGACGTAGACCTCGTCTCTGATCTGACCGTCGTCGAAGTAAAGCAGCTCGTCGAGGGCAGCGACGCGGTAGCGATCGTGGTAGCTGGTGCTTTCGCCACCTAGATCGGCGCGTCGAGAATGGCAGGGCGCGCAGGTTTCGGTTTCGTCACTCGGTCGCGACGTGGTCAATGACGCAATCGATTTGCCTTCGTCGAACGACCAGATGCGCGCTGAGGGCCCTGGAAGACGTCGATCGAAGCCTGCGTTGGCCGGAAGAGCATCCTTTTCCGCTTCGGCAGCCTCCGCGAGCTCGACGTGACGCGAACCGGCGCCGTGGCAAGCCTCGCAACCGACGTCGATCTCGAAGTACTCGGTCGAATAGCGCTTGGTTGCGCGGTCGTAGTTCTTCTTCAACGCCGTCGAATGACAGTCCGCGCAGGAGTAGTTCCAATTGTAACTAGGCGCAGTCCAGTGCAGCGCGTCGCCGGGCCCCACGTATTCGTCGGGTTGCAGGTGAAACCAACGCTGACCGCCCTGCCCTTTTGACCGCGTATCCCAGGCGAAAAGAAACGACTGAAGACGCCCAGGCTCGATCTCTACGAGGTACTGCTGCAGCGGTTCGATGCCGAACGTGTACCTCACCGGAAAGCGCCCGCGCTCGCCGTCGGCGCCAAGCGCTTCCACGAAGAATGCATCTCCGTCTCGAACGAAGCGCATGGCCTCCTTGAAGTACTTGACCTTCACGTCGTTGAAGTCGCCAAGCACCGTCTCCGGCGTCGCCTTCTGCATCGCAAGATCATGATGCGACCCGCGCCAGGCCTCGTGCTCCGCCACGTGGCAGGAAGCGCACTTCGCGGTCCCGACGGGCTCCGCCGGCCCAGTCGGTGCTGGAGTCGTCGGCGCCTGATCCACCACCGGGGAAGGCTCCACGATGGCATCGTCCGCCGCCTTGCTGCACGCCGATCCGACGACGGTGAGCGCGATCGACAAAACCCAAGCTAACCCGCGTCTCATGACCCGCCCGGTCTAGCGCGTATCGGAAATAGGGGACAGTCCCCTTTTCAAAAGGGTTAACAATTGCAAAAAGGGGACTGTCCCCTTTTCGTGGCGATAGGATGGGAGGGTGGAGGTTGAGCGGAGCAACGCGGTTCGCTTGGTGAGGTTTCTCGTGGGACTGTTCTTTCGCCGCGTCGAGGTGAGCGGGGTTGAGCATGTTCCGAAATCGGGCGGCGGAATTCTCATTGCCTGGCATCCGAATGGGCTGGTGGATCCGGCGCTCATCATCAGTGGTTTTCCGCGTCGGGTCGTGTTTGGAGCGCGGCACGGGCTTTTCTCTTGGCCGATCGTCGGACGCTTGATGCGTGCGCTCGGCACCGTCCCGATCTTTCGGGCGACGGATTCGAAAGACGGTGACGTCGAGGCACGGCGAGAGGCGAATCGAAAGAGCCTCGACGCGATGGCCCAAGCGGTCTGCGATGGCGGCTTCGCGGCCTTGTTCCCCGAAGGAGTGAGTCACGACGATCCTTTTCTCCAGGAACTCAAGACCGGCGCGGCGCGGCTCTACTACCGCGCCAAGCAACTCTGCGACGACAACGGCGTTCCTCCGGTGATCATCCCGGTCGGCCTTCACTACGACGACAAGACGATGTTCCGCTCCGATGTGCTGGTCGAGTTCCATGCGCCCCTGGTGCTGCCACGCGAGCTCTTGGCGCCGATTCCGGAGGGTGACGACAAGGCCTTGCGGGCTCGAAGCGGCGAGCTGACCCAGGTTCTCGAGCCAGCCCTTCAAGAGGTGACCCACGCAACCGAAAGTTGGGAGCTGAATCAACTGATGAGCCGTGTTCGTAGCCTCGTCCGAGCGGAGCGTGCGAAGCGAGCCGGCGTGAGTCTCAAGGCGCCCGACATGGCCGAGCGCTCCTTGGGGATGGCGAGGGTTTGGAAGGCGTACTACGCGCGGTTGCAAACCGATCCCGACGGAGTGCAGGCCTTGCTCGATCGCGTCGAGGCCTACGATGCAGCGCTTCGCGAGGTGAAGCTCGAGGACGACGACCTCGACAAACCGCCGCCGATCGAATCCAAGTGGCTCCCGGTGCTCCTGGCTGCCCAAGCCGCCGTCGTGTTCCTGGTGATTCCTCCGGTTCTGGTCTTGGGTCTGCTCATCAACGCTGCGCCCTACTTCCTCATCAACGTCCTCTCTCGGATCGCTTCGAGGCAATACAAAGACACCGCGACGATCAAGCTGCTCACCGGCCTGATCTTGTTCCCGCTCGCCTGGTTGATTTTCGCCCTGCTGGTGGGACTCGGGCAGATCGAGCTCCACAACTCGTTTGAAGAGATCGCTCGCGCGCCCTGGCGAGCTGGGATCACTACCTTTTTGATTGGCGCGTTCGGCGGCGCGCTGGCTTTGATCTACCTCGAGCTAGTCAGGCGTACCTGGACGTCGATTAGGATCCGCGCAAAGCGCCAGTGGGGCTCCACGATCATTCGGCGACTGTCGGCGGAGCGGGCCGCGCTCTACGAGGCGATTGAAGAGATGCGCGCGGGCCTCGACTTGCCCGGGGACGTGCTCGGCGACGGTCGGGTCGGAACGCGCGACTTCAGCCTCGACCCCGAGGACATGCCCTAGCCGCCCAGGCCCTTCCAGGGGATGTCTTCGACGCCTGCGCGGTGGTTGGCGTAGCGGGCCAGAATGAACAGCAGATCGCTCAGCCGGTTGATGTAGCGGAAGAGCTCGCCCCGAAGCGTCTCATGCGCGCCGAGCGCAACGAGCGAGCGCTCGGCACGGCGGCAAACGCAGCGCGCCACGTGAAACCTTGCCGCGCCTTCGCTCCCGCCTGGCAAGACGAACGAGGTCAGTGGGGGTGGGCCTTCTTCGTATTTGTCGATCGCATGCTCGAGAGCTTCGACCTGCGCTTCGGTGATCAGGGGCATCATGCTTTTCTGTTTGCGCTCGGCGGTCGAGCCGAGCTCTGCGCCCACTTCGAACAGGTCGTTTTGGATCTGATTGAGGAGGGCATCGAGCTCCGGATCCGACACCGCTACGCGCGCCCAACCCACGGTGCTGTTCAGCTCGTCGACCTCGCCGTAGGTTTCGACCCGAAGCGATGCTTTCGACACCCGATCCCCGCCAAAAAGGCCGGTCTCGCCAGCGTCGCCTGTCTTCGTGTAGATCTTCATCCCTCGGTCCCTTCGCTCGAAAAGCAATCGCCGACTGCAACCCCGCGCCCGCTGGCGAAGGAACGCGCGTCGACCCGCTTCCGGCCACTCTCTTGAAGTTCTTGAATTTCGAGCGTGCCCTCGGCGCAGGCCACGAGGATGCCTTCCGGATCGAGCGCGATCACTTCGCCGGGGCGAGCCCCCTCGGGATCGAGGGTCGTAGCAAGCGCGCGATGCACTTTGATGCGCCGCTCCCCGAGAACCGTATGTGCGCCGGGCCAAGGATTCATGCCGCGGATCTGATTATGCACCGCGCGAGCCGATTTGTTCCATTCGACGCGGCCATGTGCCTTTTCGAGGAGAGGCGCCATCGTCGCCGCGGCGTCGTCTTGCGGCTTCGACGTGAGCTCGCCGGCGACGTAGCGTGGCAGTTGTTCCCGCAGGAGCGTCGCACCCATTTTCGAAAGTCTCTCGCTGAGCGTCCCAGCGTCGTCATCGGTTTTAATCGGGGTCGAAGCGGTTGCGAGGATGGGACCGGTGTCCATGCCCTCGTCCATTTGCATCAACGTCACGCCGGTCTCCTCGTCGCCATGAACAATCGACCATTGAATCGGCGCCGCGCCTCGCCAGCGTGGAAGCAGAGAAGCGTGAACGTTCACGCAGCCGGCGCCGGGGGCTTCGAGCACGGCAAGTGGGAGGATTCGTCCGTACGCGACCACGACGGCCACGTCTACCTCGAGCGCCCGAAGGCGTTCCGCAAACTCAGGAGTCCGCACTTTCGTCGGTTGCCAGACGTCGAGACCAAGATCCAATGCGCGTTGCTTCACGGCAGGAGGCCGCATGGCAAGCCCGCGCCCCGCAGGACGGTCCGGTTGTGAGATGACCGTCACGATTTCGCTAAACTCGTGCAGCGCTTCGAGGCAGGGCACCGCGAACTCCGGGCTGCCAAAAAAAATCGTCCTCACGGGCTGTCACTGCGCGGCGTCGACCGCGGCGCGCTTCGTCATCGCGCGATGCACCAGACGACGGCGCAAGACGCTGAGATGGTCGATCATCAGCTCGCCATTGAGGTGATCGTTTTCGTGTTGAATCGCAATCGCCAAGAGGCCCTCGGCCTCGAGCTCGAAGGGCTTGCCGTCCTGGTCGAGCGCCCGGACGGTGATGCGCTCGGCTCGGTCGATGTCTTCGCGAATGCCGGGGAACGAGAGGCAGCCTTCGTTGAAGGTGGTTTCGCCTTCCGCGGCGATGATCTCAGGGTTGATGAAGACGCGGAGGTCGCTCGGCTCGTCCTCGTCAGAGGCGACATCCACGATGAAAAGGCGCTTCGAGACGCCGATTTGCGGCGCAGCCAATCCGACGCCCGGGGCTGAGTACATCGTCTCGGCCATGTCGTCGATCAAGCGGTGCAGCTCGGCATCGAAGACCTCGACGTCTTTGCCGGGCTCGCGGAGCCGTTTATCTGGGTAGAAGAGAATGGGGCGAATCACCTGGGAACCTCCGAGCGGCTGAGCGCTCAAAACCATTGAAAGGTAAGTATTTTCTAGCGCTGAGCAACCCCGGTTGCAAGATCGGGGGCGTTTGACAGGAGCGCAACGCTAGAACATGTTCTACTTTCGGGCCGACCCGTAGCAAAGGAGCGCCGTAATGGCGGAGTGGGACCGTACAGTCGATTTGCTCGTGATGGGAAGCGGAGCCGCCGGCATGGGAGCTGCGGTACGCGCGCACGATCTCGGGTTAGACGTGCTGCTGGTCGAAAAGAGCGAGCTCTATGGTGGAAACTCGGCGATGTCGGGCGGGGTCTGCTGGGTCGCCAACAACCCGGGCATGGCCCGTGAAGGGATCGTGGATTCAGACGAAAAAGGCTTCGAGTATCTGAAGCACATCACCAAGGGCGAAGTGCCCGACGAACGCCTCTGGCTCTACGTCCGCGAGAGCAAGCGCGTGCTCGCGTACCTGCACGAAAAGACGCACGTGCGCTACGTCCCGCTCGCGAAGTACACCGACTACTACCCCGAAGCGCCGGGCGGGCTGCCCGGTGGTCGGTCGATGGACCCGATACCCTTCGACGGGTCGCGGCTACGCGAGGACTTGATTCGACTGCGCAGGCCTCACCCACAGTCGCAGATTCTCGGCAAGTTCGGCATCACCGCGAAGGAGGCGCAGGCTGCGATCGGCGTGGGCCTCAAGACGATGCTGTTCATGGCTTGGCAGATGTTCTCGTACATGCTGCGCCACTTCAAGCGGAAGCGCTGGGGGCGCGATACGAAGCTCTGTGCCGGCAACTCCCTGATGGGTCGCCTTCTGCTTTCGCTGAAAGAGCGCAACGTCCCCGCCTGGCTCAATACCGGCGTCGAAGAGCTCGTTTTCGACGGCGGCAAGGTCGTCGGGGCGGTGATCCGCAAGGAGGGCGAAACGATTCGTGTGAAGACGAATCGCGGCGTCGTGCTCGCGGCGGGCGGGTTTTCGCGCAACCTCGAGATGCGGCAGCAATACCAACGGCAACCGATCACGACCGAGTGGACCGCGGGAACCCCCTCGAACACCGGAGACGCGATTCGTATGGGACGCGATGCCGGCGGCGCGCTCGACCTGATGGACGAAGCCTGGTGGACCCCGGTCTCGATGGTGCCGAAGTCGCCGTTTTCCTGGGTGCTGGTCGTCGAGAAGAGCCTGCCGCATGGGCTGTTCGTCAACCAGGCGGGGAAGCGATTCACCAATGAGGCGGCTCCTTACATCGATGTCGTCAACGGCATGTACGACGACGTCGCGAAAACGGGCGCGACTGACCCGCGCTGGTTTCACATCTTCGATGCGACGTACCGGAAGTCGTCGATCGCCGGGCCGGTTGCGCCGGGCAAGATCATGCCGGACAAGCAGATCCCGCGTCGCTACCGTGACGGCAAGTTCCTCTACAAAGCCGAGACCACCGAAGCGCTTTGCGAGCAACTCGAGATTCCAGCCGTGACGGTGAAGTCGACGATCGCGCGGTTCAACGAGCATGCGGTCAAAGGCGAAGACCCGGACTACAATCGAGGCTGGAGCGCGCAGGACCGCTATTACGGCGATCCGAGCGTGAAGCCCAACTGCTCACTCGGTCCGATCGAAACGCCTCCGTTCTACGCCGTGCAAATCTACCCGGGTGACCTCGGGACCAAGGGCGGGCTCGTGACCGACGAGCACAGTCGCGTGCTGAAAGCAGACGGTCAGGTGATTCCGGGACTCTACGCGGCGGGCAACTCGTCGTCGTCGGTGATGGGACGCAGCTACCCGGGCGCCGGCGGCACGATAGGCCCCGCGCTGACCTTTGGATTTCTGGCAGCGGAAGACGCCGCCCGAGCGCCGAACAGCCAGAACGAGCAAGAAGCCGCCGAATGAGGGGGGCACTCTCCTACCTCATAAGCGAGTGAAAACGCTGCGATCCTTGCCGCAAAACGTGTGTGGTTTCAGGGATTTGGGGGGTGGAGAGTGTCCCCTAGAGGGGGTCGATGTCTAGGGTGGCGTGGGCGGGGGGGAGGCCGGCTTCGATTCGGGCGGCTAAGTGGGCGGTGACGTTGCGGAGGAGTTTTCTGTCGGGGGACTTCAACAGAAGGCGGTAGTGGTAGCGGCCTCGGAGGCGGACGAGGGGTGCGGGGGCTGGGCCTAGAACTTGGACAGCGCCGTCCTTGACGGACTGGTGTTGGCGCGCGGTGTCGGCGAGTAGTTGCGTGGCGCCGCGCGCGTCGTCTTCGGCGCCAGCGTGGACGCGCACACTCACGAGGCGCGCGAAGGGTGGATAGCCGACCTCTTGCCGATCTCGGATCTCTTCGGCGTAGAAGCTCTCGTAGTCATGCTGTGCGGCCAGACGCACCGCGGGGTGATCGGGCTGGAAGGTTTGAAGGATGACTTCTCCAGGGCTGTCGGCACGGCCTGCGCGGCCGGCGACCTGCGCGAGCAACTGGAACGTGCGTTCGGAAGCACGGAAATCCGGGAAGGCGAGGCTTTGATCGGCGAGGGCAACACCAACCAGGGTGACCCCGGCAATGTCGTGTCCCTTGGTGACCATCTGCGTACCCACCAACACATCGACCTCGCCGCTGCGCAGCCGATCCAGGACCCGCTCGACGCCGTCCCCGGACGCGGTGTCGCGATCGAGCCGCGCGACGGAGGCCTTCGGGAAACTCACTTCGACGGCTTTCTGAAGTTGTTCGGTGCCGACTCCGAGTCGTTTGTACTCAGTGCTCCCGCACGCCGCGCAGGGAACGGCAACCGCCCGATGGAAATCGCAGTAGTGGCATCGAAGCGCGCCCTGCCCCCGATGCTCGGTCAGGGCAACACTGCACGCAGGGCACTCAGCCACCCCGCCGCAGGACGCGCATCGTAGGCTTGGCGCAAAGCCGCGCCGATTGAGAAAGATGATCGCCTGATGGCCGTCTTCCAAACAGCGGCCGAGCGCGGCGAAAAGCGGCCCGGAGACGAGGGGATGCCCCGTGGGGCCGATTCGGTGTCGACGCAAATCGACGATTTCTACGTCGGGCATGGTTGCGCCGGTCGCTCGCGTGGGCAGTGAAAGCAAGCCGATGAGCCCCTGGTTCGCGCGATGATAGGTTTCGACCGAAGGCGTGGCGCTCCCAAGCACACAAACCGCCCCGGCGTACCGCGCCCTGAGTAAGGCCATGTCCCGGGCGTGATAGCGAAAGCCCTCGTCCTGCTTAAACGACGGGTCGTGCTCCTCGTCGACGACGATCAATCCGAGGTCGGCGACGGGCGCAAACAAGGCGGAGCGCGCCCCGATCGCAACCTGCACCCTCCCCTTGCGAAGCGCTTGCCAGGCGTCGTCTCGTTGACGTGTGGTGAGCCCACTGTGAAGCACGGCGATATCGTCACCAAAGCGCGCGCGGAATCGTCCGACGAGCTGCGGGGTGAGCGCAATTTCCGGCACGAGCAAGATTGCGCCGCGGTCGGCCTTTCGAACTTCGTCGATCGCGCGGAGGTACACCTCGGTTTTTCCCGACCCCGTCACGCCATGGAGGAGAAACGCCTGGCCGCGACGTTTCGCGAGCGCTTCGACGACCGCGTCAATCGCGATTTGTTGCGCGGCAGTCGGTGCATGTGGCTCGTCTCGCTGCACCGGAATTCGAAAGAACGGGTCACGAATGGCTTCGACCTCTTCGAATTCGAGGAGCCCCTTGTCCGCGAGCGAACGGACGACGGAACGGGGGTCGTCGACCTCGCCGCGTAGCTCCTCGAGAAAGATCGAATCGCGATCCGCGAATCGATCCATGAGCTTCTTCTGCCGCGCGCCCAAGCGAATGGCCGACGCGTTTTTTCCGGTCGCCGTGACCTTCCAGGTTCGATGGTGTGCAACGCGCTGCCCGGGGAGATTCTCGGTTGCTTCCAGAAATCCATCCTTACGTAGCCGTCGCATCGCCCCGGATGGCAACGCCGGCGCGGCGGCACGCAAGACCTCTCCGAGCGGGTGCATGTAGTACTTGGCCGCCTGGTCCAGGAATCGCAGCAACTCGGGGGTGAAAACCGGCTCCGATTCGAGGAGGCCCGCTACAGGAAGCGCCCGCGCCACTCCTTCGGGAAGGTCGTCGCGGCCGCTGACGACGAAGCCAGCCAGCTTCCGACGACTGAAAGAAACCGCGACGCGGCTTCCCGGCTGCAGCACGCCTCGCAATTCGGTCGGCACGTCATAGGTGAACAGCTTTCGAAGTGGAACCGGAAGGGCCACCTCGACGTAGTTCGATTCGATCGACTCCGACGCGCTCGCAGACATGGGCCGCCTACGTGCGCTCGACGAGCGTTCCATCTCGGCGAAATTTGCCCCGGCGCCGGTCGGGGTCGCGCGAGTAGACGGCAAACGAAAAGTCGTCTCGCTCGCCTGCCACCAGGCGGTGTGCTGCAGCCATCGCGATCATCGCGGCGTTGTCGGTGCAAGAGACGGGAGGGGGAACGAAAAGCGCAACCCCGTTCGCGTCGCAGACCTCCTTGGCTCGGGCACGCAGTCCGCCATTCGCCGCAACGCCTCCGCTGATGACCAGCCGGCCCAGCGCTTCCTGCTTGCAAGCGAGAATCGCCTTCCGAACGAGGCTCTCGACAATCACGCCTTGAAAGGAGGCGCAAAGGTCGGCGAGCTCTTGCTCGTCGGCCGGGACACCGTGCTGTTGAACGTGGCGCGCGAGGGCCGTCTTCAGGCCCGAGAAGCTGAACTCCAAGGTCTTGCGCGATGCCATTGGAAGGGGAAATGAAAAGGCGCCGGCGTTACCACGGGCAGCGAGTCGGTCGATCACGGGGCCACCGGGGTAACCAAGGCCGAGAAGCTTGGCAGCCTTGTCGAACGCCTCGCCGGCGGCGTCGTCCCGGGTCTGCGCGAGAAGCACGATGTCACCACAGCCTTCGACTCGGTAGAGCGCCGTGTGCCCTCCGCTCACGAGCAACCCCACGAAAGGCATCGCGGGCCCCTCCTTGGGCTGATCTTCGCCCGGCCGTCGCAAATAGACGGCCAAGAGGTGGCCATCCAAATGGTTCACGCCCACGAGGGGCTTGCCGATACTCCAGGCCAAGGCCTTCGCGACCTGGACGCCGACCAGAAGCGCGCCCACCAAGCCAGGGCCCTGCGTGACGGCAATCGCGTCGACCCCCCGGAGCCCACCTGGCAGTTTGGCGAGCGCTTCACGAATCACCGGAATGATCGCCCGCATGTGTGCCCGTGAGGCGAGCTCCGGGACGATGCCTCCGTAGGGCCCGTGCATCGCAACTTGGCTCGCCACCACATCCGCCAGCACCTCGCCCGAGTCGGTGACGAGGGCCGCGGCCGTTTCGTCGCAGGAGCTCTCGATCCCGAGCACGCGCATCAGAGTTGCTCTCTTTGGAGCCCAAACACACCGAAGTAGTCACAGGCACCGGCATCGATGACGCCGCAATCCGAGGGGTCGCAAATTTCCAAACCGGGGCCGGCCACCAAGCGCACCTCGACAGTTCCGCCACGAAGGAGCGAGACGAACACCATCACGTCTCGCCCCACAAGAGGGCCTGAATCGGGCCGCGCGACGAATATGTAGTTGCGAAGCCTACCACTGCCCGGAAACTGGTAGAGCCCGAGCTGATCGTGCGCGAGCGGCGGAATCGGAAGCAGCAGCGTATCGGAGAACGTGGGGCCGCAGGTTTCGCCGCTTGTAGAAATCGTGCCCGGGTTCTCGTACTGCCGCTCGGGATCGAACGTGAGATCGAGCCTCACACCGGAGGGAAAGCCTCTGCGAATGAATGAGCAGTCGATCCCGTCGGGACAGTTGAGCGGGTCGTTCACGCCGACGATGTCGCCCCGGTAGATTTCTCCATCCCCGGTGCTGAACTCGCTCAGCGGATCGCAGCCAAACGCAGCGATCAGAACGCAGATCCACCAGCAGCGCCGCATGTGGCGCAGCATAGCAGAGTGCTAGATGCTGGCCCGGAGCGTTTTACTGGCCGAAAGCCAGCGCCGATGGCCGGGCGCATCGCCCGCTTCCGCTGCCAGGGAAGCGGCCTCCTCGTATCGAGCCTGGGCGTCCCGCGCTCGGCCGGCCAGCTCGTCGATCGAGCCGAGCATCCCAACGGCGCGAGCTACGAGACTCGAGCCACCGTTCACCCTTGCGTCTCTCTCCACGCTCGCCAGCTCGTGGGCGGCACCTTCATGGTCGCCGGCCGCGGTCAGCGCATCGGCGAGCTCGAGTCGAGCGCGCGAGATGGTGTCCACGGTCGCGCCGATTTCCTTGAAGAGCTCGAGCGCCCGCCGATAGGCGTTGGCTGCATGCTGGGGGTTGCCTTCGATACGGCGAATGCGCCCGATGGCCACCTGCAGATGGGATTCGATCGACGGCTCGACACCGGCCACTAGCTCCAGTGCTTGGCCGTACTGCCGCATGGCATCCCGAGGACGGTCACGACGCGCGGCAATGCGTCCGAGGGACAAAAGCATTTTGGCCCGGTCGACGCTGTTGGGCGCAGTGAGGTCGAGCGCCTCGCGAAGCACGCCGTCTGCACCGGAGGCATCGCCCGATCGTGCGAGCGCTTCTCCGAGCTTTCTGCTGAACGTGGCGATGGCTCGGTCGTAAACGGTATCGCCGCTCTCCAAGGTTTCGCGGCGAGCGATCTCCAGCGCGCGCCGGTATTGCAGAACCGCACCGTGGTGATCTCCACGACTCATCGAAGCATCGCCGGCCTTCTCGAGGACGACGAGACTGGTCACGGGATCGACACCACTGTATGCGTGCAAGGCGCGCACCTCTTGAGGCGCTCGAAGCTCGCTCAAGACTTCGAAGGCGCGGCGGTGAAGCGCACGGCGCGCCTCGGCGGGAATCGACGCAGCGATGAGGTCCGCGATGAAAGGATGGACGATGCTCACCCTGCCTCCATCGAGTTGTACGAGCGAGTTCCCGGCGAGCTCGTCGAGACCGTGTAACTCATCGTTCTCGGAGACGCGGCGTAGGGCGTCCAGGTCGCAGGTCCGGCCGAGAACCGCGGCGGATTGAAGTAGGCGCTGGGCATCGACTTCGAGACGTTCCATGCGTCGGGCGATCGCGTCGGCCATCCGCGGCGCCGGCCCGTCCTCCGGGGTGACACCAAGCGCCTCCAGCTGCTCCAAGTGCAGCGGCAGGACCTGCCCGCCCACCGACGCGGTGAGCTTGTCGAGCCCGGATACCAAGCGAAGATGGAACGACCCAGCCAAGAACTGCTCGGCCTGCTCCGAATCGAGACCTTGGAGATGAATCGCTTCATCGGCGAGGATGCCTCGATCGTGGTCACCGGCAGTCACCAAGAGCACCGGCTCTGTCCCGAGCGCACGCGAAAGCTCCACAATGGTCCGCTGGGTGAGCCCGTCGCAGTACGAGAGGTCATCGACGATCAACATCACCCGTCCACTCGATGCCCGCGCGCGAGCGCTGCGTACCGCAGAGGCCAGCGCTTCAGCCACGGCGCCCGTCCTCGATCGGCCGTCGCCACCGAGCAGACCCGCGGGATTCATCACCTCGTCAACCCCCGCGCCCGCCAGTGCCGACCCCAGGTCATCACGGCGAACGGCCATCCTCGCCAGCTCCGAATCGTCGACCTCGAGGAGCTCGGCCATGATGGTTCGAATCGCCGAGTACGGGACCGGCGCGCCTGTCGAATGTGCGCCCGCACCGATGACCAGGTCACCTTCGGCTGCAGCACCCTCCGCGATCTCGGTGAGGAACCGGGTCTTGCCCACGCCCGGTTCGCCGAACACGTGAACCCAATGCGCCCCCTGTGTCGCCGCATGACGATGCTCGCGAATCAGGTGAAGCTCATCCTCGCGCCCCACGAACAGCCGCTGCGAGCCCAGCGGTGGGTAGAATGACGGCCGGAGGGAACGACCGCTGCCAAGAGCCGGTTCAGACCCGGCAAGCCGCTCGCCGCACTCGCCGCAGAAGTTCTGGGCGTGAGACGTGGGAGCGCCACAGCTCGGGCAGGGAACGACCGAGGCGCGAAGCTCGCGCGTATCTTCGATGGCGCCACGCAGCGCCTGCTGCATGTCTCGAGCGACCTGATAGCGGTCGTTGGGATCCTTGGCCAGCGCCTTCATGGTCGCTTCCGCCAATCGATCGGGCACCTCACGTGGTGGGTTCGCTTTGCGCGGGTCGGGGATCGGATCGTTGATATGCCTCAGCACGACCCGGGTGGGGGTGTCGTCGATATACGGAAGGTGCCCGGCCAATAGCTCGAAGAGCACGACGCCGAGCGCATAGAGATCGCCTCGCCCATCTACGCTATCACCGCGGCCCTGCTCCGGAGACATGTAGTCGGGTGTGCCGCAGACCAGCCCGGGTTTCGTGATCGAGCTCTCTTTACCGACGATCGTGGCAAGCCCAAAGTCGACGACCTTGACTAGGTCGTCCCCCGATCGAAGCGGACGCAGAATGATGTTCTCAGGCTTCAGGTCTCGGTGCACGATGCCGAGCTCGTGCGCTTCGCCTAGCGCATCGAGCGTGTTGATCAGGATCTTGCAGACCCGATCCACCTCGAGCGGCCCCTCTTCATGCATCACGAGCGCCAAGTCCTTGCCGCTCAGGAACTCCATGGCGAGGTAGAGAATCCCATCGTCGGTCCGGCCGAAGTCGATGATGCTGACGCTGTTGGGGTGATTCAGCCGGCTCGAGGCGCGGGCCTCCTGATAGAACCTCGCAACGGTTTGCTCGTCGCCGAGTAGATGCGGGTGGATGACCTTGACCGCGACGGTCCGCCCTAGCGTCGATTGCTCGGCCTTGTAGACGCGGCCCATGCCCCCGACGCCGACGACCTCTTGCAGGAGATAGGTTCCACCGACGATACGGCCGATGAGCGGGTCCGCACCTCCGCCTCCCTCTTGCTCGTCAGAGGGCGCGCCGCAAGCGGAACAAAAGCGCGCGGCATCTTCCACCGACGCGCCACACTGATGGCACAGACGCACCTCACCAGCATATCCCAGGGCGTGCCTGGCTCAAACTGGCGGGTCGCTGAACACCTGACCGGTGTTAGCGCTGCTCTTCGTCGAGCCGGCGCATCGCTTCAAGCAAGAGGTAGTGCGTCGGAATCCCAATGACGTCCGCCACGGGCGCGGTTTGGGGCTCTAGCGTGAAATCCCCCTCCGACAGCCGAAGCACTCCATAGACGGCTTCAGCCCCTGAAAGCTCGCCGAAGCGCGCATCGTGAATCGAGCCGTCCTGGAACATCAGCTCGCCCTGCGACGCGCCGTCACGAACCTTCAGGATCCCGTTCTTGCGGCCATTCGCGATCATCTGAATCAAATCGGGGAGCGCCATTTCCTGGAGCGAGCCGGAGACGCCGCGTCCACCAGGCTTCTGAGCTCGACTATTCGCGATCATCCGACCCGCCTTGGCTGCGACCACGGCGGCCGACGTGGGCTTGACCACGTAGTCTGCCGCCCCGAGCTCGAGCCCGCGATTGACCGAAGACTGAGCGCGGTCGGAGGTCACGAACATCAATGGCATCTGGGTATGCGCATTCTTGCGCATGAGCTCGAGAAGCTCGAAACCTTGACCGTCCGCGAGGTTCACCTCGCTGACCACCACGTCGTACGTTTCGGCGTCCAAACTCCGTAGCGCACCTTTGATGGATCGCTCGATGCTGACGTCGTAACCCTGACCGGCGAACTGCACCTCGAGGACCGCAGTCTCTTCCGGGTCCGGATCGACGATGAGCACGCGATGGCGCCCAGACATGATTTGCGTGTTGAGCCCGTCATCGAGGACGATGTGGCGTAACCAATCGACGACCGCCGGGTCGAAGCTCGTTCCCTTGTGAGGCTCCAACGCATCGCAGGCTTCCTCGGCCGAGACGCGCCGCCCGAGCCCATTGGACTTGCTCTCCGTCAGATCGATGAAGCTCTCCGCAACGGCAAGAATCCGGGCGCCGAGAGGGATGTCCTTTCCACTCAGGCGTTCCGGGAAACCCTTGCCATCGAAACGCTCGAAGCGGTGCCGAAGGGCATCGACCGCCGTCTTGGGAAGGTCGACGGACTCCAGATTCCGAAGCGGCGCGCTGTAGAATCGGTGTGCAATATCGTATTTGTTCTCGTCGTGGGCGACATCGAAGGGCGTGGAGTGTGAGTCCGTCGAAACGCCGACGTCGTGCAGGTACGCGGCAATTAAGATGCCTTGGACCTGGGCCTTGCTGAGTCGAACCCGCTCACACACTTGCTGACACATCCGCGCGACACGCATGGAGTGCGCACCGCGGTCGGGATTGAGTTGCTCCATCAGAGTGACGAGCACGCTAAGCGTTTCGAGGTAAACCTCCGGGTCGACCGCTAGATCGCCTCCCTGCTCAGGCGCCGACAGTTGCTCGATGAGCGTGGACCCTGCTGAAATCGTCGGCTGAGTGTGCGGCGGCTCGTCGACCTCATGCTCGTTCAGCTGATCGTTGGCAGGCTGCTCACCTTCGAGTGATTGCTTCCGAGCAGGCTGGACCAGAAGCCCGTCCTTATCCTCGAAGACCTGACCCCATCCGGGCACGGGATCGGAATCTCGCGACGAGCCGACCTCGCGCGACGAGGCGCCGCTCAACAGCATCTCGAACGGACGGTTGTCCTGGTCGTAGTGTTTGGCGATGGCTGCGCGAATGGCGGCCTCGCGCGCCACGTAGACGTGTACACCTCGTGCCCCAGTAGCGAACGTCATCTGCTGACGTACGTCCTCATCCGTCATGTCTGCGGCGACGACCGAAACCATCCGACTCTTCGAGTCGTACAAAATGGGGAAGGCGGTCAGCCGCTTGGCAAGCTTGCGGGGCACTTTCTGAAGCAGCCCGACGTCAATGGCCGCCTTGGCAAGCCGCTCGGAGCTCACGAATCGGGTTTTGTAGATGCCCGCGATGTACTTTAGGAGCGCCGTTTCGCTCATAAGACCGAGTTGCAGAATCGCTTCCTCGGCGGTCGACTGCGTCCGCTGGGCATGGATGACCACCTCGTCGTAGCGGTCGGGAGGCACCTGCCCCTCCACGACGAGCCGATCCAACGTCGCTACGCCGCGAATCTGCGTCGGCTGTTCTGGTTGAGCCCCCCAACTCACGGTCCCTACAGTCTAGCGAACGAAAACGGATCCGGCCCACTCCGAGCCTGAAAAGCCCAAATCGACAAGAAAGCCCCGCCTGCTAGAGTTCGCCGCAGTGAGGCGGCGGCTGGCAATCTGGCTCTTGATGAGCCTGACAGCGATGGGCTGTGCCACCACCGGCACGCTCCAAAGCGGAGTCTACCGGGGTGAGCAGACGTCCTATCGAATCGGCCCGGTCGATGAGGACTGGACAGCTGTTACGGTCGATCGGCAAAACGACCTTGCTTGGCACAACGAGTCCACGGAGGCGGTCATGCACGTCGACTCCGACTGTGACCCCACGCTGGACATCCCGCTCACGGCGCTTCGAAGCCACCTGATGATCGGATTCACCGATCGAGAGCCGGTCGAAGAGGGGCGCGTACCGATGGACGGCCGCGAAGCCCTGCGCACGCAATTCACCGCGAAGCTCGACGGTGTCCCGCGTCAGATTCTTCTCCAGATCCTCAAGAAGGACGGCTGCGTATACGACTTCGGCCTTATCACCCCGCCCGGCCCCGGTTTCGAAGAGTCCTTGCCGGATTTCGATCGCGTGCTCGCCGGCTTTACGACGACGACGGGTCAGCCGTGACTTCCGCATCGACATCGACCCGGCCTCGCAACTTAATCTCCTGGGCCGACCTTCAGATCCGGCGTCTTCGAACCTTCGTCGAAGAGGTGGGCGCCTCGACGCTCCTCGCCGGACGTACGTTTCGCACCATGTTCACGACGCGCTTCGACACCAGCGAGTTCATCTACCAACTCGAGCAGCTCGGCGTTCGGAGCCTCGCTATCGCAGCGGCGACGGCGATCTTCGTCGGCATCGTCATGACCATTCAATTCGCGGTTTCGATGGAGGCCTTCGGCGCCAAGGACACACTCGGCCGCGTCATCGCGGTCTCCGAGGCCCGGGAGCTCGCGCCTTCGCTGACAGCGCTCGTCGTCGGTAGCCGGATCGCGGCAGGGATCGCAGCGGAGCTCGGCTCGATGACGGTGACCGAGCAAGTCGACGCCATCCGAGCCTTAGGTGCAGACCCCATTCGCAAGCTCGTCGTGCCGCGCATGGTCGCCTGCATCGTGATCATGCCTTTGATCACGTTCGTCGCGTTCATCCTCGGGATGATCAGCTCGATGCTCGTTGCGGCACTGTCCTACGGGATTCCGATGGAGTTCTTCTTTTCGACGGCGCTCGACTCGCTAAGAATCAACGACTTCATCAGCGGCGTCTCCAAGACCCCATTCTTCGGCTTCTTGATCGCCATTCTGGGTTGCTACTTCGGCCTGCAAACCCGTGGCGGAACCGAGGGCGTCGGCCGCTCGACCACCCGCTCGGTCGTGGTGGTTTCGATCAGCATTTTGATGGCCGACGCGCTGCTCACACAGATTTTCGTGAGCTTCGGCACGCTCTGAGAAGAATCAGATCCGAAAGGGGGCGTCGAACGTCCTACACGATATGACTCGCTGGCTTTTCACGGCGTTGATTTGGGTCGCGGGCTGCTCGTACGCGCCGGAGCCGCTTCGTTCCACCGGGCAGGACCTGAGTCCTTCGCTCATGAGTGCTCCGGCATTGGACGTCATCAGGCTCGCCAAGACCGACGATTGTACCGATTGCCACTCCGACGTGGCGTCACACTGGACGAACAGCGCACACGCGTATGCGTCGTTCGACAACCCGTGGTACCGAGCAAGCATCGACCAGTTCCGCGAGGAGCGGGGTGAGGACGAAAGTCGATTCTGCGCGGGCTGTCACGACCCTATCCTCCTGATGTCGGGGGATATCGACCGGGAGGTCACACCGGAGAACGAGCTCGCGTACGTCGGCATCACCTGCCTCGTCTGCCACAGCATCGAGTCCACACGCCCCGACGGCAACGCGAGCTTCACCCTCACGGACCGGGTCGTCTTCCTTCCTGACCCGGCGAACCAAGAAGAGATCGAAGCGCACCGCGCACGGCTCACGATGAAGCCGCTCCGCACCGCAGCGCTCTGCGGCTCTTGTCACCGGTCTTTTTCCGGCCCGTCGATCGGAAACGAGAACCATCTTCCCGGAATCGATGACCTGGGCGACTGGGCGTCGTCGGCCTTTGCCGGCGCGGTGCAAGATCAGCTCACGTCGGTCGAAGAGAACAGCTGCCAGGGCTGCCACATGCCTGCCGAGTCGGCATCCGATGCGGAGATGGCGGGGTCCATCGACGGAGTGGTGAGCAGTCACCGCTGGGCCGCATCTCACACGGCCATGGCCGTGCAGTTGCCGGACCCGGGGCACGCCAAACAGGCCCGCAATCAGCTCGAAGGCTCCGTGATCGTCGACATCGGGGCTGTGCGTGCCGGCCCGCGACGCTACCTGCTCCCTGAAGAGTCGAGGCTCCGGGGCGCAGAGCGGCTGGTCTTCGACGTTCTGCTCGAAAACAGCGGCGCCGGCCACCGATTCCCCGGCGGAGTCCGCGACATGCAGGATGTCTGGGTCGAGGTCGAGGTTCGCGATGCGTCCGGCAAGCTGCTCGCGCTGTCGCGTCCGAACGAGGATGGCAATGACGATGTGTTCATGTTGCGGGCTACGCTTCTCGATGCGGAAGCCACGCCAGAGATCCTGCATCAAGTACACCGTTTCTCCGCTCCGGCGTTCGACCGCACGCTGCCCGCACACGATGCGCAGGCTGTTCGCTACTCGATGACGCTTCCGCGCCAGATCGAGCTCCCGTTACGAGTCGATGCGCGCTTGCTACACCGCAAACACAGTCTGCAGTTCCAAGCGTTGGCCTGTGAAGCCAGCCGCACCGACCGAGGCGTCCACTTCGCGCAGGGCGCCGAAAAGCGAGGCAAGGTCGCGCTCGATCCCTGCCTCGAGCAGCCCGTGACCGAGGTGGGCGCCGCAACGGTCTGGATGGGGCGTGGGGCGAGCGAGCAGAAACCCACGGGGGGCGCGGGGCGACCGGTCATCGAACGGTTGCTCACGCAGGCGCTCGCGCTCCTCCACGCCAAGCAGGAGCACGTGCATGTCGCCAAGCCGAGCATCGAACGCGCTTTGCACTTGGCCCGCGAATCGAAGTCCTCCGTTCTGAGCGCTCGGGCTCTCGTCCTGCGCGCGCGGCTCTCTTCGGTGCAGGGCCGGCCAAACGAAGCCGCAGCGTTCACCGAGCGCGCTAAAGCGTTGATCGGGCCGAATCCGGTTCTCGATCGCGTCCAGGGAGACGCGTACGCCCGTGCGTGGCGCTGGAACGCAGCAGCCGAAGCGTATCAGCGGGTCGCCGACGCTTCGCCCCTGGACCCCCGCGCCTGGCGAGACCTCGCACGGGCGTATGGCAGCCTCTCCAACGACCTGAACGCCCTATCCGCTGCGGATGCCGGCCTCCGACTGGCGCCCCGCGATGAGAGCTTGCTGCGAAGTCGCGCCCTGGCCCTCGAAAGCATGGGCCACCCGGAAGCTGCACGTGCGAAAGACCGGTGGCTCGCGCATCGGGCTCCGGACGCGCAGCCTCAGCTCCTCGCAGCTTGTGAGCAAGAACACCCGAGGTGCCGTCGCGACCGACAACCGATACCGCACTACACCCTCTCACCTCCGCGAAAAGCAATTCACCCGAGCATCGATCCCGGATAAGATGGAGCGAATGTCGAAGCAGTATCAGAAGAAGAGCTCCAACACGAAGAAGCGAGAGAAGAAGGGCCACGGTCCCTCCCGGAACACGGTTGGCGGACAAACCACGGGCGTCATGGGCAACATGATCGGCGGGTTTCGCCGTGCCGTCGGCTCGGACAACTCGAAAGAGGGCAAGAGCGGTAGCCTTCTTTGGACGGCAGTCCTCGTGACCGCGGCGATCGCAATCATTGCCTGGAACTTCGCGCGCTAGAACCGAATCGCCTGCCAGCGCAACCAATGGTCGGCCAGCACGAGCGCGACCATCGCCTCGCCCATTGGAATGAACCGCGGCAACAGACAGGGATCGTGACGGCCCGTCGTCCGAATCGTCGTCCCGTCGCCAGCCGACGTGACCGTGTCTTGGCTTCGCGGAAGACTGCTGGTCGGTTTGACGGCAGCGCGAAGAACGATCGGCATCCCACTCGAGATTCCGCCCAGCATGCCGCCGTGACGGTTGCTGCGCGTTCGGATGATACCCTCTGCGTCGGTTTCGAAGGCGTCGTTGTTCTCGCTGCCACGCGCCGTGGCGACCGTAAAGCCCGCACCGTACTCGACGCCCAGCACCGCTGGCAGACTGAACAGGGCCTTGCCGAGGTCGGCCTTGAGCTTGTCGAAGACCGGCTCACCCAGGCCCGCGGGCACGTTGCGCGCGACGATTTCAGCAACGCCACCGATCGAGTCCTGATCTTTTCGCATCTTCTCGATGAGCTTGACCATGCGCGCTGCAGCAGCGGGATCGGGACAGCGAACGATGTTTGGCTCGCCGTCGGGAAGCTTTTCGACCTGATCGAGCGTGACCACCGAAGGAATCGTCGCTTCGATATCGCCGACCTGCGTCACGTAGCCGACCACCTCCCCGCCAAACGCTTCAGAAATGAGCTTCTTCGCGACGGCGCCCGCAGCCACCCGCGCCACGGTCTCGCGCGCGCTGCTGCGGCCGCCTCCACGGTAGTCGCGGCGACCGAATTTCGCGTCGAAAGTGTAGTCGGCGTGCCCCGGGCGGTACACGTCCTTGATGTTGCTGTAGTCGCGCGAACGCTGATCTTTGTTTCGGACGATGATCGCGATGGGCGTTCCGGTCGTCTCGCCTTCGAACACGCCGGAGAGAATTTCGGGGCGGTCCGGCTCCTTGCGTTGCGTGACGATTTTGCTTTGCCCCGGCCGGCGGCGCTCGAGGTCCGGGATGAGGTCTTCCTCAGAGAGCGGAAGACCGGGAGGACAGCCGTCGATGATGACCACGTTGGCTGGTCCGTGGCTTTCACCCGCCGTGGTCACACGGAAAAGACGACCGAACGTACTACCTGACATGCGAGCTCACTTTTGGGAGCCCGCGTGCCGGCCGATCGCGCGCCCGACGAAGAACGGACCCATGTGCTGAATGTACTGCGAGGTCTGCACCGTGCCCCGCATCGACTGAACGACATGCGAAAGCGGATGCAACGTCGACCCGATCAAACCAATGAGGAACTCGTTGTCGTTGGCATCGAGGCCATGACAGGCGAGGCGCACGTCGTGTGCGAGGCCTTGGTCGCCGTACGCGCGCCCGATCGTGGCATGCTCGCGGAGGATGCCGCCCTTCTCTCTTCCGTCGAGCTGCTCGAATGCCCCGGTGCGACGGAGTGGATACCAGACCGCCCAGTTCCAATCCGGGTTGAGAACCGTCTGCCTGGGGCGATCGAGGAGCCAGAATTCGAGGTCTTTCTCGTAGCCGCTGCTGTAGGTGCGACCGATCATCGTGAGCTCGGGGCGTAGCGTCCAGTCACACAAGGGCGCAGCTTCGAACAAAGGACGGACCGAATCGACGAACAGTGCCGGATCCTCGCCGAAGGTCAGCAGAGCCACGCCGCGGGGGTCGTTGGCGTCTGCGTAGACCACCGCAGGAATGTCGGCTTCTTTCAGGGCCGAGAACAGTGCCTCCTGGTTGGCGGTGATCGACGTCCCGGTGGGCACCTGAAACACCAACAACTGCATGAACAGCCGGCGATCCATGAATTGAGGCTCACCGTCCTTGGGAGCGCCCCGCTCACGCGTGTCGATCGTTGGCGAACTGGCTTCTGCGCCGCCGTGTTGTCCGTGCGAATGGGCCATGGGGAGACTCATAGCGCTTTTGCCCGCTCTCTGCACAGTGTAGGCTGGCCCCAGCTCTCATGATGCGCGCGTTCAAGGTCCTAGCGGCGATTCTCATTCTTGGGCTTCTTGGCCTGGTCGTGCTGGGCTACTCGCTCAATGAGCCGAGGCCTGAGGGCCAGCCCGGGCCCGAAGCCGACACGCTGGCGCGATCGATGGAGGCGGCCGTCAACAAGGAAGCCTGGGACCGAACCGGCGCCGTCCGTTGGTCGTTCTTCGAGCGGCATCACTACGTTTGGGACCGTGATCGTGACCTCGTCGAGCTCCGCTGGGGCGATTCGCGCGCCCTATTCCACACCGGAGATCAAACAGGCCGCGCGTGGCATTCAGGAACCGAGCAAACCGGCGACGATGCGAAGGAAGCGCTGAGCGCGGCCTACGCGTACTGGATCAACGATTCGTTCTGGCTCAACCCGGTCGTGAAATTTTTCGACCCTGGCGTCGAACGGTCGCTCGTGAAGCTCGACGACGGACGCGACGCCCTTCTCATCAGCTACAGCTCAGGCGGCGTAACGCCCGGTGACGCGTATTTGTGGATCCCCGGCAACGACGGCCTTCCCGAGGCCTGGCGCATGTGGGTCCAGATCATCCCGATCGGTGGCATCGAAACGAGCTGGGAGGGCTGGACGGACCTCGCCAGTGGCGCGAAGGTCTCCACGCAGCACGAAGGTTGGGGACGTAGGATGACATTCATCAGCAACGTCCAAGGCGCCGAAAACCTCGAAGGCCTCGGCGTCGACCCTGGCTTGTTCGATCCGTTGGTTCAGGACTGAGGACGCCGGGTCAGGCTGAAGACGCCTAGCACGACCAGGAACGCGCCGAGGATGCTGATCGTGTTCGGGAACTCGCCGAAGAACAAGACCCCCCAGGTGTACGCGAGGACGATTTGGAGGTAGGTGACGGAGGACGCCCTGCCGGCGGTCTCGAGCTTGAAGCCTTTGGTGATCTCGATTTGGCCGAGCTGAGCTGTCACGCCAATTCCCAACAAGAGCAGCCACTCGATTCCCTGCGGAAGCACCACGCCTTCGAAGGCCAAGAGCGGAAAAGATGCGGGACCGGTGACTAACGGGAAGTAGAGGACGACGACCATGTGATGCTCGGTCGAGCCAAGGCGGCGGATGACGACATATGCGATCGCCGAAAAGATCGCGCCCACGACGCCAATGACGACGGCAACTGGATCCAAGGGCACGCCGCTAGCGAATAGAAAACTCGGCTGGGCGACGAGCACGACGCCCGCCATGCTGAAAAGGGTCGCGAACGCGTCCAAGCCACGCAGCCGCTCCTTGAGCGCAAAGGCCGCAATGAGCGCTGCGAGCATCGGATTGCAGAACTGGATCACCGTGGCGTCGGCGAGCGGCAGATGGTTGATCGCGTAGAAGTAGCAACTCAAGCCCATGAAGCCGGCGAAGCCGCGCACCAGGAGCAGCTTCTTGTTGTTGCCCCAGGCGTAGATCCCGAGGCCTCGAATTGCCCACCAGCTCATGATGAGAGTCACGATCACCCGCGCGAGAACGAGCTCCATCGTCGGCAGCCGTTCACCCGCAAACTTCGCGAACACGGTCATCGCGCTGAAAAACAGCGTGCCCAGCAACATGTGTCGAATCCCGGGCGTGATGCGATGCCAATCTGGGAAGAGGGCCGGCACCCCGCGCGTTCTGTCTGGTAATGCGCGGGGCGCAAGCGGGTGATAGGAGGATCGCATGAGAACGCTGACGAGAAGCTTCGCGCAGGGGCTCTTGGTCCTTGCACCGGTCGCCATCACCATCTGGGTCGTCGTCATGACGGTGACGACGCTCGATAGGTGGCTCAATACGCGAATCCCCGGGCTCGGAATCGTGATCGCCGCTGCCGGGATCACGCTGATCGGCTATCTGGCCGGCAACGTGGTCGGGGACAGGCTCATCTCGGGCTTGGAGGCGGGCGTGCAGCGTGTGCCGCTCGTTCGGATTCTCTACAACTCGCTCAGAGAGCTGTTCGGCGCGTTCGTCGGAAGCAAACGCAAGTTCGATAAGCCGGTCGCCGTCGAGGTCAACAAACACGGGCTCAAAGTGCTCGGCTTCCTCACCAACGAGCACTTCGACGACCCGCATCTGGCAGGGCACGTCTCGGTGTACCTGCCAGAGTCGTATAACTTCGCAGGTAACTTGATCGTCGTCCCACGCGAACGTGTCCACCTGCTCGACGCCGATGGCGCAGAGTTCATGGCGTTCATCGTATCGGGCGGCGTCACCGACATGAATGCGGCGAAGACGCTGGTCGACGGCCAGACGGTCTGACGCTGGCACCGACGCTGGCACTGGCGCTGGCGCTGGCGCTGGCGCTGGCGCTGGCGCTGATTGAGGGTATCCTTTGCCGAAATGCCAGCAACCATCTTCGAATCCCCCCACGACCTCAAGGACGCGGTCGGCAAGCACCTGGGCTACAGCGGCTGGCTCACCATGGAGCAAGATCGCGTCGACAAGTTTGCGGACGCGACCAACGACCATCAGTGGATTCACGTCGACGTGGAGCGCGCGAAGACCGGGCCCTTTGGTGCAACGATCGCACACGGCTACCTGACGCTATCGCTCGTGAGCTCCTTCATGCCTGATATCTTCGAGGTTCGCGGCTTCGAGTTCGCGGTGAACTACGGCACGAATAAGGTTCGTTTTCCCGCGCCCGTGAAGGTCGGCTCCCGCATTCGCGGAGGCGCCGAGGTCGTTTCGGTGGATCAAACGAAGGGGGGGATACTCTCCGTCGTTCGCGTGACCGTCGAGATTGAAGGCGAGGACCGCCCTGCCTGCATCGCCGAAACGGTGAGCTTGTACTTTCCAAAGAAGTAGGGATCAGAAGCGACACCCTGCCGCCGCCGGCGCTTGAAGTGTGGACGAGTCGATCTCCTTTTTCTGTTTCTCCCCAAAAAAATGATACAAAAGGGGCCGCTCGCAGGCGCTTTGACGCCTTGCACACGGGGAATGGGAGGGAGAGCGTGATGGAGAGTAATCACCCAAGGAAGTTCAAGTGGGGTTGGGTTGTGATCTTGGCGGCTTTCGCGATGGGGGGGGCTTCGAGCGCCGCCGCCCAAGGTGCGCAGATCGACCTCAATCAGTTCCGACCGGCCGAGCTCGCAACGGACGGCTTTGCTTCGAGCACGCCCGACGGCCAAGGTCATGCGCGCTTCGGTTTCCAGGTCTGGCTGGACTATTCGGATGATCCCTTGAGAATCACGAGCCAACCGGTCGTGCATCAGCAGCTGACCGGACACCTGATGTTGAACCTCGGTCTGTGGGACCACATCGTGCTTTACGTGGACATGCCCTACCACTTCATCATCAAAGAGGGTGACGGGGTCAGTTCCCCGCCCGCTCCGGCCGACATGAAGCACTCGAACCTTGGTGACCTCTACTTCGGCGGTCGATTCAACTTCTTCGGAACGCGCGACGACGTCTTCCAAATTGGCGCCCAGGCCACGCTGACGATCAACACCGCTTCGCTGGCCAGTAGCCGGCAGTCCTTTGCGGGTCAGGCCGACCAGAAGCCTTACATCGGTGGCTGGTTCGAGCTGCTTCTCAACTTCAACGCGGGCGACTACGTCCGTATCCCCATCCAAGCAGGCTACAAGATTGGCCCTGAGCGCCTCGTTGGTCCGTACTTCGTCGGAAACGAGTTCACCTATGGCGGCGGTGTCTTGATCATGCTGGGCGACGACCATTTCATGATCTCGGCTGAAGCATTCGGACGAACCGCCGCGAATCCCACTGTGAAGATGTGGTCCAAGAACGAGACCCCGGTAGAGGTGCTCGGTGGCTTCAAGTGGCTCCCGGACTTCGGGTTCACGCTTGGCGTGGGCGGAAGCGCTGGGGTCACAGCCGGATACGGGGCACCCGATTGGCGCGTCTTCGCCATGCTCGGCTACACGATGCCCGGAGACGAGAAGGCACCGGACGCCGACGGTGACGGAATCCCGGACGAGCTGGACCAGTGCCCGAACGAGGCAGAAGATGAGGACGGCTTCCAGGACGACGACGGTTGCCCGGACTTGGACAATGACGGAGATGGCATTTCCGACGCCGACGACAAGTGTCCAGACCGAGCGGAGGACATCGACGGCTTCGAGGACGAAAACGGCTGTCCCGATCCCGACAACGATGGCGATGGCATTCTCGACGCCGACGACCAATGTCCAAACGATGCGGGCGCACCGGAGAACAACGGCTGTCCCGATCCCGATCGCGATGGCGACGGCGTTCCCGACCGCATCGACAACTGCCCAGACGATCCCGGTACCCCGGAGAACCAGGGTTGCCAAGAGAAGCAGCTCGTCGTCATTGGGGCTGGCCAGCTCGAGATTCTCGAGAAGGTCTACTTCAAGTCCGGAAGCGCCAAGCTACAGAAGCGCTCCTGGGCCCTACTCGACAACGTCGCGGCGGTGTTGATCGCTCACCCGGAGATCAAGAAGATTCGGGTCGAAGGTCACACAGACAGGACCGGCAGCCTCAAGTACAACATGATCTTGTCGAAGAAGCGTGCGAACACGGTGGTGCGCTACCTCGTCGGCAGAGGCCAGGTGCGCAAGTCACGACTGGTTGCACAGGGCTTCGGGCCGAAAAAGCCGCTCGTACCGGACGCCACGTCCAAGGAAGAGCAGGCGATGAACCGACGGGTCGAGTTCCACATCGTATCGAAGAAAGAGCCGAAGAACTAACCTCTTACGGCAACACACTGGGCGGGCCCCGAGCCAAAGTTCGGGGCCCGTTCCGTTTAAGCGGACTTCGGTTAGCGAGACTCCGGTGGCGGCACCATGGACTTGGAGCCCTTCTCGAGTTGCGCGTTGATGAAGCCTGGGGCGATTCGAGACATCCAGTAGAGCTGGTTGGCTTGGCCGGGACGGATCTCCAGTCGGCCGGCGCCGAGGCCCTTGAAGGTTTCCTCCATCAGCTGGGCGGTGGTCAAGATCTTGAAATCTCCGTCGTCGGGCATGCCTGCCGTCAGGTCGGTGTGCACCGCGGGGGGCATGAGCTCGACCACCTCGACCCCTTCGTCCTTGAGCTGCTGGCGCAGGGCGATCGTGTACGAGTGAATCGCAGCTTTGGTCGCGCAATAGATTGGACTGAGCTGAAGAGGCACGAACACGAGGGCCGAAGACACATTGATGATGGTCCCTCGGTTGGCTTTGAGCCGATCGATCAGCACCGACACCATGCGAATCGGACCCGCCAGATTGACGTCGAGCTCGGCGGTCAAAGCAACGAGATCATCGGCGGGCCCCGTGTGGTTTCTCGGGATCATCACGCCCGCGTTGTTCACGAGGACGTTCATCTCTGGAAAACGCTCCCCTACCTCGGCCGCAAGGGCCCGGACCGCGCCGGGATCCGACGCATCGCTCCGGATGATCTCGAGGGCGGGCGTCTCCTTGCGAGCGGCCTCGAGCTTGTCGGCATTCCGGCCGGTGATGATCACCGTGTTCCCGAGCGAGACGAATTCCTTCGCCATCGCCAAACCAATCCCAGCGCTACCCCCGGTAATCAAAATCGTATTGCCTTGAAGCTTCATCGGACTCCTCCTTTTGCTGGGCGATCTCTAGGGCCAGAGCACCGGGGCACCAGCCCCTATGAACAGCACGGCAACTGTCAACCATACGATCGGAGAACGGCTCGCGACGGGCGTGCTCGGTCGCGGGGTACCCGCTCGGCTGGCTCCCTAAGGCACCTCACGTCTGGCCTCGCCCCCCACTCCCTGTGCTGCCCATCCCGAGCCGTTCTCCTATTGAATGGACATGGATGGAGGGGCGTATCGGGGCCACACCGGTCTCGTTCGTTTCCATCGATGTCTACGTAGGGAGGGGCGCGGTTTTTTCCGCGTCCCGGTACGTGACCGAGCACGCCCGTCCCTAGCCGATCTCCGATCGTATGGTTGACCGCGGCCTGGGCTTGGGTCGAGCCTGCTAGGCGGCGTCGCCAACCAGCGAAAACGAGTCTGCGTAGGCCCGCAGCAGGTCCAGCGCGCTGTCCATGTCCTCGTAGGTGTGACCGCGAGTGACATTCAGTCGAAGGCGCTCTTCGCCTTCCTTCACGGCTGGGTACATGATCGGAACCATCAGCACGCCGTTCTCGAAGAGACCCACGTGCGTGAACATCGCCTTGGTCTCATCGCGAATCATGATCGGCATGATGTGGCTGTTGCTTTCGCCGAGGTCGAAGCCGATATCGGTCAGGCCCTTGCGCATATAGGCGGCCTTCTCGTGAAGCTCGCTGACCAGGGCCTCGCCATCGGCCTCGAGCATGTCGAGGATCGCACTGGCTGCAGCCACGATGGGCACCGGCAACGATGCGCTAAAGAGGAACGAACGCGCCGTGTGCTTGATGAAGTCGACGACGTCGGCCTCGCCCAGCAGAATCCCGCCAATGCCCCCAAAGGTCTTCGAAAAGGTACTGATGACGACCGGGATCTGTCCTTCGAGGCCGTACTTCTCGATGATGCCTCGGCCTCCGGTGCCGAGCGTGCCGGTGCCGTGCGCATCATCACAGACGATCGCCACATTCTCATGCTGGGCACAGACTTCGATGAACTCCTGAATCTTAGCCTCGTCGCCATCGAGCGAGTAGATGCCCTCAATCATGACCAGTGCGTTTTTGCGGTCTCGTTTTCTCAGGACGCGATCGAGGGCCTTGGCGCTGTTGTGATTGAAGAAGCGAACCTCGGGCGCGCGCATCGGAGTTCCCGCCGCCAAGAAGGTGCCGTCGAGGATGCAGGCGTGGCTCAAGCTATCTAAGACCACCGTGGTGTCTTTGTCAGCCAGCGACATGATGGTGCCGACCATCGCCTGATAGCCAGTCGTGAAGATCAACGACTTTTCGAATCCGAACCAGGCGGCCAGGCGCTCCTCGAGCTCGACGTGCAAGGTTGCGGTGGCCTGAACACGCGATGAGCTCAGCCCGCAGGCGAACTGATCGATCACGGCCTTGGCCGCCTCTTTGACCTTCGGATGGGTGGTCAGGCCGAGGTAGTCGTTGGAGCTGAAATTGACGATCGGCTTCCCGGCGATCGTGGTGTGCAGCCCTCCCGACTCGAACTGCCGGAAATACGGATAGATCTTCTTGGCTTGCGCGTCGCGCACGCGCGCCAACTCGGTGTGGGCCTTTTCGGAAATCCAGCTCATGCGACCTGCGGGCGCTAACGTACCGTAATTTCCGGTCTGCACCACATTCGAAACAGGCCAGGCGGCCAGTTTTCAAATGCTTGACGCTGTTCGGGAACGCAAGCATATACGGGCGGCATGTCGGACGAGCTGATAGACGAGCTGAGGCAGATCATTACCGAAGTGACGGAAGTCGAGGATATCCCGGAGGATATGCTCTTCGCGGACATGGGTATCGACAGCATGATGGCGATCGAGATCGTTGCAGATGTCGAGAAGGACTACGATATCACCATCGAGGAAGACGAGCTCACTGAGCTGACCAACCTCAAAGCCGTCTACGAAAAGGTCAAAGAGAAGCTCGCCGACGCCGGCTAACTGGCCCGATTCGCTACTTCGCGCGGCCGAAAATCTTCGACCCGGGCGGAACGGACTTGGTGAGCCACACGTTGCCGCCGATGACCGAGCCCTCGCCAATGATGGTGTCGCCACCGTGAATGGAGGCGCCGGCATAGATCGTCACGTTGTCTTCGATCGTGGGGTGCCGCTTCGTGGCGTGGCATCCGCGCGCCTCGTCCCAAGCTACACTGAGAGCCCCCAGGGTCACGCCCTGGTAGAGTTTCACGTTGCGGCCGATGACGGCGGTCGCGCCGATCACCACCCCGGTGCCGTGGTCGATGAAGAAGCTCTCGCCGATCTGCGCGCAGGGGTTGATGTCGATGCCTGACTTGCTGTGCGCGTGCTCCGTAATGATTCGAGGAATCATGGGAACGTTGGACATGCAAAGCTCGTGTGCGATGCGATACGCAGTGATGGCCTGCACGCTCGGGTAGCTGAAAATCACCTCTTCGATGCTGGCAGCCGCCGGATCTCCGTCGTACGCCGCCCGGATGTCGGTATTGAGGACACGCCGTAGCTCGGGAATCTTTTGGAAGAGGCGTAAGACGACATCTTCGCTCCAGCCTTCGGGTTTCTTGTCGGAGACCTGGCCCATGCGCTCTTGGTAGCGAACCGCGCGATCGATCTGCTCAACCAGAATGTCTTGCGCTGGGTAGAGGTGCTCGCTGATCGCGTAGCGAAGATTGGTTCGGTTCAGAGCGCGCGTGGAGTAGAAACCCATGTAGATCACGGGCGTCATGTGATTGAAGGCCGTGATGACCGCGCGCTTGTTTGGAAGAGCGGCGCTCTCCAGGTTGTTGATTTCTTCGTCGCCGTCATAGGACGCAGCGATGACGTCGATCACGTCCTCGAGGTCTTGGTGGCGCTCGGTCTCTCTTCCGCTCATGGCTGATTCATGTGTAGCACGAGCGGCATGTCAACGGCGAAACCCCCGTCATGCGCCAAGCCAGCCCCGTTCCCGGTACCAAGCAACCGCATCGGTGAGCGACTCGCGGAGCGCGCGAATCGTGTACCCGAGCTCGCGGTGGGCCTTGTCATGCGAGACCACTTCATTCGAAACGCTGGCCCTGAGCATGTCGGCCGTGAGGAACGGTTCCTTCTTGGTGACGCTGCTACCGAGTAGCGCAAATGGCAGCAGGCCCCAGCCTACCCAAAGTGGCAACGCGCGCGTCGGGACCTTGGCGCCCGTGAGCTCTCCATAGAGGCACACCATCTGCATGACGGGAATGACGTCACCGGTGAGGAAGTAGCGTTCGCCACGCCGACCCCTCTCCGAAGCCGAGATCATGCCGTCAGCAACGTCGCGCACATCGACGTAGTCGCTCAGCAGATCGAGCAAGACGGGGACGCGGCCGAAGTACAAATCGATGAGCACTGCGCCGATCATGGACGGCTCGTAATCGTGCGGGCCGATCATCGACCCCGGGTTCACGATGACCGCGTCGAGCCCGCGCTCACAGGCATCGAGGACGATCGTTTCGCCGATGGCTTTGGAGCGGTGGTATTCGCACTTCTCGTCGAGGGCGAGCGGCTTCTCTTCGGTCAGCGGCTGATCGAGAGGCTCGCGCACGAGCGCATGGTGGGAGCTCGTGTGAACCAACCTGAGATTGCGAGCAAGACAAGCGTCGACGACCTTTCGCGTCCCGTCGACGTTGAGGCTGTACATCATCGGATCTTTTTTGGGGCTGAGGTCGATCTTCGCGGCGAGGTGATAGACGACGTCCACGCCATCGACGGCGCGGGCAACGTCCCCTGCATCGAGAACCGAGCCCGACAAGAAGTCGATGTCGAGTCCGGCAAGGGACTCGGGCAAGCTTCCTGGCTCCAAAACCCGCACTTCTTGGCCTCGATCGAGAAGTCTTCGAACCAAGACATTGCCGAGACGGCCGCCTCCACCGGTTACGAGCGCTAACACGCGGCGGAGTGAAACACGATTGGGCTAGCCCCTCAAGCCGTCGCGTTCTTTTCGAACACGCGGCCGATGAGCTCCTTTGCTTCCTTTTGAATCAACGCCAGGTGCTCGCGGCCGACGAAGCTTTCCGCGTAGATCTTATACACGTCTTCGGTGCCAGACGGTCGGGCGGCAAACCAGCCATTCTCAGCCGTGACCTTGAGCCCGCCAATTTCTGCATCGTTCGCCGGCGCCTTGGTGAGCACTTGTTGGATGGGTTCACCAGCGAGCACCGAGGCATCGAGGTCCGACTCGCTCATCCCCTTGAGGGCGGCCTTCTGTTCGGGGGTCGCAGGCGCGTCGATGCGCTCGTACACGGGCGCGCCGAACTGCCTAGTGAGACTCTGGTAGCACTCGCCCGGGTCTTGGCCGGTCGTGGCGGTGATCTCGGCGGCGAGGAGGTTCAGAAGAATGCCGTCCTTGTCGGTCGTCCACACGCTGCCATCTTTGCGCAGGAACGAGGCGCCTGCGCTTTCCTCTCCGCCGAAGCCGTACGAGCCGTCGAGCAATCCTTGCACGAACCACTTGAAGCCGACGGGCACCTCCGCAAGCCGGCGGTGCAGGTCCTTGGCGACACGGTCGATCATCGCGCTGCTCACGAGCGTCTTCCCAATCGCTGCTCGCGCGTCCCAGCCGCGCTCGGTAAACAGGTAGCTGATCGCCACGCTGAGGTAGTGATTCGGGTTGAGAAGCCCCCAGCTGCTCGTGACGATGCCGTGCCGATCGAAATCCGTATCGTTGGCAAACGCGATGTCATATTGATTTCCGAGATCGACTAGACTCGCCATCGCGTAAGGCGAAGAGCAATCCATGCGGATTTTCCCATCGCGATCGAGCGTCATGAACGAAAACGTCGGGTCGATGACGTCGTTCACGATGTCGAGCCGAAGGTCGTATCGCTCGGCGATTCGAGGCCAATACTCGATGCCGGCACCGCCCATCGGATCGACGCCGATACGAAGGCCTGCGGTCGAAATCGCACGCATGTCGAGGACGGTCTCGAGCGCTTCGACGTAGGGCGTGATGAAATCGTGGAGATGGGTCGTTTCCGAGCGAAGCGCTGCCTCATAGGAAACGCGGCGCACCTCCTTTAGGCCTGCGGCCAAGAGCTGATTGGCCCGACGTTCGATCCACGAGGTGACCTCGGTGTCCGCGGGCCCGCCATGCGGTGGGTTATACTTGAAGCCACCATCTTCGGGAGGATTGTGCGACGGTGTGACGACAATCCCGTCGCCATCGCTCGAGCTGTTTCGGTTGTGCTGGAGAATCGCAAATGAAATTGCCGGCGTTGGCGTGAAATGACCCTCCGGCGCCATACAGGTCTCGATGCCGTTGGCCGCGAGGACCTCGAGCGCAGTCTTGGCAGCCGGCGCAGATAGCGCGTGTGTATCGATGCCGATGTAGAGCGGCCCGTCGATCCCTTCGGCCCCGCGGTAGTCACAGATCGCTTGCGTCGTGGCGAGGATGTGAGCCTCGTTGAAACTGCGGCGAAACGACGAGCCCCGGTGCCCCGAGGTGCCGAAGCTCACGCGGTGGCTCGGATCATCGAGGTCGGGCTTGGCCTCGTAGTACGCGGCAATGAGCTTCGCTACGTCGACGAGAACGTCCGAGGGCGCGGGCTGGCCAGCAAGCGGATGCGGGTTCATCGCTAAGCTTTTAGCAGGCGGGCGAGCTCGAGCTAGGCGCCGGCGCCCATCTGCTCGGCAAGGTATCGCTCCTTGCCGATGATCTCGACCATATGGAGCTGCGCTTCGAGCCAGTCGATGCCCTCTTCCTCCTGCTGAAGAATCATTTCGAGGAGCTCGCGGCTACCGTTGTCGCCCTTTTCTACACACGTGGCGATCCCGGCATTCAGGCGCTTCACCGCGTCGTACTCGACCTCGAGATCGAGCCGGTGCTGCTCGATCGCATTCTCACCAACCTTGACCGGGAAGTAGCGCTGCATGTTGGGAACACCGTCGAGGAAGAGAATTCGGGTGATGACGATTTCGGCGTGCTTCATCTCCTCGAGCGACTCCTCGCGCTTCTTCGCGGCGAGCTTCTGTAAACCCCAGTCCTCACACATCTTCGAGTGGATGAAGTACTGGTTGATGGCGGTGAGCTCCGAGGTGAGCACCTCGTTGAGCACCGTGATGACTTCGTCGTTGCCCTTCATGAATCTTCCTTCGGGTGAGCATAGAGACGGCGATTGCCCGTGGCAATGCGTCGAAGCTGAACTTGAAATGCGTTATCAGCCCGAGGTCAGCCCTGCGCGCCGCTGACGTCGATTCCGCTCTGCGAGTCGTGGTGAAGCTCGATCAGGCGATCGATCGCCGGCCTGCAACTCCCACAGCTAGAACCGGCACCGCAGGCCTCGCGGACCTCGTGCTCGCTTCGTGCGCCGTTATTGACGCATTGGCGAATCGTCCGGTCGTTGACCGCGTGGCAGTGGCAAACGAGCATGGCTTCTTTATAAGCGATAGATGTTGCAAATCAAATTCAATAGCTCGTGGACCCAAAAAGTCCAATGATTTCGGGACCCGAGCGTTATTCGGCGGCGTCAGAAGCTGGGACCAAGGCCGAAAGTCCCGCATCACGGAGCAAGCTCAGGTCCGCGTCGGTGTCCGGGTTCCCGGTCGTGAGCAGCTTGTCGCCAAAGAAGACGCTGTTCGC
The DNA here is from genome assembly GCA_049645265.1 of Polyangiales bacterium. Classification (GTDB taxonomy): domain Bacteria; phylum Myxococcota_A; class Polyangia; order Polyangiales; family Houyiibacteriaceae; genus SG8-38. The sequence goes on from JBARTN010000092.1 coordinate 36,677, forward strand.
GCCCGCCATGAAGCAGAGGAGCTGTGCCTCACGGCTCAACGAAGCCCGCCCGGCCGAGAGCCGCACACGCGCCCCGGGAATCATGATGCGCGCGGCGGCGCACATACGAACGAGCTCGAGTGGATCGACCGGCTTCTGATCGCCCAGCGGAGTACCGGGCACCGCTACGAGGGCATTGACCGGGACGCTCTCTGGCTGCGGGGATAGGTTGGCGAGCGTCACGAGCATGCCTACGCGGTCGTCGATGCTTTCGCCCATGCCGATGATCCCCCCGGCGCAAACGGAAATCCCAGCCGCCGCTACTCGCGCGATGGTGTCGAGGCGATCCTTGTACGTGCGGGTCGTGATGATCTCGCCGTAGTACTCCTCGGAAGTGTCGAGGTTGTGATTGTACGCGGTGAGGCCGGCATCCTTGAGCTCTTGGGTTTGTTCGTCATCGAGCATGCCGAGGGTTACGCAAGCTTCCATTTCGAGCTCGCGTACCCCGCGCACCATCTCCAAGACCTGCTGAAACTGCCGGCTCCCTTTCTTCGGGCTCCGCCATGCCGCCCCCATGCAAAAACGGCTGGCGCCCGCCTCTTTGGCCTCGCGCGCCTTGCTGAGCACATCGGCGACATCCATCAGGCGCTCGGCTTCGACGCCAGTGTCATACTTCGAGCTTTGCGGGCAGTAAGCGCAGTCTTCTTGGCAGGCTCCGGTCTTGATCGACAGAAGCGAGCAGAGCTGAACCGCGTCGCGTGGCTGCGTTACACGATGGACTTCCTGCGCCCGAAACAGGAGGTCAGTCAGCGGCAGATCATGGAGCGCACGGGCCTCTTCTCTTGTCCAGTCGTTTCGGACGGCGGTCATCTGCCAGGTTCTAGCAGAGAGCCTTGAATACGCTAGATTGCCCGCGTAGGGTCCCTGAATCTTGACCGAGGGCATCGACTCATCGCTAGCCACCGTGGCCGCCGTCACCCCCGTAGAAGAGGAAGTTTCACCCTACTTCGCTGCCGCCCCTCCGCTTGCATGGATGGCGGGCGCCGCTGCCTTCGCCGACCTGATCCTCAATCGCGTCCTGATTCGCTTGGGGAGTGACGCCTGGTCGCCTGATGCGCTCGTTCGACTCGCCACCTGGGGCGGCTTCGCGCGCAATCTCAGTGTGGTGAGCGGCCTCGTCGCTTTGGGATTTTGCCTCGCATCGCTATCGTCGCCCAAGAGCGGGCTCTCGTCTTCTGCGCGCGCGGGCATCGCCAGCTTTGGCTGGCTTCTCGTTCCCATCGTCACTCTGATGACGTTCTTGCCACGCGCATGGACCAGACCCGAGCTCGTCATCGTGGTCGCAGGCCTTGCACATGCGACCGTCGTGCTCCTGATTCTCGCCGCAATGCATTGGCGCTCGACCCGCCCCGTCTCGGTGGCGTTGGCGCTGACGCTCGTCGCCGCGTTGAGCGGCATCTTTTCGATGGTGGTGAACCTAGTCGGCGAACGCACGTTCTGGGAGCACACCGAGCGTCTCTCCAACGCCTTTCGTTGGTCTGGCGAGATGGCCTATCTGGCCGCACCCATCGCAATCGGGTTCGCGATCTCGATTCCCTGGCGAGAGTTGCGAGGTAAGGCTGCCGTCGCCTTCTCCGCGCTGGCCGCCGGCGCCGTCATAGCGGGCATGATCGTCTGGAAGCACGCATTTGGGCGAGACCTGCCCGATCTGCTCTATGGCGGATTGCGACTCGACTTCTTGCCCGATCGAGACTTCATCCTCTACGCCATCCCGCTGGGCGTCGGGGCAGCGGTGACCGTCGCAGCGATCATGTCGAAGGATGCGATTCGCCGACAGCTGGGCGGAGCGCTCTTGTTGCTACTGAACGCCGGCTACGCCCCGAGGACGCCGAGTACTTTATTGATG
>JBARTN010000093.1:0-5951 GCA_049645265.1 Polyangiales bacterium
CCACTAGGCCACGTATTGCTGTCCATTCAGAAGAAGGGGCTCTCCGGCACCCTGGCGATCTGGCCGGACGACGAGCGACCCGGACAAGACCGCATCCTCTTTCGGACGGGCATCCCCGCGATCGGCCGCTTCATCGACCCGGCCTCCGACCTCGAGCACGGGCTGCTCCACATCTTCAGCCGACGAACAGCATCCTATGCGTTCTACGAAGCCGATTTGGTCGGCGAGGGCGAGGGCACGCTCCGAGGCGCGATCGACATCTTCACGCTCATCGCAAACGCGCTTCGCGCTGACGTTCCAAAGGAAGCGTTGGTGCGGGTGATTCGAAAGCTCGGCGAAGGGGCCCACCGCATCAAGTCGGGCTCGCCCCTCGCGCGGTTCGCGCTTCAGGCCAACGAGATGGCGTTCGTCGAGTTGATGCGCGCGGAACCAGCGGCGGCGGGAACGCTCATCGAACAGTTCGGCGACCCGAAGGTTGCGCAGCGGATGCTGTACCTGCTTGCCATCACGGATTGCCTGGAACCCTACGCACCGGCGTCCCAGCAGAAGCTCAAAGCCGTGAGGGCCGCGTCGCCTCCCAAGCCACGGAAGGCCACGCCGCCCGGTCCGCGCGCATCGATGAGGGCTCCGAAGGGCAAGTCTCAGAGGGACCGGTACTCCACGCCGCCAAACGAGCGAGAGTCTGCTCGCCCTGGCGCAGATTCGGTCTTGCCGACTTCTCTGAGTAACCTGCCGCCGTCGCGAACGCTTTCTGGAGAGATCGTCGCTCCACGTTCGCTGCCGTCGGCGCCGCCGCCGAGCCTGAGCCCGGAGCTCACGAAGCGCTGGGGTGAGATTACTCGGGTCATCGCGATGATGGACCGGCAGAACTACTTCGAGATGCTGGGCGTGAAGGAATCCGCCGACGGCAGCGACATCAGCAAGAAGTACATGACGCTGGCGAAGACCTGGCATCCGGACCGCATGCCCTCGGAGCTCGCGGCGCTCCGACCCTGGGTCGAGGAGATCTTCCATCTGTTCACCGTGGCCAACGATACGCTGAGCGATCCCAAGAAGCGCGTGGAGTATCAGAAGGCGGTGATGCAGGGTGGCGGCACGCCTGAATCCGAACGCAAGCTGAGCGTCATGGTCGAGGCCGCGATCAACTTTCAGAAGGTCGACGTGCTCGTGAAGCGTCGGCAATACGACCAAGCATTGGGGATCTGCAAGGCGGCGATGTCGGTCGTTCGCAAGGAAGCCGACTACCCGGCGATGATGGCGTGGATCCTGCTGCTGCGGGATGGAGTCGACGAAGAGGAGACCGCGGACGAAATCCGCAGTCTTCTCCGCACAACGTTTTCGATCAATCCGGACCATGTCCACGGCCATTTCGTACGTGCCCATTTGTTGAAGAGGCAAGGCGAGCACGACAAGGCGTTGAAGCACTTCATGAGAGTCGCCAAGCTCGATCCGCAAAACCTCGAGGCAGCCCGCGAAGTTCGCATCGGTACGATGCGGCACGCCAGAGGCCGAAGCAGCGCCCCACCCCCGGCATCGGACGGCAAGCTCCCAAACTTCCTCGGCAAGTTCTTCAAGAAGTAAACCGCGCGCGTACCGGGGCGCGGAAAAAGCCGCGACACGGGGCTGCGCCGAACGGCTCGGCTTGCAAATGTGGCCGGATGCACTTGGGGGCCTGGACCACGCAAGCCTCGCCTCGGAGCTCGCGGCCAATCGGCGGTGGTTGCTGTCTTGCCGATTGTCACTCGCTACGTCGACTCCGCCCCATATCGCGCCTTTTTCCGCGCCCCTGCATTCATATCCATTCAATAGGAGAACGGCTCGGGATGGGCAGCACAGGGATTGGGTCGAGCCTAGCCGTGGGTTGTCTTAAGGAATAGGGGGCGAGTGGGTCCCAATCCCGAGCACGCCCGTCGCGAGCCGTTCTCCGATCGTGTGGTTGATCTGTGCTTGTTAGAACGTCGCGATGGTGACGTGGACTCGGGCGTCGTGGGCGGGGACGATGACGAGCTTGGGGTTCGCGCGTTGAAGTTGGTGCAACAATACCAATTGTTCGCGGACGCCCGCCGCATCGAAATCGACCATGCGCCGCGCCAGCCAGGGCTTTTCCGCGGGCCAGTCGACTCCTTCTCGGGTCCACGACGTGTCGCCGATGACCAAGAACTGTTTGCCGTCAGGCAAGGTCACAAAGACGGCGATCGAGCCTGGGGTGTGCCCCGGCATTGGTACGAGCACGACACTGCCGTCGCCGAAAAAGTCGTGGCTCGCGGCAAACGGACCATAGCGGTCGTCGGCGAACCTGAGCTCTTGCAGCTGGAGCTGGCCGCCAGCCTCGAGCTGGCGATAGAGCTTCCCGCCCTCGTCATCCGACCGGGCATGCGCGAGCTCCTCGGGGGTGATCCAAACGGGTACTTCGCGTAGGTCCTCGAGGCCACTCACATGATCCCAATGCGAGTGTGTCAGCACGATGCCGCGGAGGTCTTGGGGTCCCAGGCCCCGGGACGCGAGTGCGTCCAAAGTCGGCGCCTTCACCGTCAGGCTTGTTAAGGCTCGCAAGAGCAAGGGGGTCGTCTTCAGATGCGCCGCGACCTGTCGACCGACGCCGGCGTCGATCAACAAGCGTCCCCGGGGATGCTCGACCATGAAGGCGACGACCCCGGTGATGAAGGGCTCCGTCAAGGACCCACCCCGAACGCTGAAGCCCTCTTGGCTCTTCATCTCTGCGCCCCGAATCACCGACAGCGACACGCCCTCAATCGAAACCGGCGGGGGAAGCGCCGGCCCGATGGCCTTCGGGACGGCCAAAGGCCGCTTGACGAAAGTCCAAGCAAAGGCAGCGAGGAGGCCGACGACGAGCAGGAGCGCGATCCGTACCTTCATGCGGAGCTGAAGATAGTGCCGAGCCGCTCCGCTGTCCCGATCACGGTCACGGCCACCCCGCTGGTGGCCGCCGGCGGGCACGCGATCGCGCCGATGGGCTCCGTCCTCAACGGCTCGAATTTGCAAGCCCCGCACTTGGCACGCCCACTGCAGCTGCCACTTCGTCATGAACCGTCCCCGAGAGCGACTCCGCCGGCTTGGCTCGACCAGCCTTTCGGATCCGGAGCTCCTCGCGCTGATTCTGGGCACGGGGCGAACCGGCGAGGACGTCGGCTCCTTGGCCATCCGCATCGTGAGAGACTCTGGAGGGCTTTGGGCGCTCGCCCGCATGAGCGTCGTCGAGCTGGCTCGGATCGCCGGAATCGGTCCGGCCAAAGCGGCCCGCCTGGCCGCAGCGTTCGAGCTCGGGTCACGCAGCCTGATTCGGCCTGATCTCGGTACGGAGCCGCTTTCAAACAGCGAAATGGTCTTCCAACGGTACGGCCGGCGGCTCATGGCCAGCCCGATCGAACGGTTCATGGTCGTTTGCGTCGACGCGAAGAACCGCGCACGGGCAGAGCGCGAGGTGGCGCGTGGCGGGCGCACGAGCTGCCAGGTCGATCCGGCCGAGGTCTTCCGGCTTTTGGTGTCCGAATCGGCCTCCGGGGCGATCTTCATTCACAACCACCCGAGCGGGGACCCCGATCCGAGCCGACAGGACCTCGAGCTCACTCAGCGCCTGGTCTCGGCGGGGTCCTTGTTCGATATCCGCATCCTCGATCACGTCATCGTCGGGAGCGGGAGATACACGAGCCTCCAGGACGCTGGCCTTTGGCCAACTAGTGCTGTGAAATCAAACGGTTCCGTGGGCACCTTGGGCTGATTGGGGCGACTTGACACCCCCCCTACCCCGTGCTTTCTTCCCGCACTCTTATTTCTCGGGAGCATTGCAGTGAAGCGGACCTATCAACCACATCGCAAGCGCCGTCTTCGGACACACGGGTTCCGCGCGCGTATGAAGACCAAGGGCGGGCGGAGCGTGATCAACGCCCGTCGTCGTAAGGGGCGTAAGCGCCTCACCGTCTCCTGCTACAAGAAGTAGCCCGAAAACGTGCGATGATGCCTCGCACACCAAAAATGGCGGGGGCGATCGGCGATAGACCGCAGCGGTTTCGGCGCGTTGATCGGCTTAAGAAGCGTTACGAATTCAAACAAGCACAGCTCAGCGGGCGACGAATCCACACTCCCCACTTTCTCATCGTCGTCCTACCTAATGCAGTACAAAACACGCGACTTGGGATCACCGTGACGAAGAAAGTGGGAACCGCCGTTCAGAGAAATCGCATCAAGCGGGTGGTTCGCGAGGTATTTCGGCGCAACCGGCAGCTTTTTCCGGCGTCGCACGACCTGGTGTTCATCGCAAAACGCGGCGCGACTGAAATCGACTATGGCTCGCTGTTGAATGAGCTCGGACGCGCAGCGAAGAAGCTCCATATCGAGGCGGCGCGATGATTCGGGCGGCGCTTCTGTTCTTGATTCGCCTCTACCAGCTGACGCTCTCCCGTCTGATCGGCCCATCGTGCCGGTTTGAGCCATCTTGCTCCCACTACACCGCGACGTGCATCGAGCGGTTCGGCGCGGTGCGAGGCTCATGGCTCGGCATCAAGCGAATCGGACGCTGCCATCCATTGAACCCAGGTGGATACGACCCGGCGCCACAGCCCGAGCAATCACCGCAGCACTCGCACGAGGCGCGGCATGGATGATCGAAAGCAACCACCGGTTGCCCTCATGCTGCTGCCCCTCTTGGCACTCGGCGCGATGCTGGCCGTTCAGTATTTCGCCCCACCCAAGGCACAGACTGAAGAGCCCGCCGCCGGCCAGGCTGCAGTACAGGCTCCCGAGGATGCCGAAGGCAGCACCGACGAGGCGCTGCCGGCCCAAGTCTCGCCGGTCGATGCGCGATCACGCGCCGACTCCCAGAATCTCTACCAGCTCGAGAGCGATCGCTTTGTCGCCACGTTTACGGACCTGAACACCGCCATGGTGAGCCTGCACGTCAAGGGCGAGCGGTACCTGAACGAGGAGGGGAAGCCGTTCGAGCTGGTGACGACCGACAAAGAGCAGTACCTGCCCCTCGCACCTTCCTTCTCGGGCGTGCGGATACCGGCAGACGCGCGGTGGCGACTCGTGGAGTCGTCGAAAGAGAAGCTCCGATTGGAGTGGACCGGCGATGGGGTCTCGGTGACCCGTACCTGGGCGCTCGCCGAGCCGCCCTATCAGCTTCACTCCTCGATCGAGGTTCGCAACGACGATTCCACATCGAGATCCGTGGGCTTGGGGATCACGTCCGCCCACTACGTCCGGCGTGCCGAAGAAAAGGGCGGTATCATCGGAAGGCCGTCACCGGTTCTCAGCCACGGCATCTGCCAACAGGGCGACGAAACGATTCGCGAGGATCGCGACGGCCTCCTGAGCGAGGACGAAACGCGACCGACGCAGCCTCATAGCTACGGTCCGGGAATCGAATACGTAGCGCTCAGCAGCGTGTATTTCGCCATCGTCGCAGCGCCCGAGGGCGGCACCGCCGAACGATGCGACATGCTGACGACCGAGCGCGGGGGCACCAAGGAGGACCCGGACGGAAGCCTGTTCGAGGCGAGGCTCGCCTATGCGCCACAGGAGATCGGCCCTGGAGAATCGGCGACGTTCCGAACCGCGGTCTATGCTGGGCCGAAGGACTACGACGCCCTTCAGGAGTTCGGGCACAGCGCCTCGGACGTCATCGACCTCGGCTGGTTCAGCTTCATCGCCAGGGGGATGAGCTGGCTGCTGCGGACGATTCACGGCTTCATCGGAAACTGGGGCGTTGCGATCATCTTGCTGACGCTTCTGGTCCGGGTGCTGCTGTTGCCGTTCGTCATTCCGCAGTTCCGGAACATGGCCAAGCAGCGCGCGCTCAAGCCCGAGATCGACAAGATCAACGAGCTCTACAAAGACGATCGCGAAAAGAAGGGCGCCGCGATGATGGAGCTCTGGCGCAAGCACAAGGTGAACCCGCTCGGCGGCTGTCTCCCCGTGCTTCTGCAGATGCC
>JBARTN010000094.1:0-5360 GCA_049645265.1 Polyangiales bacterium
TTGTGCAGATGAGTCAGACATGCATTCATGGCAGCCTTAAGGGCGGATTGGCGATCCTGTTGCTCGGTTCGGTGCTCACCGTATCGGGCTGCAAGGAAGATCCCACCCTCTTCGGGGGTTGCTCAACCCAAAACGTCAACGGCTGCCCGCGATCGGACGGCTTTGCCAATCCATACGAAGGACAGCTCGAGCTTCTGAGTTGGACCGAGACGCTTCGTAAGGCGAGCCTCGAGCTCACGGGCAAGCTTCCCACCGAGTCGCAGCGAGCAGTCGCAGAGGTTCAGGGCCAGCTCGGGCTCGAAGCGGGGCTCGCGGAGATGATGCGAGACCCTGGTTTCTCACAGCGCATTATCGAGCTCTACAACGATCATTTTCTGACCGACAAATATCTAGGCCAGGAAAACGCGATCGATCTGCTCGACGAAGACGAGTGGCCGAACCTTCGATGGTTTGAGAACAGGTTTCCCGGCGACGAAGACACAGCGCGGATCACCAATGATTCGTTGGCGCGCGAACCGCTGGAGCTGATCGCACACGTCATCCGTTCCGAGCGTCCGTTTACGGAGATCCTGACGGCGGACTACACGATGGCGAATAGCTTTTCGGCGATGTCACTGATTGCACTTCCCGACATTCCGGTTGGACTGGGCGACAATCCGGAAGGTTTCCAAGAGGTCCACGTGCCGGGAATTCCGCACGCGGGGATACTCACCTCGGCGATGTTCCTCAATCGTTTTCCGACGAGCGATACGAACATCAACCGGCACCGTTCGCGCAAGGCGTACTATTTCTTCCTCGACATCGACATCAACCAATTCGGAAATCGCCCTGTCGACGCGAGCGCCGACTTCGGCGAGAACCCGACGCTCAACAACCCGGACTGCACCGTCTGTCATACGACCATGGACCCGGTCGCCGGCCTTTTCATGAACTGGAATGAGAGCGGCGAGTACAGCGGCGAAGGCGAATGGTTTGGGCCCGACTACATCTTGCCGCCTGGCTTCAACGGCGAAGCCCTGCCGGACCAAAACCGGAGGAACGCGCTCCAATGGTTCGCCCAGCGCGTCGCGCAAAATGCGAGATTCGCCCAGGCCACGGTGAAGACGGTCTTCGAAGGGTTGACCGGCCAAGAAATTCTCGACGTGACGATCCCGACTCCGCCTGACATGGGCGGCACGGGCGGTAGCGACGGCGCAGGCGGTGCTGGCGGCACGAATGGTGTCGGTGGCATGGGCGGCGACCCTGGCGTTGGTGGCATGGGCGGCGACCCTGGCGTTGGCGGCATGGGTGGCGACCCTGGCGTTGGCGGCATGGGTGGCGACCCCGGTGTTGGCGGCATGGGCGGCGACCCTGGTGTTGGTGGCATGGGCGGCGTCGGTGGAGCGACTCCTCCACCACCTCCTCCGCCACTCCCGGATGACGAACCAAACATCGACCCGAGCGTCGATCCGGCCCTCCAGCGCGCCTACAGCGTGCAGCAGCAGATTTTGCGCACGATTCAGCAGCGCTTCATCGACAGCGGATACAACTTCAAGGTCCTGGTACGCGAAATCGTCCTGAGCCCTTACTTCCGCGCCAAGAACGCAAGCCCGCTCACCAGCGACTTGGAAAAAGAGCTTTCGACCTTTGGTACGGCACGACTCCTGACGCCCGAGCATCTGTCTCGCAAAATCGAGGCGACGACCGGCGTGCGTTGGCGATCCAACCCGAACCGGTCCGACTACCTGCTCGATCAGTACCGCATCTTCTACGGCGGCATCGATTCTGACCTGGTGACCCAACGCGTGACCGAGCCCAATGGCGTCATGGCAAGCCTTGCGCAGCGCATGGCCTACGAGGTGGCTTGTTCGGCAGTCCCGTACGACTTCTCGAAGCCCGCAAACCAGCGACTCCTCTTCCCGGACATCGACCAGAACACGCCGCTGTCGGAAACCTCGGACCAGGTGCGGGAGGCGGTGCGCCATCTCCACGACAGGCTTCTCGGCGAAGATCTCGCCGGTGACGACGAGGAAATCGCAGCGACGATGGTCGTTCTCATCGAGGCGTACAATCTAGGTCGGCAAGGCCTGGCGGATGAGTCGGTGTCGGACCAGCTCGTAGGCCAGTGCCGCCTGAACGACGACCGAATCACCGGCGCCGGCTTGCCGGACAGCCGCAGAATCAACCGGGACACGGAATACTCCATTCGCGCCTGGATGGCCGCGATGAGTTATCTCCTGTCCGATTACCGATACCTGTACGAGTGAGGGAGGACTAGCTGTGGATCGTCGTGACTTTTTACGAATGGCAAGCTGGGCCGGGCTGACGTGTGTTCTGCCGGCAGCGATGGACCCTCTGCGCGCGAGCGCTCAACCGATCAGCGGATCGGCCTACACCGGCACGTACTGGATCTTCATGCACGCAGGCGGCGGTTGGGACCCGACCCACCTCTGTGATCCAAAGGGCCGCGCCACGGAGAACGAGAACAACCCGATGGGGCGCTTCCTCAAGAGCGACATCCGGACGGCAGGCAACATCGAGTATGCGCCGCTCGGCGGTGACGGAACCGCGCTCGATGCGTTCTTTCAGACACACTTCGAGCGCTTGTTGGTCATCAACGGGATGGACACGACGACCAACGGCCATGACCAGGGGACACGCGGCACGTGGAGCGGCCGAACGGCCGAGGGCCATCCGCCGATTGGCGCGCTGATCGCAGCCACCCACGGCCCCAATCTTCCGATGCCCTTGATCGGTTACGGAGGGTACCTCGACACGCAGGGCGTCACCAATGCCGTGCCGCTCGGTGATGGTGGTCTTCTGCACAACCTTGCGCACCCCTCTCGCCCGGATCCGACCGGCTCAGAGGAAAACTACTTCGGCCATCCGGACGTGCCGGGCATCGTGCAGCGGGAACAGCAGCTTCGACTGCTCCGGCTTCAGGGGAAGCAACGCTTGCCCCGGATCTGGGACGGGCAGAACGAGCTCATGTTGGCTCGGCTCGGTCAGGATGACCTCAAGCGAGTCTCCGAATCGCTTCCGGAGAACTTCTCGAACAATCAGCTCGAGCGGCAAATCCAAGTTGCACTGGCGGCGTACCAGGCCGGCCTTTCGGTGAGCGTCAGCGTCAGCCAAGGCGGCTTCGACACGCACGGCAACCACGACGGCAATCACCTGCCGCGTCTCATCGACTTCGTGAACGGCGCCAACTTTGCCTTGCAGGAAGCAGAGCGGTTGGGCATTGGCGACAAGGTCGCCGTCGTGATGGGCTCGGATTTCGGCCGAACGCCGGGATACAACAGCGGCAACGGCAAAGACCATTGGCCGATCGGCAGCATGATGATGATGGGCCCGGGGATTCCTGGTAACCGTGTCATCGGCGGAACCGATGACCGACATGGTCTACAGCTGATCGATCCGGTGACCTTGCTACCGACCGGCTCTCCGGATACGTCGGAGGGAACCAGGCTCTCGATCGCTCACGTACACCGCGCGTTGCGTGATCTGGCGGGCATTCCGAACGACTTCAAAGCCGCGTTCCCACTCGCGGGCGAAGACCTGCCGATCTTCGACTAGGTCAGCGACACCGAACCGGGGCCTCGCAGCGGCGCGCGGATTGGCCTCAGAAGGCCGCGCCACCCGCGATTCGCAGGCCCCAGACCTGGCCCTTGTCGAACGAGAAGCCCCAGGGGTTATCGAGGTTGATGTTGAGCCGAACCGCGCCGAAGGCGTTGTCCCTACCGAAGCGAAGGTAGGGCTCGACCGCGAGCTGCGTCTTGTTCTGCTCAAACTTGGGGATGAGCACCAAGCTGAACCGCGAGCCGACCCGAAGCCAGTCGGTCGCCTGATAGCCCATCATCCCGATCATCTGCATGATGAAGTCCGTCTTCGAAGTGCGGTTGTTGTTCTCGTTGATTTTGATCATCGCACCGGTGTCGAGGTAGGCGCCCCAGAGGAAACCACTCGGCTTGCTCCGCTCAAATGCGACCGGAACGATGACGCTCACCGCATGTGCGTCCCAGAGCCAGTACATCGTGTTTCCGCGAATGGCCGCGGCAAGGCTGTACGCGGATTGCGCAGCCCCGCCGAGACGGTCATCGAGGTTGTCTGGGAGGGTCGCAACGGGAATCGTGACGCCCAGCCCCACTCGATAGGAGAACTGACCCTTTTTGCCTTGATAGTGGAACACGATGTACGGATTGCCGGCGCGAAATGAGTTCTCTGGATCGACATCGACATCGGTCGAGCGATCGACGTTGGCGTACGACATCCCCCAGACCACCTGCAAAAGCACGCTGTATGCGAGTTGGAGGCGCATCTCGATCAATGGGCTGACGACAATCGACCGCTGATCGCCCTCGAGCTTTCCGGCGAATGTTGCAACCTCACCAAGGATGTGAAATCGCTTTGTATGCGCCTTCTTGCCTTCGTCGAGGCTGTAGGGCTCGTCCGGGAACGCGCGCGCCTGACCGGGCGCCAACCAAAGCGCAGCAGCAACTAAGAAACCGGCAACTCCCCGACCACGAAGCACAGACATCATTCATCCCCCATGAAGAAAAGACCCCCCTTTTCTTCTTCACTTCACTATAGACAGCGCGCGCCGCCGTGGCCCGCGTTCCGCCGTGAACGGAACCCGAGATGCGCCGGTGTTCGTCCGTTCAGGGTTGGACGGCGACGTAGGACGGGCCGGGGCCTGCAAGCCAGGTGACCGCCCGCGACGCACCGGTCTCGAGCTCGATGATCGAAAGCTTCTGGTCAACGATGTGGGCCACAAATGCAAAGTCGCCCGCCGAGTCGGCGGCGGCGGTTAGCGGGAAGTTCTCCCCTGGAAGCTGAAGCGGCGCGCTGGGCATGAGCGTGTCGCCAGCTAGGGCGATGGTGATCAGGTTGGTCGGCATACCGGGCCCCGTCGGGTTGGTCGGTGCGAGCAAGTCGTCTCGCGAAGCGACGTAGGACAGCCCGTAGGGAACGCCACGGCCGCGCGATCGTTACCATCTAGGAACGAGACATCGGACGGATCGGAACCGGTTTCGAGCACTTCGCTCATCGTGCCGGCTACGTCGGAGGTCTGAAAGGCTGCTGCCCCGCGCAACGCCCGTACCATAGTTCGCGGTGTACGCGGTCATGCCATCGGGACTGATCGCGATGCCGAGGGGAACGGACTTCGTTTGAACCTCATCGGCAACTCCTGACTCCAAGTCGACGATCAGCAGCGTGCCGCCTTCCGGGATCTCAGGGTCGCCAACCAGCCCGGGCAGGTCGTCGAAAAACGCCGGCCCGATGGATACGACCGCCGTCTTGCCGTCCGGCGTGATCTCGACCTCGATGGGACCCGGCTCCCAGTCCGCAAGGTCGATCGTGCCGAGCACCGAGGAAGGTCC
>JBARTN010000095.1:0-13408 GCA_049645265.1 Polyangiales bacterium
CCGGGTCGGCGAGCGAATCATCGCCGGAAAGTACGATGGCGTCGTCGAACGGATTGGGTTGCGGTCCACTCGGATCCGACAGTTGGACGGCAACGTGACCTCCATTCCGAACGAGAAAATGGCCACGCTGGAAATCGAAAACGTGGGTCGGCGCCAGAGCATTCGCCGCAAGACGGAGCTCCGAATTGCAAACGGCACGCCCCGCGACCAGGTCGAGGAGGCGTTACGAATCGTGCGCGAGATCTTGGCGGACCACGAGGGCATGCCGGCGGCAAATCCGCCTCGGGTCCACTTCCTGGAGTTCAATCCGGACTCGCTGAGCATCGTGGTTTTCTACTGGTATGATCCTCCGGACTACTGGGCGTTTGCCGAGTTTAGCGAGCGCATCAATCTCGAGATCATCCAGCGCTTCGCCGAAGCGAACATCCAGCTCGCACCGCCCACTTCGAAGACTCAGATCACGGATGACACGGGGGAAGGGTTGGAGCTGCCCCGACACGCCCAAGCCCCATCCGAGGGCTAGCCGGGGCGCGGTTGTGGGGCTCGCCATGGGGCTGTGCTAGCCTCCGCGCCATGAAACGAACGGTCTCCGCATGGCTGATGATGCTCGTCTTGAGCGCATGCGCCTCGTCCAAATCCTCCACGAACGACGGCTCGACGATCGGCAAGGGCGTCGACGTTGAAACGATGCGACCGCCCGAGGCGGCCCAGGTCGTCCAAGAGTTCCAGAAGGCCTACGGCATCCCGCCGATTCCACCTCCGGACACGCCGGTGACCTCGATGGCGCAGGTGCTGGAGATCATCCGCGGCGACCGGTTGCCCGAGTACGAGGCAGCAAGGCGATTTGCGGCAGGGCGACAAGGAGCCGAGGCGCTGACCCTTCGCGGTTATCTGGAGCTCTCTTACGCCGGTGCACTGATGACGGCTGCATGGATTCTGGATCATCAACGCCGGCAGGACCTCACCGAGCTACGCCAGTTGACCATGAGTCGCCCGATGGAAGGCAACGCGGGCGCCGGAGAAGACCAGGCACGTGGCGCGAAGCTGCAAGCCAAGATCGCGGACCTACGAAAGGTGGTTCGCGCCTTGCACGTCCTGTCCGAAGAGCCGCTCGTTTCGGGGGCGGACCTGATCAAGCAAGCGATAAGCCAAGATCCGAAATCACAACTGGCCTATTTGGCTAACGCCAATTACTTTCGGTTGCGCGGCAACTGGCTCGAGTACGATCGCATGATGGGATACGCCGACGAAGGCCCAGAAGACCCGCCGGTTCGCACCTACCTCCGCGCGATGGAAGCCTTCGAACGCTACGTGGACCCGGCCCGCTGCGAGATGCTCCTCAAGCAAACGATCGCCAAGCGCCCAGACTTCGTCCGAGCCCAGGCCAATCTCGTCCTCGCGAACGAAGACATCGATGAAAAATACGCCGAGCTTCAGGCCCTCAAGCAATTGAGCCCCAACCACCTCGTCGTCAGGCTCGCCGGCACGATGATCGAAGAAGAATACAACACCAGCCAAGAGCTCAAGGGCGCACTCTCGGACTAAGGCTCGCCGACGCCGACGCCGACGCTGGCGCTGGCGCTGGCACTGGCACCGTCGCTGCCTACGGCGGGATCGGTCGAAGCTCGACGGTGATCGTAGTGACGCCACGTAGAAGCTCTAGCTCCATGTCGTGCGGGAAATGATCCTCCGCTTGCACCGTCATCAGGTGCGCGCCCGGAGCGAGTGCTTTCGGCTCCTGTGAGAGGACCGTGGCGCGACCGAAATAGTGGCCGTCGATGTAGACCGAAGCGTTCGGCGGCGTCGTGATGATTTGCAGCCTCGCGGGCTCCGGCGCAACCGTGTTCTTGTTCGCGCAGCCCAACGCGACGAGCGCGAGCGCGAGAGCGGCGACCCTCACTCCCATTCGATCGTCGACGGGGGCTTGGACGAGATGTCGTAGCAGACGCGGTTGCAACCTCGCACCTCGTTGATGATGCGGGTCGAGACCCGAGCCAAGACCTCGTGCGGAATGCGCGACCAGTCGGCGGTCATGCCGTCTCTCGAGTCGACGGCGCGGATGGCGACGACGTACTCGTAGGTCCGCTCGTCACCCATCACGCCAACGGTGCGCACTGGGAGGATTACGCAAAACGCCTGCCAGATCTTGTCGTACTGATCCGAGGCGCGAAGCTCTTCCATGAAAATCGCATCGGCTTCTCGAAGAATGTCGAGCTTCTCCCGCTCGATGGCGCCCGGACATCGAACCGCAAGGCCGGGACCCGGGAAGGGGTGACGCCAGAGCAAGTCGTGCGGCATGCCCATGGCCTCGCCAACCTCGCGAACCTCGTCCTTGAACAGCAGGCGAAGCGGCTCGATGAGCTCGAGGTGCAGGGTATCGGGCAAGCCGCCGACGTTGTGGTGGCTCTTGATGACGGCGCTCGGCCCCTTGAACGAGAGGCTCTCGATCACGTCCGGATAAAGCGTGCCCTGAACGAGGTAGCCGACATCATCGAGCTTCTCGGCTTCACGCTGGAAGATGTCGATGAACACGCGACCAATAATCTTTCGTTTCTTCTCCGGCTCGCTCGCCCCGTGAAGCTGATCGAGAAACTCATCCGCGGCGTCGACGTGAATCAACTTGAGCCCAAAGTGATCGCGATAGGTGTGCACCACGCTTTGGGCTTCGTCTTTGCGGAGAAGACCGTTGTCGACGAAGATGCAAGTCAGGCGTTCGCCGATCGCTTTGGACACGAGCATCGCTGCGACCGATGAGTCCACGCCACCGGACAGGCCGCAGACAGCCGCGCGATCACCGACCTGACGGCGAATCGACGCGATGCTCTGCTCTACGAAGGAACCCGGGGTCCAGTTGGGCTTGCAACCCGCGACCTCGAACAAGAACGCCCGAAGCATTTCGACCCCGCGCGGCGTGTGGGCCACTTCCGGATGAAACTGCACACCGAAGATATTCCGCTCGAGGTTCGCCACCGCCGCAAACGGGCTGTTCGGGGTGCGAGCGATGGTCTCGAAGCCCGCGGGAAGACGCTCGACCCGATCGCCGTGGCTCATCCAGACGTCGACGGGCGAACCAGCCTGAAACCCGTGAAGAAGCCCCTCGGGCTTGAGCACCTCGAGGCGCGCTGGACCGTACTCCCGCTCATCGGCTCGCTCGACCTGGCCGCCGAGCAAATGGCTGGTCAGCTGCATGCCGTAGCAGATGCCCAGGACCGGAACCCCGAGGTCGAACACCCCCGGATCGACGGTCGGCGACCCTTCCGCGAACACGCTCGCCGGCCCGCCACTCAAAATGATCGCCTTCGGTCCGGTGTCCCGAATCTCGGTGAGCGAATAGGTGCAGGGCTGAATCTCACAATAGACGTGCTGCTCCCGAATCCGCCGAGCGATCAGCTGGGTGTACTGCGACCCGAAATCGAGAATCAAAACCCCATCAACGATCATGGCGCGGGTCTATCATGGGGCCCGGAACCGGTCGAGTCAGACCCAGGGAGCACGGGGGACGGGACTGCGTCGACATCGATGGAAATGAACAAGACGGGCGTGGCCCTGATACGACTTCCCGTGCTTCGACTTCTACATAGGAGAACGGCTCGGGATGGGCAGCACAGGGAGTGGGGGGCGAGGCCAGACGTGAGGCGCCTTAGGGAGCCAGCCGAGCGGGTACCCCGCGACCGAGCACGCCCGTCGCGAGCCGTTCTCCGTTTGTACAGTTGACCTTTGCCCGGTTTGACGGGTTTTTGCGCGCCCCGGCTCAACTGATCCGGTAGTTCGGCGCTTCCTTCGTGACCATCACGTCATGCACGTGACTCTCGTGCAGCCCCGCCGCACTGATACGAACGAACTGTGCGTTCTTCTGGAGCTCCGGAATCGACGGGTTGCCCGTGTACCCCATGCCCGAGCGCAAGCCGCCGACCAGCTGGTACACAACCGTAGACAATGGGCCGCGATACGGCACGCGGCCCTCGATGCCCTCGGGCACCAACTTACCGACGTCGGATACGTCCGCTTGCGCGTAGCGATCAGACGAGCCTTCTCGCATCGCACCGAGGGAGCCCATGCCGCGATACGACTTGTAGGTTCGCCCCTGGTAGAGAACGAGCTCGCCGGGCGCCTCGTCGGTGCCTGCGAAGAGTGAGCCGATCATCACACTCTCGGCGCCTGCGGCAATCGCCTTCACGGCATCGCCCGAGTACTTCACGCCGCCGTCGGCAATGATGGGAACACCGTGCGCGCGCCCGACGCGGGCGCAGTCCATGACTGCGGTCACCTGGGGAACGCCAATGCCGGCCACCACGCGCGTGGTGCAAATCGAGCCGGGGCCCATGCCCACCTTGACCGCGTCAGCGCCCGCATCGATGAGCGCCTTCGTCGCATCGGCCGTCGCCACGTTTCCAGCGACCACTTGTATATCGTGGTACTGCGACTTCGTGTCCTGGACCGCGTCGATCACGCCCTTGGTGTGGCCGTGGGCGGTATCGATGATGAGCACGTCGACGCCTGCTCGCGCCAAAGCTTCGCTACGCTTCTCTCGATCCGGGCCCACACCGAGCGCCGCGCCAACACAGAGACGGCCGAGCGAATCCTTGATCGAATCCGGGTAACGATCGGCCTGCAGCAAGTCCTTGATCGTGATCAAGCCTACGAGATCGCCATCGTCTCCGACCACCAAGAGCTTCTCGATGCGGTGCTTGTGGAGCAGCTCGCGGGCCTTGTCCTGCTCGACGCCCGGAGGCACCGTCACGAGCTCCTTGGTCATCAGCTGCGCAACCTTCTGATTGAGGTTCTGTTCGAAGCGAATGTCGCGGCTGGTGAGAATGCCGACCGGCTTGGTGCCCTCGACGACGGGTAGGCCCGAAATCTCGTGGCGACGCATCAGCTCGAGGGCGTCATGAAGCGACTCGCCGGGGCCCACGGTGACCGGGTCGACGATCATGCCCGTCTCTGCCCGTTTGACCTTGGTGACTTCGAGCGCTTGAAGCTCTGGGCTCATGTTCTTGTGCAGAATTCCGATGCCGCCTTCACGCGCCATGGTCACCGCGGTGCGCCATTCAGTCACCGTGTCCATCGCGCTCGATACGAACGGAATGCGCAGCTCGAGCTCGCGCGTGAAACGAGTCGAAACGTCAGCGTTCGCGGGGAGAAAATCCGCGTAAGCCGGAAGGAGCAACACGTCATCAAAGGTCAGTGCTTCCCGCAGGATGCTATCAGTCACCGGAACCTCCCAAGGACCCTAAAAATTGGCGCCGAGTATAGCGCTCCGGTGACGGCACGCTAGTAGGCGCGCGGGAAGTCCTGAATCTCCACCTGGTCGAGGGCGAAGCGGATGAGCGCGCTTCGGCTGATCCGGCGATGGCCCTGCTTTTTGAGCTTCGCGACCATCTTGTCGAGCTGGGCCAGATCTTCTTTGTAGAGGGAAATGCAAATCACGTCGTAGTGGTCCGGCTTCTTTTCCTTCTTGGCCTTCTTGGGCTTCGCCCGGCTCCGCCTGCCTGCCTTGTCGCCATAGAAGCTGTCGCGCAAGACCGCGCTCACTTCGTCTTCTTCGAGAACCCCTCGTACCCCTGCTGCTTCGCGTCGCTTCATATGTCCCCCTAGGATGCGACCGGGAGTGAAGCCCGCATCTTCGCCCTCTGGCCGGTAGCAGCAACGGCGGTCACCCGTTTCACCAAACGCATGTAGTCCTCCGCACCATGGCTCTTCGGCGCGTACTCAAAAATCGTCTGCTTCGCGCTCGGGGCCTCGCGGAGCTTGGTGTTGATTCGAATCGGATCGTAGCAGCGGCTTTCGAAGTGCTCACGCAGCGTGAGAATTGCCTCTCGTGAAATCCGATTGCGCACGTCGAAGAAGGTCGGCAAGACACCCAGAAGCTCGACATCGTGTTGGAGCAGCTCGCGGACGTTGCGAATCGTCCGAAGCACCTGCTTGACGCCAATCAAAGAAAGGTAATCGCACGCCACCGGCACGACGACGCTGTCTGCGTAAACCATGGCATTCTGATTCATCAGAGAAAGCGCCGGTGCGCAATCGACGACGACGGTGTCATAGTCCCGACATGCCTCGCCCAGCCGCTCGCGCATGATCCGGTCGCGATTCGGACGCCCGGCAAGATAGAGCTCGGCCGCGGCAAGCGACTCGTTCGAGGTCACGACATCGAGCCCTTCCCGAACCGGCACCGCGATGTCGGCCGCCTTCGCGCCATTTACCAGCACGTGGTAAAGCGAGCGCTGTCCGGCAATCCCTAGCGAAGCGCCGACGTTGCCCTGTCCGTCTGCGTCGATGAGCAAGACACGGCGTCCCGACTCGGCCAAGCCAGCGGCCAGATTGATCGAGGTCGTCGTCTTCCCCGTGCCGCCTTTGTGGTTGAACACTGCAATTCGCTTCGGCGCTGAGCGCGTGAGCCCCACCTCGCTGTGGCGTTGCTCCCCGCGTTCCCGGCATCCGGTCGAGCAGAAATATTGGCGACGCCCATCGCTCACGCTCATTTGGTAGGGATATTCGATCTCGAAAGTAGCTCCGCAGGTGTCGCATCCGTGCACCCCATCGGCCCCCAGCAGCAACTTCTGCTGACAAGCCGTCGAGCAGATGTAGAGGTACCGCCCGTTCTCCTCACGAACCTGGTAGCGAAATCGCGCCTCGAAGCTCTTTTCGCAAACATGACAAGTCGATTGCATCGCCACTCCCCGGAGTTATCGAAGTACTTCCTGAAGTGGTTCAACCAGAATTCACTGCGCCGGTCAAAAAACCGGACGCGATCTTCCAGCCAAATTTTCTCGACTAGACGTCGAGCTCGATGGCGTCGGCGGCCGGGGCCTTCTCCATGATGAACTGGTAGCGAGCCGCCGGGTCTTTACCCATGAGCTCACTGAAGACCCGATCGGCTTCCAGCTCGCCGTCGATCATGACCCGCAGAGCCCTCCGGCGGGTCTTGTCCATCGTGGTTTCACGAAGCTCTTGGGCTGTCATTTCACCGAGGCCCTTGAAACGGCTGATCTCGACCTTCGCATTCCCTGGCGCGTCGGCGATGATGCGGTCGCGCTCTTCGTCGTCGAGCGCCCAGTGCACCTGCTTGCCGATGTCGAGTCGATAGAGCGGAGGCTGCGCAAGGTACACGTGCCCCGCCTTCACGAGACCGGGCAGCATCCGAAAGAAGAACGTCAGCAAGAGCGTCGCGATATGGTGCCCATCGCTGTCCGCGTCCATCAACAGGAATATCCGGTCGTAACGCAGCTTCGAGATGTCGAAGTCTTTGCCGATCCCGCATCCGAGCGCGCTCACGATGTCCTGAAGCTCACGATTCCCGAGGATCTGGGCCTGCGACGCGCGCTCCGCGTTCAAGACCTTTCCACGCAGTGGGAGGATCGCCTGGGTCTTACGGTCTCGTCCCTGCTTGGCATTACCACCAGCGCTGTCGCCCTCGACCAGGAACAACTCGCTGTCCTGCGGATTGGTGCTCGAACAGTCGGCAAGCTTCCCGGGCAAGTTCAGGCGATGGCTCACGGCGGTCTTGCGGGACACCTGCTGGCTTGCCGCCCGGCTTGCGGCACGCGCGCGCGAGGAAATGATGACGCGAGCAATGATCGATTCGGCGGCGGTTTTGTTGTTGAGGAGCCACTGCTCGAACGCCGTCCGCACCGATGACTCGATTTGCGCAGTGACTTCGGGATTATTGAGCCGATCCTTGGTCTGCCCCTGGAACTGCGGTTCCTCTACGTACACGCTCAACAGCGCGACGAGCCCCTCGCGGATGTCGTCGGCGGTGACCTTCACGCCTTTCGGCGTGAGCTTGTGCGTCTCCATGTGGTTCCGAATGGCCTTCGAGAGCCCCTGCTTGAACCCGTTCTCGTGCGTGCCGCCCGAGGATGTCGGGATGCCATTGGCGTACGAACGAATCAGCTCGTCCGTGTCCTCCGTCCATCGCAGCGCCACTTCGAGCCGGGGCTCGCCCTCGCTCTCGGCGGTGAACGCCTCGGCATGCACCGAAGGCTGCCCACGCTCGGCGACCAGCTTGTCGAGGAAGTCGACGATCCCTCCCGGATGCTCGAACTCCTGGCGCTCGCCGGTCTTCTCGTCGACCAAGATGATCTTGAGCCCCCGATGAAGATAGGTCTTCGCTTCGAGACGATCCGCCACGCGCTTCGGATCAAAAGCAGTCCGCTTGCCGAAAATCTCCGTATCGGGTCGGAAATGAATCGAGGTGCCTCGCTTGCTGGTCTTTGCTCCTCGCTTGAGCTTCGCGGTCGCCTTGCCCCGTACGTAAGGCTGCGAGTAGGTCTTGCCCCCGAGCCAAACGGTCGCGGTCAGCTCTGAAGAGAGCGCATTGACGACCGACGCACCTACGCCGTGCAGGCCGCCCGCGACCTGGTAGCTCTTCCCTTCGAACTTTCCGCCTGCGTGCAGGGTCGTGAGGATGAGCTCCAGCGCCGACGTCTTGAACTTCGGATGGGGGTCGACCGGAATGCCGCGCCCGTTGTCGGTGATCGTCGCACCGTGGTGATCCTTGTCGAGCAGCACTTCGATGCGAGAGGCATGCCCGTTGATCGCTTCATCCACCGAGTTGTCGAGGATCTCCCAGAGCAAGTGATGGTAGCCGTTCGCGTCGGTCCCTCCGATATACATCGCGGGCCGCTTGCGAACGGGTTCCAAGCCTTCGAGAACATCGATATCTTTGGCGGTGTACGCCACTACTCCTCCGGGAACATGGGAATCTCGGGTTCTTGATAGACTTCGCCTTCGACCGCGCCGCGCGTGAAAAGCTGGAAGCCCTTCCCGCCCCGGGACACGATTTCATACTTGCGAAGTGTGATGCGGTACTCACTGCCTCCCTCACGCTGGGCGATCAGGACATCGTCTTCATAGGACAGCACCCTTGCCGCCAGGACTTCATCGTCCTTGGCCAACTTGATGAGCATCACGCCGCGGCCTGCACCAGCCAACAGCGAAACGTCATCGGCTTCACAAATCAGGGCGCGGCGTTGCTTCGTCACACAGGCCACGCAATCCTCCTGGAACACCGGCGCGACGTAGATCACCTCGTCGCCCTGCTTCGGTCGGGTGAACTTGCGGCCCGAACGCGTCGACGGCTCTCGATGCGCGCGAAGCGAGAATCGCAGCGCGAGTCCGCCGCGCGTGACCGCGATGGCGTAGGGCTCCTCGGACCCTTCGTCCACCGGCGGCACCTCCAAGAAACGAGGGTCGAACCCGATGGCACCCACGATGCGCTCCCCGTCGGCCATTTTGAACATGGTCTGTAACGGCGTCCCGTGGCCGGTCGTCGCCGCAATGTCGACGATGCGGCTCACGTAACAGACGCCATGACTGCTGAAGAACGCCACCGTGCTCTTGGTCGACCCAGCCAGAACCGCCAGCGCGCGGTCGCCCTTTCGCACCCGAGTCGAGGCGACGTCCTTCACGCGCTGCTGACGCTTGACCCAACCCTGCTCGGTGACGACGACCATCGCGTCCTCGTCGACGATGAACGCCTCGGCGTCGAACTCGGGCTCGTCGAGCTTGGCGCTGATGCGAGTGCGGCGCGGGTCCGAATAGCTCGAGGCCAGCTCCTGAAGCTCGGCGCGCACCAGCGTCCAGCGGGCGGCCGGGCTCTTGAGCAGCTTCTGCACACGGCGAGCTTCCTTTTGTTTCTGCTCGAGCTCCGAGCGAATCTCGAAAATCTGGAGCTTTGCGAGGCGGTAGAGCTTGAGCTCGAGGATCGCGTCTACTTGTAGCTCGTCGAGCGCGAATCGCTTCATCAGCTTTTCGGCGGCGTCTTGCTTGCCCTCCGAGCGCCGGATGATCCGGATCGCCTCGTCGAGCGCGTCGAAGACGATGACGAAACCTTGGAGGATGTGAATACGCTTGAGGAGCTGGTCGAGCTCGAACTCGAGCCGCTTCGTGACCACCTCCATTCGAAAGTCGAGGAAGTGCCGAAGGATGGCCTTGAGGCTGATACGCTGCGGTGCGGCCACCTCGGGCTTCGAGGTCGGAACGAGGCAGGTGAGGTTCACCTGCACGTTCATCTGAAGTGGCGTGTTCTTGTAGAGGTACGCCATGATGAGTTGCGGGTCGGCGTCCTTCTTCATCTCGCAGACGATGCGGCAGTCATCCGTGCTCTCGTCGCGCACGTCGAGCAACAGCGGCAGCTTCCTCGCGATGATCACCTCGGCGATCTTCTCGACGACGGTACTCCGCTCGACCGAGTAAGGGATCGAGCGGATTACGATCATGGGGTTTCCACTCCGCGGCTCCTCGGTCTTCCATTCGCCGCGAAGCTTGAGCGAGCCCTGTCCGTTCTCATAGGCCGTCGCAAGCTCGCTGCTGCTACTGATGAGCTCGCCCCCGGTCGGGAAGTCGGGCCCCTTCACGAACTTCATCAATTGCTTGGTCGTGAGGTCCCCGTCGATGAGCGCCACGCAGGCTTGGATCACCTCGGACAAATTGTGAGGTGGAATGGAGGTTGCCATTCCAACTGCAATGCCTTGCGAACCATTCACCAGGAGGTTCGGAAACCGCGCAGGGAGTACAATCGGCTCAAACAGCCGTCCGTCGTAGTTCGGCCGAAACGCCACCGTATTCTTGGCAAGCTCGACCAGGAGCTCGTCGGCGAGCTTCTGCAGCCGGGCTTCGGTGTAACGCATCGCCGCGGCCGAATCGCCATCCGGCGAACCGAAGTTGCCGCGGCCGTCTACCAGCGGTGCGCGCATGGCGAAAGGCTGCGCCATGCGAACCAGGGCGTCGTAAATGGCGGTATCCCCGTGCGGGTGAAATTTGCCCATCACATCGCCGACAATGGCCGCCGACTTTCGATGCTTGACGTCACTCCGCAGGCGAAGCTCGTTGTACATCGTGTACAGAATTCGCCGCTGAACTGGCTTCAGCCCATCGCGCACATCCGGCAGGGCGCGCGAGGTGATGACGCTCAGCGCATAGTTGAGATATCGGCGCTGCGCTTCGACGACGAGCGATGCGTCCTCGATGCTGTCCATGGGCAGCTCAATCTGCGGAGCCCCCTTTTTCTTGCGACGCCGCGCCATCCGAAAACCTGCTCGCATGTAGCAGCCTCGCAAAAGGCCGGGCAACTATTGCGTTTGCAAAACTTCGAAACGCTTTAAGGTTTCTCGTCCAGAGGCCAGAGATGATTCACGGGCTTGGCTCCCTTCCCAACCGCGAAAGCATGGGCGAGCGCCCCGGCGAGCCAGGCCTTGGCCCCGTGGACTGCGGCCGGAAGGTCCGCCCCGAAGGCCAGTCGTGACGCGATCGCTGCGGAGAGCGCGCAGCCGGTTCCATGAAAACGGCCAGGGACGATCGCGACGGCCCTCAGCACGCTGAGCTCGCCGTCGCATAGCAGCAGATCGGTGCCGCGGTCGGCCCCTTCGAAGTGACCGCCCTTGATCAAAACCGCCGAAGCACCGAGCGCAGCGATCCGCTCGGCGGCTGTGCGGGCGTCGTCGAGGGTGCGCACGGGAATCTCGGCCAGCAAGGCAGCCTCGTTCGCGTTTGGAGTGACCAGCGCGGCGTACGGGAGGATGGCGTCTTTGTAGACCGCGATCATGTCCCCCTCCGACAATGGCGCGCCCCGGCTCGGAAGCCAGACGGGGTCGACCACCCAACCAAATCGTGTCTCCTCCATGATCGCGCCCAAGAGTCGAGCCACCTCCGGCGAGCCGAGGGCGCCGGCCTTGGCCGCGGCTGGCTGTAGATCCGAAAGCACTGCCGAAAGCTGACCACGAACGAGGTCAGCGGGGAGCAGCTCGACCCGCCCGACCTCGAGGCTGTCCTGCACTGTGATAAGGGTCGGCACCGCCGCGCCGTATGCGCCGTGCTGCTGGATGGTTTTGAGGTCTGCCTGCAGTCCGGCGCCACCCGAAGGATCGGAGCCGGCCACCGTCAATACAATCGGAGGCGCCGCAGTCATGGACGTTCGAGCGATTCACGGCACTCGACAAGAGCGAGCCGTGCGGCTTCGTCGATTTTGGGAAAGTCGACGCCCAGGTTCAGGAGCGTCTCTCGGACGATGCGGGCGACTTGGAGCCGCATGTAGGGCTTGTTGTCGGCGGGAATCGCGTACCAGGGTGCCCAGGGACGCGAGGTTTCGTTGAGCGCGTCTTCAAACGCACGCATGTAGTCCGGCCAGCGCTCTCGCTCTTTGACGTCGCCAGGGTTGAACTTCCAGTTCCTGCTCGGCTTGTCGATTCGCTGGAGCAAGCGGTTCTTCTGCTCCTCCAAGGAAACATTCAGAAAGAACTTCACGATGATGGTGCCGTTTTCGGCGAGGTGCTTCTCGAAGTTACGAATCGATTCGTAACGCTCGCTCCAAAGCATCTCGAGGTTCAGGTTGGGCAGCCGCTGACCCTGGAGGAACTCCGGATGCACTCGAACGACCAACACTTCTTCGTAGTGGCTGCGGTTGAAGACGCCGATCCGCCCGCGTTCGGGCAACTGCTCCGCAACCCGCCAAAGGAAATCGTGATCGAGCTCCTCGTCCGAAGGCGCCTTGAACGACGAAACCTGAAAACCGGCGGGATTCACGCCGGTGAAGACGTTCCGAATCGTGCCGTCCTTCCCCCCCGCATCCATGGCCTGGAACACGAAGAGCGCGGCGTATCGATTGTCGGCATAGAGCTTCCGCTGAAGCTCGTAGATCTCGCCTGTGTGCTCGCGGCGCTCGGCCTTCACCGCATCTTTGTCGACTTTCCCTCCGGGCGCCGTCGCCGCTTCCGCGATTCGAAAGCTGCCGTCGAACGGAACCAAGAAATCGCTCTCCGGCGGACTCCATTTGCGGATGACTGTCATTCGGCGGACTATACACCATGAGCGCCATCTCAGCCGAAGACCCACACCCGAGAAAACGCGTCGCCGTCGAAGACAGCGAAATGTCCTACGTGGACACCGGCGGCGACGGCCCCATCGCGGTGTTCCTCCACGGGAACCCAACCTCGTCGTACCTGTGGCGCAACGTGATCAAAGAGGTCGCTCCGATCGCACGCTGTCTCGCCCCCGATCTCGTCGGCATGGGCGACTCGGGCGAAAGCTCGAGCGGGTATCGCTTCGTCGATCACCGCCGCTACCTGGATGCCTGGTTCGACGCCGTGGTCGGCGACGCGCCTATCTTCCTGGTGATCCATGACTGGGGCTCGGGGCTGGGTTTCCACTGGGCCCACCGGCATGCCAATCAGGTCCAGGGCATCGCCTACATGGAGGCGATCGTCCGCCCGCTCGAAAGCTGGGACGATTGGGCTGAAGCCGCCCGAAAGATCTTCCAAGCGATCCGATCTCCCGCCGGTGAGGAGATCATCCTGCAGAAGAACGTCTTCATCGAACGCATCCTCCCTTCGTCGATCATGCGCACGCTCAGCGACGCAGAGATGGGCCGTTACCGCGCGCGGTTTACCGAGCCGGGGGAGTCGCGTCGCCC
>JBARTN010000096.1:0-47176 GCA_049645265.1 Polyangiales bacterium
GTCGCGTCGGTGGCTCCCATGGCTTTCAGGATCGCGATCTCTCGCTTCTTTTCGAGGACCACCATGATCAGCGTCGCGATGACGTTGAAGGCCGCGACGAAAATGATGGTGGCGATGACCAAGGTGAGGGCGATCTTCTGCACCTCGAGCGCGGTGAAGAGGTTGCGGTTGAGCTCGGACCAGTCGAGAGAGTGAAAGGCGCCGCCGAGGTTCTGCTCAATTCGACGGGCGAGCTCGAACGAGGTGTCGAGGTCGTGAACACGCAGCTCGACGCCGGTGACGTTGTCGCCTTCGTCGAACAGGCGCTGGGCTTCGAAGAGATCGGTGTAGACCAGGCCTGAATCGTATTCTTGAAAGCCGGCTTGGAACACGCCGATGACCCTGAACTCGCGCGACCGTGTGACGGCGCCGCCTGGCTCCGATAGCGTCAGGCCGAGCGCAGCGAGTGGCGAGATCAGCCGGACCCGGTCGCCGACTTCCAAGCTCAGGTCCTCGGCGAGGGTCTTGCCCACGATGATTCCGGGAAGCGTCTCGACCGGCTCCTGAGCTTCACCGTAGGAGAGGCCGGCTTCCCAGGCGGGGTCGTCGGGAAGCGCGAACTCCTGGTCATCGAGCCCGCCGAGCATCGCTTCGATCTCTCCCGGTTTGGCCACTGCCCCAATGCGGGGCCGGCGTGCGCGCCGTTCGGCCTCTCGCTGGCCTTCGCGGCGATCCTTTTCCTCTTCCCAGAAGGTCTTGCGGCGAGCCGGCTCCTCCTTGGTCGCAGCTTCGGCTGCCTTCTTGGATTGGCTTGGGGCGGTTTGGGCTTTGCCGTCTCGGATGTCGCGGAGCCATTGCCAGTCGTCGTCGGCCTTGGGCTTGGCGTCGAGGTTGGGGACGGCGCCGGGGCGGCGCAGGCCTTCTAGACCGCCAGCGATCAATTGATGCGGGAGGTCCAGAACGGTCTGGAGGCCTTCGGGAGTGACGCCTTTGACCAAGACGACACCGCGGCGCTCGCCTTTGGTGAGCATCATCTCGTTGATCGAGAAGGGAGCGATGCCGGCGACCTCGGGCATTTCACCAACGGTGGCAAGGACATCGCGGTAGTCGTGGAACTCGCGACCGTACTTCAAGACCAGCACGTGCGCGTTCACGCCGAGCACCTTGTCGCGGAAGGCGTTTTCGAAGCCGGTCGTGATCGACAGGACCGCCAAGAGGGCTGCGACCCCGAGGGCGACCCCGATGATCGAGATCAGGGTGATCATCGAAACCGTGGCGCGCTTCTTGGAGCGAAGATAGCGGGCGCCGATCTGCAGGCTGTAGCTCACGTTGCGTTCCCCTATCACGGACGCCCGCATCCGGCGATCACACGGTCAGCGGGGGCCAAGCCCCTGGTCGACGCGCAGCGTCGGGTTTTACGGGGGGAACTTGCCCGCCCGGAGCGGACTCACTAGGGTTCGTCAGATGAATCGGATTTGGCCCTTTGCGACGTGCATGGGGCTGCTGGTGGCTTGCCATCAGCAGCAGAACGTGCGGCGCGAAGTCTGGCCGCCTGCCGCTGAGCCTCCACCCGTCGTGGCCGAAGCGCCGGCGCCACCCGCCAAGGTCCTCGACCCGGTCATCGTGGAGTTGCCCGACAAGTCGCCGGTGATGCAGGTCCGCAAGCAGCTCGACAAAGACAATCCCGGAAGAGCGCGCGAGCTCGCCGAAGCCACGCTGCCGAGCGCCGGCGCCGCGGACAAGGGCCGGCTTCACTGGCTGGCTGCCAAGGCCGCGCTCGACGAAGGTTACAACGAGATCGCCCTTGCCCACCTCGATACGCTCGGCACCTTCCATCATCCGCTCGCTCGCTGGGCCAAGCTGAAGCGCGCCTCGCTTCTCGAGCGAAGGGATCCGGTGACAGCGGCGCAACTCGCGGCTTCGTTGACGGACGATTGGGCGGGCAGCAATCAGGCGCGCACGATTGAAACCCGAACGGTCGGCACGAGCGGATCGGGCACACAGCTCGAAATTCGAGTCGATGGCGCGCCCCCTGCAGCGGCTGCTGCAACGGCACCGCCAGTTGGCGTGAAACCAGACCTTCGTCCGCGCATGCGACAGAGCCTCGACAAGGCCGATTCGCTCTACGAAGCCAAGCGCTATCGCGAAGCCGAGCGGCTGTTTGGAAGGCTTGCCAAGCAGCTCAAGACCGGCGGTGAGGCTTGGTGCACGACACGCTACAAGCAGGGCCGCGCGCTTCTTCAAGACCGCGAGCGTACGCGCGGGGCTCCGGTGATGCGTGAGGTCGCGGACAAGTGCACCAAGGGCGACCGAGACATGCGCGCTTGGGCTCGTTACTACGCCGCGCGCGCCTACGGCCGAATTGGTCAGTTGGACGAGTCGATCCGTCAGTTCGAAAAGCTCGAAGCCGAAGCGCCAGACCACAGCCTGGCCGACGATGCGAGCTATCGAGCGGCTCTCGCCGAGCTCGAGAACGGAACGCAAAAAGCGTCGATCCTACGGCTCGCTTCGATTCCGAAGCTCTACCCCGACGGCGACATGTGGCCACGGTCTCTGTTCAAGCTCGGCTGGATCCAGCTGCGCAATGGGCAATACCAAGGCGCCTACGACCGCTTCGACGAGCTGGTCAGGCGCGGCGGCGACGAGCGCCAAGAAGGCATCACGGGCCGGGCAGACTATTGGCGTGCGCGTGCGCTCTACATGTTGGGGCGGCGCATCGACGCGGCGAAAGGCTACGA
Source organism: Polyangiales bacterium (assembly GCA_049645265.1). GTDB lineage: Bacteria > Myxococcota_A > Polyangia > Polyangiales > Houyiibacteriaceae > SG8-38. Next base: position 2,718 of record JBARTN010000096.1, read on the forward strand.
AGAGATCGTCCAACGTTGGCCGCTTCGCTACTACGCTCAGCAGGCGCTCTGGCGTCTGGGCGAGATCGATCCCGAGCGCGCCAAGGTGGTCGTTCGCGACATGCGTGCAACTGACGAACCGACGCGCATGGTCTTTGCTTGGCGCGACGAGTTCGACCAGCCGGCCTTCGAGCGCTTGGTCGAGCTCTTACTCGTCAACGAGGTCAGCTATGCCTCGTCGGAGATGTCGGCGCTTCACATGCTCGGCGACGAGGTCGACCCCGAGCTGGCGGTCGTCGGTGCGGTTCTTCTTCAGCATGCCGGTGCACAGACCAAGCTCAGCCGCGTCATTCGCACGCACTTCGAAGACTTCGAAGGGCTGCTGCCAAAGGGCGAAGGCAAGTTGATCTGGGACGCGACCTACCCGCAAGCCTTCTCGCCCCTGATCGAAAACATCGCCGAGGATGAGGGGATTCCTGCTTCGTTCGTGCGCGCGATCGCACGTGAGGAAAGCTCTTTCGACCCGGAGGCGGTGTCCTGGGCGAAGGCCTATGGCCTGGTCCAGCTGATCATGCCGACGGCTAAGCGCTTCGCAACGGAGGTAGGCGTGAAAGCCACGCCACGGTCTCTCAAGAAGCCAGAGGTCAACCTCAAGATCGGCGCACGCTACATGGCTTGGCTCTGGAACCGATTGAACGAGAATCCGGCGCTGGTGCCGTCTGCGTATAACGCCGGCGAAGGTGCGGTTCGCCGCTGGCTAGAAGAAGACGACACACGCCCACTCGACGTGTTCATCGAAGAGATTCCTTACGACGAAACGCGGCGGTACACGCGTCGCGTCTTGCAAACCTACGGCGTGTACCAGTGGCTCGCCGACGAGCAGCTCCCGGAGCTCCGCGCCAAGTTGCCCGGCACCAACGCGCAGCAACGCTTCAGCTCGCTTCGCTAACATTCGCTACGCAGAAGCGGGCTGCTCGATGACTTTCGGTAAGAAGCTGCCGAACTCGATCGCCTTGTTGATGTCGCCTTCGACGCGAAGCTTGCCTTGCACGAAGGCGATTTGCGGGTCGAGATTGCCGCGCAGGATCTCGGCAAGGTGCGCGTCGCGGATCGTGAGCGTGGCATCCGCCGGGCGTCCGTTGCCCTCGGTGACGCTTCGGTCGTGCATGTCGATCATCCAGCTTTGCTCACCGGCGCCGGTGATTCGAAGGTGGAACTTGCCCTCTTTAAGCGAGCGATCGTCGGATGCCTGCTCCAGGCTCGACCTCATCTGCTCGACGAAGGCGGCGGTCATTTGGGCCACGGCCTGGGCATGGGCGTCACTCGCTTCGGCATCGGGCAAGCGATGCGGAAGCACGGCGGCCTCGAGCTCGTTCGCGGACTCGCGGAGGTAGCGGGTGAACTGGTCGAGGTCGGGCATGACTGCCGGCGATGAAGTGGGACTGATCGACAGGACACCGTTGTAGCTGAGAACCGTGATCAGCAGGCCCATGCCGTCGATGAGCGGCGCCATGCCCATGCTCGCCAAGAGCTTGTGCCCCGCCATGTACAAGTCCACCTGCGGCCCGGGCACGTTGGTGATCACGACGTTGAACACCGGATTGTGTAGCTCGGAGACGCGGAACCGAGAGTAGAGCCGCAGCATGCGATTGGCCAATCCGAACGGGACGAAATCCCAGAGGTCGACGAATGCACGCGTCGCTCCGGCTTTCTCGAATGCCTTGCCACCCTGCGTGTGCTGTTTGATGACTTTCAGGCGCTCAACAGGATCCGCCACGTCGGTTGCAAGGTCGAGGAACATCGCCGAGACCTTGTTGCCCATCTTTCCGTGCTCGTCATCGCCCCGAATCGAAACGGGAACCATTGCGATCAAGGGCTTGCCGGGAAGCTCGTCCTTCTCATCGAGATAACGGCGGAGCGCCCCGGCGCAGATCGCGAGAACCACGTCGTTCAAGGTGCAGCCAGCGATCTTGCGAATCGCTTTGACGCGGTCGAGCTCGAGCAGCGCCGTGTTCCAGATTCGTTGACCGGTGATCGTATGGTTGATCGGCGTCGGTGGGGCGGTCATCGGAACGGGAGGCACTTCGACGCCCTTGTCTCGAACCTTCCCAGCGGCGCGGAGCGCATCCGCGAGCTCGCCGGCGACTCGCTTGATCTCGCTCGGCTTGCCCATGATCTTTCGCGCGGTGTGCGAAAGCACCTGGAGCTCGTTGGGGACTGGCGGAATTGCGCGAGGCGGTGGCGGGCTGAAGGCCCTGGGCCCCTCGGTCATGTCGAGCAGGATGCCCATCATGTCCGCGCCCGATACGCCGTCGATCGCCGCATGGTGCGTTTTGTTGATCAACGCGACCGAGCCGGGCGGAACCTGGGGGATCTGGTCGAGCCCTTCGACGAAGGTCATCTCCCAGAGCGGTCGACTGCGATCGAGCGGCACGCTGAAGATCCGGGCGGCGAGCCCTCTGAGCTCCTTCCAGCTGCCGGGGCTTGGAAGCGCGACGTGCTGCAAGTGCATGTCCAGAATGAACGCCGGGTCTTCGACCCAGTAGGGCTTGCCGATGCCGAAGGGCACCATGGCGAGCCGTTGCCGAAGCCGCGGCACGAGATGAACCCGCGACGCCATCGTCTGGCGAAAGCTTTCGAAGTCCATGGAGCCCTCGAACACCAAGACGCTACCGACGTGCATTGGCTGGTGGGCGTCCTCGAGGTAGAGGAAGGAAGAGTCGAGTCCGGAAAGAGGCTGCATCAGAAATCTCCATGGGGGCCAGCCCCAGAGCAGACGACTAGCCTACACCCGGACGCGACTTGATCTCCAGCCCTTCTCAAGATTCGTTGAAACTGCGGTCGAGGTCTTTTAAGAGCCGCTTCTGCTCGCGCGAGAGGCGTTTGGGAACCTCGATCTCGACCAGGCAGATCAAATCGCCGCGCCCGCGACCGTTGAGACGCGGGACCCCTGCTCCCCGAACCACGAGGGTTTCCCCTGCTTGGGTACCGGACGGGACCTTGACGGTCTGCGTGGTGTCTTCGTCCTCTTCGAACGCCGGGATCTCGAGCTTGGCGCCGAGGGCGGCCTGGGGATAGGTCACGACGAGGCGATGTACCAGGTCGAACTCTTCGCGCTGGAAGTCCTCATCCGGCTCGACGTGGACTGTGACGTAGAGGTCTCCGGCCGGGCCGCCGCGCGTGCCCTCCTGACCGCGACCGCTCAGACGAAGGCTTTGACCGGTGTCGACGCCGCCGGGGACGTTGATCTTGACGACGCGCTCGACGTCGATTTGGCCGCCCCCTTCGCACTCGTCACATGCATCCTTGGCCCGCGAGCCCCGGCCCTGGCAGCTCGGGCAGCTGGTGGTCATCACGAACGCACCTTGCGCGCGCGCAACTTGCCCGCGGCCGCCGCAGGTTGCGCAGCCTTCGAGCGCACCGTCCTTGGCGCCCGTCCCGTGACAGGCCTCGCACGGCGACGGATGCGAGAGATCGATCTCGCGGGTCGCTCCAAACGCGGCTTCGCGGAGTGACAAGCTCACGTCGGTGCGGATGTCGGCGCCGCGCGCAGGAGCGTTCGGGTCGCGCCGACGCCGGCCAAAGCCGCCAAAACCACCGCCGCCGCCGCCGAAGAGATCTCCAAAGATGTCCTGGAACTGGCTGAACACGTCGCCGATGTCGCCGAAGCCCGGTGCACCACCGCCGCCCAATCCGGCGTGTCCGAATCGGTCGTACGTCTGCCGCTTCTGCGGATCGCTCAGAACCGAATAGGCCTCGGCGCAAATCTTGAACTGCTCCTCCGCCTGGGGGTTGTCGGGGTTACGATCCGGATGAAACTCGAGGGCCTTCTTGCGGTAGGCCGTCTTGAGCTCGGTAACGCTGACTTCGCGGGAGACTCCGAGAGTTTCGTAATAATCAGGCTTCGACATAAGGTCCGCGGGCCGTTCGGCCGCTGCAACATAAGTATGTTGACCCGCCGGTCAAGGCCCGCGGTATCGCGCGAATTGCAGGGCCCGGGTTCAGGCCTCGGATTTCACCTCGTCGGTGGCGCGGCGGAGCACGTCGCTGACGAGCGCCTGTGGAAGCTCACCAGAGCGCTGGAAGGCTCGCATGTGCAGGATGGGCTCGCCGCCGAGATCCGCCGCGGTTCGGCCGCGGATCTCTTGAACGTATTTGCGCGGCTCGAAGGGAACCAGGCTCGATCGCGGCTCGGCATCGATGCGCTCGAGCAGGCCCAGCAAGGCTTGGAGCGAATTCATCTTCATGTACGGGCAGGTCGCGCAACCGCCTGCCGTCGAGCAACCCTCGCCGCCGGCAACGCCCGGCACGATCCCGAGGCCGCTTTGCGCATCTTGCGCGATGGCCTCGCTGGCGACCGGAAATACGATCTCCGCGGAGAGCTCCGCTCCACCCTCGGAGGCGTAGTCCCGAAGCTTGGCCTGCACTTGCAGGACGATCGGCGTGATCATCCCCGCCTCGGTGCCGAGGATGAATCGCAGGTTGACTTGCTCCCCGCGCGCGATCGCCTCGTCGACTTTGCCTAAGATGAACGCGAGGATGTTCGACGTGGAGCCGACGACGCCGTTGCCTTCCCGCTGCGCCTGCAAGCCGAGCTCGAACATCTCGCCGGGGACCTCCAGGTGCGCGGTGACGAAGACATCGGCGTAATGCGCGCGAACCAGGTCGACGACCTCGCGGCCGAACATGTGGTGAACGATGCAGGTACCCTGCTCGAAGTAGTGAAATCGAGGCAACAGCGAGCGAATCGATGCCTGGTTGTGCTCCGGATGAAGCTGGCGAATCTGATCGTCGGGCATCTCGGCGAGGCTTTGGAACATGTGCGCGAGGTTGTCGCCCATGTAGGTGTCTGGACCGAACCAAATTTGCACGTCGGGAATCTGGGCGGCGGCCTGCAAGACCGTCCGCACGACGTTCGAGGACGTACAGGTGATCGTCGGTACGATCGCGTGCGCCTTGGCTTTCGTGACGAGGCTGGTGTTGATGTAGACGACGTGGAGCGAGCGTGGGGTTTCCGAGGCGTTCATGAGATAGGCACCGTAGGCCTCTGCCTCTGCAGACTCGGCGAGCGAGCAACCGATCGAATCCATCGAGACTCGATAGACGGGAATGTTGGAATGCCCCGATGCATCGAGCATCGCACGTACGTTCTCGCTCATGAAGTCGACGCCGAGAACCGCGATCGTGCTCACCCCCCGCTCGGCCATCGCGATCGCGCGGTCCGCCATCGCGAGTGAGTCCGAGACATGGATGTGCGGCCAATCGCAAGCGGAGAGCACACCCTGAAGCTCCGGGTCCATGTAGAAGTGAGCCACGACACCGGTGTTTTTTTCGCGGAGCAAGTTTCCGAGCTGCACGACCAGCTCCGGGTCGGGCTTCAGAAACGCCGCTTGGGCCTCGGCGAACACACCCTGGGGAATCAGGGCGTCGGCCGTAATGCGTAGAGAGGGAAATACCGGGAGTGTCATTTGCGACCAGCTCCGAAAAGCGGAGTATACCTCCTGCCCGGCGCCCCAGATGTCAAGCGAACCCACAGAGACCTCGGTCTACGTCCACTTCCCCTGGTGCGCGCGTAAGTGCCCCTATTGTGACTTCGCCACCGAGCCGATGCGCAGCGACGCTCTGCCCCACGAGGCGTACGCCGACGCGCTGCTTCGCGAGCTCGATGCACGCGCGGAAGATTTACAGCGCCGCGCGCTGAAGTCGGTGTTCTTCGGCGGTGGAACGCCATCACTCTGGGCGCCGAACGCGCTGAAGCGAACCCTCGAAGGGATTCGCCAAGCGTTCGAGGAGCCGGCCGGGGAGGTCGAGGTCACCGTCGAGTGCAATCCGAGCTCGCTCGATCGCGACCACGCTTCTCTCCTTCGTGAAGCGGGCGTGAACCGGCTTTCGATCGGTGTTCAGTCCTTACGTGACCCGCATTTGCGATTCCTCGGACGCTTGCACGACCGAGAGAGGGCGCTCGCCGCGCTCGACGGAGCGAGGAAGGAAATGCCGCGCGTCAGCGCCGACCTGATGTTTGGGATGCCCGGCCAGACGCTCGGTGAGCTCGGTGAGGACATCGCGCGAATCGCTACAATCGGCGTCCGGCACGTGTCGGCCTACGCGCTGACAATCGAAGAAAAGACGATGTTCGGTTCGCTTCACCGCGCGGGGAAGCTTCGAGTCGCGCCCGAAGAACAGTACGCCGAGCTCTTCGAACATGCGGAGCGCTGCTTCACAGACCTCGGCTGGACGCACTACGAGGTCTCGAACTACGCGGCTGATGGAGAGGTGTCGCGGCACAATCTGCACTACTGGCGCGGCGGCGCCTACCTCGGGCTTGGCGCAGCAGCGGTCGGTTGTCTCGACCGGGGGCCGGGGCGCGCGGAACGCTGGCGGAACGAGCCCAACCCCCAGCGATACATGCGCCAGCAAACCCTGGAAGCCGAGGTTGAAGAGTTGGGCCCTGACGAGATCATTCGCGAGGCTCTGATGCTCGGGCTACGCACGGTCGACGGAATGGATTTGGTCGCGACCGAACGAAGAGCGGGTCGCAACCCGTGGGAAGGCAGGGAGCATGAGATCGAGCGCGCCATCGAACGAGGCAACCTGATGCAAGACGGAGACTGGCTGCGCGTTCCCGTCGATCGCTGGCTGAAACTTGACGGCATTGTGCGAGACTTGTTCTAGAGTGCTCAGCGGTGAAGCTTGATTTCGAAGAAGTCTCGGTCGCTGGCCTGGCCAAGTCCTACGGACCGACGCTCGCGCTGGCCGGCGTGGACCTGCGTTTCGAGGCCGGGAACGCGACGGTGATCCAGGGCTCGAACGGCTCTGGGAAGACGACCCTGCTCTGGCTGCTCGCGATGCTGGCATACCCGACGCGAGGGGAGATTCGTTACGGCCGATACGGCGTTTCGCGCGCGGACGAGCTTCGAGGTCGGATCGGCTTCGTGGCGCACCAACTCCAACTCTACCCTGGGCTCAGCGGTCATGAAAACCTGGTGCTCGCCGCCAAGCTGCAAGAGATCCCCTACGCGGAGAAGCGCGCGACCGATCTCTGCGAAGCGCTCTCCCTCGGCGAGTACTGGAAACGGCCCCTCCGAACCTATTCCCGTGGCCAAGCGCAGCGCGTCTCGATCGCTCGCGCTCTGCTTCACCAGCCGCGCCTCTTATTGCTGGATGAGCCTGCCACCGGCCTCGACGTCAAGTCCACCGCATCGTTCATCGATTTGATCGAGCAGCAGAAGCGTGAAGGCGCGATCGTCCTCATCGTGACCCACGAAGCGAAGTTTGCAGCCGCGGTGGCCGACCGCGTCCTCCATATGGATCGCGGTCGAATCGTGGAGCCGGAAGCATGAACACCCTCCGCGCCGCATGGCTGGTCGCCCTCAAAGACCTACAGCTCGAGATGCGCACCAAAGAGATCCTCACCTCGACGGGGCTCTTTGCCATTTTGGTCGTCACGCTCGGCTCGCTCGCGTTCTACACCGATCCGGTCAGCTCCCCGAACGTGGCCCCGGGCGTGCTTTGGATCTCGATCCTCTTTTGCGGGATTCTGCTGATCGGTCGAAGCTGGGCGCTGGAGCGCGAGAACGACGCGGTGTTCGGCCTGCTGCTCGCGCCGATTCCCCGGTCGTCGATCTACATCGGCAAGACGATCAGCGCCCTGGTCCTGCTCTTCGCGATCGAGCTTCTGCTGGTCCCACTTTGCCTGGTGTTCTTCCAGATCGAACCGGCGGGAATCATGTTGCCGCTCCTCGCGCTCGTGTTTCTCGGCTCGCTGGGCTTCGTCTCGACCGCCTCTTTGTTTTCCGCGGTCGGAATCCGCACCCGGGCGCGTGACCTGATGCTGAGTGTCCTGGTTTTCCCTTTGGTGGCCCCGGCCCTGCTCGCCTCCGCCGTCGCGACGCGCGAGCTCTTTGCTGGGGCCAGCATGACGGAGGTCATCGGTTGGATACGCATCCTGACGGCCTTCGACCTCTTGTTCGTCGGCTTCGGCGTCTGGGTCTCGCGCCACCTCCTTGCGGAGGCCTGAGCGTTCAGCGGTACGCGCGAATCAGGTCCAACGCGACCGGGTTCGACCAATCGAGCGCGCCGTCGAAGCGAAAGCGCACCACACCGTCCGCGTCGATGATCCAGGTCTCGGGGAAGAGCTTGGTGCCGAACTGATCGGTCACGACCGTTCGCTCCGCATCGAGCAAGCTCGTGATGCGCGAGGTGCGAGGAATGATCGTCTCGACTTCTGGCCAGCTCCGGTCGGTCGAGACCGCAACGACCTCCACGTCGCCCCAGTCTTGGGTCATCTCGGCGAGCAACTCGATCGTTGGCATCTCCTGGATGCAGGGCCGGCAAGTGACCGTCCAGAAGTTCATCACGATGACCTTCCCGCGCTGTTCGGACATCTTCCACTCACCGCCGCCCTGCTTCGGAAGGCTGAAGTCCGGGGCGCGAAGAGAGGCGCCGAGGTAGTGAGGAACGCCGCCCTGACCATCCATCAGCTGCTCGAAGCGCGCGTTCCCGAGGAGCGCCCTGAACGGGGCCTCGCGCGCGCGCGCCTGCGCATCCACGACCGCCCCGGTGAATATGAAGATCAGCGGAAACGCAATCGCGGCTACGATGATGGTGGCGATGACCTCACGACGAGACACGCCGGAGGCTTAGCGCTTTTCGAGACCGAGCGAAAGTGGATCGTCGACCTCTGGCGGGCGCACCTTTTGGTCGCCAATTCGAACATAGACGCCGTCTTCGTCCTCGCCGATCCTGTCGCTCATCTTGCTCACGGCGTGATTGTCGAAGCGGGCCGGGCAGCGGCCTTCTCGGACGGCACACCAGAGCGCACCCTCGGGCCCCTGGCAGAGCGAGGCCTGGTCGAGCGGCTCGCGGAGGTCGCCCGAGAGAAGCAGACCGATGCTCTCGGCGCCCAAGTCCACGTCTTTCACGAAATACGCGGGCCCTTCGATCTCGACGTATGCCCAGTTGATCGCGTTGCTGAGACAGAAGCGCCCGTCTTCGGCCCGGTCGACCCAGCCGTCGAAGGAGCGGGCCAGAATCGGATGGCTGATCTCGTCCTCTCCATTGAACCAGCGTCCACGCGCGTCGCGGCGGATTTCGGTCTCTCGGCTGCGTCCTTCAATAAACTGCGCTGGGTCCATGACCTCGTGCAGACTACAATGACGCTCGATGGTGAGAAAGAGCCGAAAGCTCGTGGTCGTATCGAACCGCGGCCCCTATCGGCACGAAGCCAGCCGGGGCCGCGAACGCTGGGTTCGCGCCGCAGGGGGCTTGGTGGCTGCGCTCGACCCTGTTTTGCAGAAGCGCGGCGGCGTCTGGGTAAGCGCGAAACCCGCCAGGGACTTCGACTCGGTCACGGTTCCGGCGCCCCATCTCAGCTACGACCTGGCCGACGTTCCGATCAAGCGTGGCGACCAACGGGGATTCTACGAAGGCGTGTCCAACGCGGTCCTCTGGCCGCTGCTCCATGGCTTCGAGCCGACGATTCAAGTCGGAGAGGCCCCCTGGTCGAGCTACGTGGGCGCCAACCAGGCCTTCACCGACACCACGATTTCGACCAGCGGACCAAGCGACCTGATCTGGGTCCAGGACTATCACCTCATGTTGGTGCCGGGGATGCTGCGCGCCAAACGCAGTAAGGCCCGAATCGGCTGGTTCTGCCACATCCCCTGGCCGCCCCCGGAGACCTTCAGCATCCTGCCCTGGCGCGAGGAGATCCTCGAAGGGCTGCTCGGCGCCGATGTCCTCGGCTTTCATCTTCCGGAGTACGCCGAGCACTTTCGCCAGTGTGTGGAGCGCTTCACGGCGCATCGCGTTTCGCGGGGGGCAATTGACTATCGCGACCGCAAGGTGAGCACGATCGCTGCGCCGATCGGAATCCCCGTCGACGAATTGCAAGCGCTCGCCATCGACCCGGACGTTGGGGGTGAGGTCGATCGAATTCGCGAGTCGATGGGGAACCGTCAGTTGATGCTCGGCGTCGACCGTCTCGATTACACCAAGGGCATTCCGGAGAGGCTGGCTGCCTTCGAGCGCTTGCTTCGGCGAGACAGCGGCGCTCGCAAACGCTACGCGCTGATTCAAGTGATGGTGCCTAGCCGCACGGACGTGAAAGCGTACGCCGATCTCAAACAAGAGATCGATCGCATGGTAGGCGACATCAACGGCCGCTACGCGGAGACCGGTCGCGTTCCGATTCACTATCTCTATCGGAACCTGAGCCAACGGGAGCTCTTCGCGCACTACCGAGCCGCGGACGTCGCCCTCGTCACGCCTTTGCGCGACGGGATGAACCTCGTGGCGCACGAGTACGCGGCCGCAAGGACCGACGAGGACGGCGTGTTGGTCCTGAGCGAGTTCGCCGGCGCGGCGAAGCATCTCGAGGGCGCGGTCCTGGTGAACCCCTATGACGTGGACTCGACCGCCGCCGCGATTCACCGCGCGCTCACCATGACGCCGAGCGAGAAGCGCGAGCGAATGCGTTCCATGCGCGCCGAAGTAATGAGGCTCGACGTTCACCTCTGGGCCGACCGCTACCTCGACGCGTTGGAGGGAAAGTGAGTCGCGGCGGGGCCCTAGTCGAAGCTCTTCTCGGGCTGGAACGGCCCTTACTCGTGGCTCTCGACGTAGACGGAACGATCTCCCCGATCGTTCGAGACCCGGATTTGGCGCGAATTCCGGTAGCGACACTCTCCAACTTGGAGGCGCTTGCCCGGGCCCCTGGGGTCGAGCTCGCGCTGATCACGGGCCGCTCTCTGAGCTCCCTCGCGCGAATGGAACGGCTCGAGGGGATCTGGCGCGCGGTCGAGCACGGCGGGCTGGTCCTGGCACCGGGGCAAGCTCCGGCGCCACGCGAGCTGATGCCCGAACGGCGGGAGGCCCTCGATCTCTTTCAACATTGGGTCGAGACGCGCGCCCAAGACGCGTTCATCGAATACAAGCCACAGTCGATCGCGGTGCACGTCCGTGCAATCGCCGCCGAAGATCCGGCTCGCGCCGCGAAACTGCTAGGCGAAGCGGACGAGCTCGCGCAAAACCTCGGCCTGCACGTGCGCCGCGGCAAAGCCCTGCGGGAAGCCGAGGCCGCCCATCACGACAAGGCCAGCGCGCTCCGAGAGATTTTCGAGCGCTCCGGCGCGAGGTCCGTGTTCTTTGCGGGAGACGATCTCACCGATTTACCTGCGATCGAATTCGCAGCGCTGCACGGCGTGGGCGCATTCGTCCACTCGGACGAACAACCGGGAGCGCTGCCGGCGTCTGCCACGCTGCTGCGAAGCGTGGATGAGATGGCCCAGCTGCTCGGCGAACTGGCAGAGCGCACCTGCCGTTGAGCGGTGGCGTCCGTACAGTCTCGTGGTAGAGGCCCGGCATGTTGAATCGAGAAATCGCCGAGTCTACGCGCATCGCGCGACGGGCCGGCGCAATCTTGATGGAGGTCTACGCAACGGACTTCAGTGTCGCCTACAAAGAGAAAGCAGATCCGGTGACCGAGGCCGACACGAGGGCCAATGCATACATCGTCGGAGAGCTCCGGAAGGCCTTTCCCGATGACGGAATCGTCGCGGAAGAAAACGAAGACAATAGCGATGCGCTCCAATTAGGGCGCTGCTGGTACGTGGACCCCCTCGACGGCACCAGAGAATTCGTCGCGAGGAACGGGGAGTTCTCGGTGATGCTCGGCCTGGCGATCGATGGGGTTTCGACGGCGGGCGTCGTGTACCAGCCAGGAACCGACAAGCTCTACTACGGCGTCGTGGGTGACGGCGCCTTGCTCGAAGACCGCGGCGCGCGCCGTCGGCTGGCGGTCAGCGAGGTCGCAGAGCCGAGCCAGTTGAAGTTAGTGGTGTCGCGATCGCACAGGAACAATGCCGTGGCGGAGGTCGTTGCCCGGCTCGGCATTCGCCAAGAGACGGCGAGCGGCTCGGTAGGGCTCAAGGCCGGTCTCATCGCCGAACAGGAAGCCGACGTCTACGTTCACATCTCGGACCGCTCGAGCATGTGGGACGCCTGTGGCCCCGAAGCGATTCTGAAGGCGGCCGGTGGGCGCTTCACCGACCTCGAAGGCAATCCGTATCGCTACGGCGGGACGGACATGCGCAATCAAAAGGGCATCCTCGCCTGTAATGCCGCGGCGTATGACGCAGTGCTCCCGGTTGCGCGCGAGGCAGCGCGCTCCATAGGTCTGATTCCATAGGGTTCGACGATGGCACCGGTTGATTGGCGACAAGCATGGAGGACGGGAACCACCCCCTGGGACGCAGGCACCTCACCGCCTGCGCTTCACGGCTTGCTCGCACGCGGACAGGTTCCCGGAGGCCGGATCTTCGTTCCCGGCTGCGGTACCGGTTACGACCTTGCAACCTTGGCGCGCGAGGATCGAGAGGTCGTTGGGCTCGACCTTTCCGACGAGGCACGCGCTGCATTTCTCGCCGCACACGGCGACCTTCCCGGCTCGGTCTCCTGCGAAGTCGGCGACTTCTTTTCGTACGAACCAGGCGAGGGCTTCGATTTCGTTTGGGACTACACCTTCTTTTGCGCACTCGACCCCGAGCAGCGCAGGGACTGGAGCGACGCAATGAAGCGCCTGGTGAAGCCCGCCGGCCTGCTCGCTACCCTGCTCTTTCCTTTCGAAGACCCGATTTCAGGACGCGAAGGCCCGCCTTGGCCGATCAATACCGACCTGGTTCGAAGCCTCCTCGAAGACGGATTCGAAGAGCTCGAAGTCACGGAGATGGAACAGACCCATCCGGGGCGCGAAGGCCGCGAGCGGCTGGCGCTTTGGCGTCGACGCGAGCCCTAGTCCGTTCCCGGAAGCGGAATCGAAGACGATCGCCACTTCACCTCGGAAAAGCCGAGCCGGTAGTCGGCCGTCTCGCCTTCCTCTTGCACGCCGATCCAAACTTGCGTCGTCCCGATCGGGAAGTGGGAACGGAGCATCGGGTCGTTGGTGCCCTTGCGGTTGTCGTTACAAAGAACGGACCCGTCAGGCTTGCGCACGACGAGCAGGATGTCGGAGCGTGAACGACCCAATACGTGGAGATTGTAGAACGCCGTGTCCGCTTCGAGTAGGTAGTCCGGGCTCTCGGAGGTCCAACCCTTGCACTTGCGGTGAATCGAGCTTGCTCGAACCTCGCCAATGGCGGTACCAGAAACGACGCGGGGATCGGGACTGAAGCCCGCGTGGAGGGGCACCGAGCCCAATCGGGAGGGCGTGCCTTCGTAGGGGTCGGGGGTTTCCTCTTCGGTCGGAGCACGCCTGGCCTCGGCCGGCTCGCCGCTCCCAAGCGCTTCGGTGCAGGCCGCGATCGCCAGCAATGAAGCGACGAGGCCGCCGGCGCTGACCCAGGGTTTGCTCGATGCGATCACCGTGCCGGCCTTGGTACCCGCAGCGCACACGGACGGTCAACCAGACGGCCAAACAGGACTGGGGCGAGGAGAGGGCCGAGCTCCTGCCTCTGGGGCTTGATTCCGGGGATCACGTGGTATAGACAAGCCCTAGACAGGTCCTAAACGGGATCGGTGCTTGGCTGGACCCCGAGGACGCAAGTGGCAGACGAAGCGAAATATCGGGTGGGCATGGTTTCGAAGATGACCGGGCTCTCCACCCACACCCTCCGTATTTGGGAAAAGCGCTACGTCGCGGTTCTGCCGAAGCGCACCGAGGCCGGAGGGCGCCTCTACACCGACGCAGACGTCGAACGGCTTCGGCTGCTGCACGACCTCGTCGAACGCGGTCATTCGATCGGCGGGATCGCAAAGCTATCGGACGTCGATCTTCGACACATGGGGGCGTCGTTCCCCCCGCCTCCGAGCCAACCTGCGCTGCAACACCTGCCAGAGCTTCGCACCCGCGTCATGACGGCGATCGAGCATTTGCGCATCCAGGATGCCGAGCAGATGCTCTCGCGTGCAGCGTTGAGTACGGAACCGAGCGAGTTCTTGCAGATGGTCGTCGCCCCGATCCTCGTCGAAATCGGTGAGCGTTGGCAGCGTGGTGAGCTCCGTATTGCACACGAGCACGCCACCTCGACGGTCATGCGTGGTCTGCTCTTTTCACTGATGCGTCTCTACCCGGCGAACGATTCCAGACGCCGAGCCGTCGTTGCGACGCCGGCGAAAGAGGATCACGAGCTCGGCGCGCTCATGGTGGCGATGTTGGCCGCGATGCACGGATGGAGCGTGCTCTACCTCGGCCCCGATCTGCCGGCCGAAGAAATCGCGTACGCGGTTGCCGACACGAACGCCGATCTTCTCATGCTGTCGATCACCAACCTGAAGTCCAAGGATTCTCAAAGAGAAATCGCTGCGATCGAAGCTGCCATACCGAAACGCGTCAAGATGCTAGTCGGCGGCCAAGCGGCAACCGCGCTCCCCGAAAGCCGCGTGGAAATCCTGCAGGACCTCGCCGTGGTCGAGGCCAAGCTCAGTCGATAACGTCGGCGGGCGCGTCGGGCGGCATACTGTCACGCGTCGCACCTTTGATGACCTTCTGCGCCAAGGTCGCGAGACTCCGCGCACCGCTCTTCTTTAGCAGCGAGCGAATCTGGGCCTTGACCGTGTTCTCCGCGACCCCGAGCGACTCGGCGAGCTCTTTGCGGGATAGACCGTCGACCGAGAGCGTGAGAAGCTCGGTTTCCCGTCGCGTGAGCTTGAGCTGTCGCGCCAGGTGCTCGATACGCTGCCCGATGGCTGCGTCATCGACGCGCGCCTGAGCAAGCGCCCTCTGGATGAATGGATTGAGGTTGTCCGCGGATGCTGGCTTACAGACGTACTCGCCACGCATCGTCTGAACTTTGTTGACTACATCGCGATTGAGCTCACCGGTGAGAACAAGCACCGGCAGCTCGCCGTGCATCTGTCGAATCTCGGCCAGCAGGTCCAGGCCGTATCCGTCCGGCAAAATCAGGTCGAGCACGACGCCCGTCCATTCTTCCTGGCTCTGCAACTGTTCACGGGCCGCGCCCATGCTGTAAACGACCTCAACGGGACCGTGACGCCCAAATGTACGAGCGAGGGTCCGAGCCAGCGTCGGCTCGTCCTCCACAATCAAAAACCCACCCGGCATGCCGCGTAAGCTACCCCAGTTGACCCCTTCGGTGGTACCGATTCACTCCGAATGGATCGGTTTTTTAACCCTAAGCCTGCCCAGTCGAGGCGCTGGAGCGCTAAAAAATCAATGATCTTGATACTTTCGTGCGAAAAAGCGTTGGGGGTGAGCGGTGTATGCCTCGCCTCAGCCGGTGGGGCGAGAAACGGCAATGACTTGACGCAAGCGTCCGCCCCCTCTTGAATGGACCGACGGGATGTACGCGGTTGTGATCACGGATGAGGTGGGCGTCCGGCGCAGGCTTGATTTTAACAAGCCGGAGCTGACCTTGGGCCGCGTCCAGGGCAACGACATCGTCTTGGCCAAGCGCAACGTATCCAAGCAGCACGCGCGCCTGACGCTCCAGGACGAACACGCTGTTGTCGTCGATCTAAACAGCACGAACGGAACATGGGTCAACGGCCGTAAGATCACTGCGGCTCAGCCGCTGAAGCAGGGCGACAAGATCTACATCGCGGACTTCATCATTACGCTCGAGGTCGCGGATGAACGCTCGCAGACAGAAGGCTCGATGCCGCGGGTCTCGGAGCCGCCTCCGCTACCGAACAAACCGGCCCCGCCGGCTGCCAGCCCGGTGCCGGTCAGGCGCTCCAGCGTGGCGCGGCGCGCGACGCCGGGGGGCTCGAGCTTAACGGGACTGCCACCCGACGGGAGGGGCACTGTCTCCCCTCCTCGCATTCAACGCCGGGACACGAGCCTGCCGCGCGCTCGTGCGAAGACGGAAACCGAAATTTCGGTCGGCGATCCGTTGAACAACCTGCTCAGCCGTCTTGCCGAGCGCATGGACATCGACGACATCAGCCCAGCGTCCATGAAAAATCAAGAGCGCTGGTCGGCTGCGCGCGCCGCGATCGCCGAAACCTTCCTCGCGATGCAAACGGACGGCTTGGTTCATGCCGACTTGGACATGCGCGGAGTGGCGCATGCCGCGCTGCACGAAGCCGTCGGCTTGGGCGCTCTCGATGATTTGCTTTCTGACGAATCGGTTCGCACCATCGTCGTGAACGGCCCCGAGAAGATTTTCGTGGACAAGGGCGATGGTCTCGAGGCCACAGAGTTGCAGTTTTCCTCGGCGCGCGCCGTACACCGGGTAGCGCGACGCCTCGCCGCCGAATGCGATCAAACACTCGAAGGCCGATCCGTGCTCAATGGGCGGCTCTCTTTTGGCCCGAGCCTGACGATCCTGCAGCCGCCTCTGGTGATGAGCGGGTCGGTGATCGAGCTCCGCATCCACAACTCGAGCTCACTCGAGGCACTCTCCAAGAAAGGTTGGCTGAGCGCGGACGCCGCGACGTACCTGACAAAGGCCGTCGCGGAATGCCGGAACATCGTCGTCGCCGGGCCTCGAGGCTCCGGCGTGACCGAGCTGATGTCCGCCTTGGTTCGCGAGCTGCCAAAAACCGAGAATACCGTCACCATCGAGACGATCCCCGAGCTCGACATCGATCGGGACCGGGCGATCTCGCTGACCGCCGCCGACTCGGGGATCCCGCTGAGCGAAGCGATCGCTCACGGCGCGCGCCTTCACGCCGAGCACCTGGTGATCAACGATCTCACTGGACCGGACACGATGGCGGCGTTGACCGCGATCCTCGGGCGGGAACCGGGTCACCTCCTCGGCGTCCATTGCTGGAGCACCAAAGATGCGATCGAGGGCCTCATGCTCGCCGCTGGCGCTACGGGAGCCGACCGCACGTACCTTGCGCAACTGCTCGCCAGTGCAGTCGACCTCGTCGTTTCGATGCAGCGCGGAACAGAGGGGCCGCGCGTGAGCGCGATCCTCGAAGTTCAAGGCCACGAAGGCGGGGACGTCAGCTACCAGTCGGTCCCGTTCTGAGGCGCGCTCCGTTCACTCCTTTGCGCATCACTTCGATCGGCGCTTCGCTGACGCCAGGTGCCGGATAGGCTGGATAGGCAATGTAGTAACCTTGCCCGTAGTCTGCGCCGCAATCGATCACGGCCTTCATCTCGGTCTCCTGCTCGATGCCTTCCGCGACGACGCGCGCACCGAGCTCGTGGCAAAGGCGCACGATATGACGAACCAGGACCTGCGTGCGACGATCGTCCGCTAGGTCTGCGATCAAAGTCCGATCGAGCTTTACGATCTCCGGCTTGAGGTCGGCGATGTATTTCAAGTTCGAGTACCCAGCGCCGAGGTCGTCGACCGCGAGCGCGATGCCCTTGCCGCGA
This sequence comes from Polyangiales bacterium, assembly GCA_049645265.1. Lineage (GTDB taxonomy): Bacteria > Myxococcota_A > Polyangia > Polyangiales > Houyiibacteriaceae > SG8-38. The sequence goes on from JBARTN010000096.1 coordinate 19,987, forward strand.
ATCTCGCGGAGGACGCTGTGGCAGTACGCGAAATGGGTCAGCGGGACCGACTCGGTCACCTCGAGATAGACCGGCGAGTCGTGTGTGAAGATCGGGTCATCCGGCTGCACGAGCCAAGACTCGTCGAATTCGTTCGGATGCACGTTGAGAAAGAGCGGCATCCCGGGACAATGCGTCGTGGAGAGCTCGCGAATGGCGCGGCCGAGCGCACCGACGCACCGTGACTGGATCGCCTCGTCGAAGAGCTTTGGCGGATTGATCCAGTGCGGTGAGTTACTTCGCACGAGCGCCTCGTGAGCGAACGGCTCCATCGTCGCGAGCGAGACAATCGGCTGATACACCACGCTCAGGTCGCCGAGGGTGAGGACGTCCGGGAGGCCCTGCGTCGTGCGGAGCCGAGGGATCCCTGCTCGGCGCTCCTGGGTGTTCTTCAACCAATTGCGGAAGTTCGTCACAAATGCCCCACCACGGTAAGTTTACACCAACATGGCAGAGCGGCGCCACCCTCGTTTTGGCGCTCCTGGCGCCATTCGGAGGCCTCTGGTATGCCCCGCAACGATGAAAAGCCCCACATCGATTGGCCCGGCGCACGATAGCCCCATCGGCACGACCCTCGAGCGCCACTTGCTCGATCGCCAGCGCCGGATGCCGGAAGCCACCGGCGATTTCACAGGGCTTTTCCAGCAGATTAGCCTGGCCGCCAAAATCATAGGCAGCCGCGTCAGCAAGGCAGGGCTGTCGGGCATCCTCGGGCGAACGGGGACGACGAATGTGCAGGGCGAGCAGGTCCAAAAGCTCGACGACTTCGCCAACCGCACGATTGTGAGCACCGTCGAGGCCGGCGGTCATGTCTGCGTGATGGGAAGCGAAGAGGTCGAGGAACCGATTCAAATTCCGCCGCAGTACCCGCAGGGCAAGTACGTCCTACAGTTCGATCCTCTCGACGGCTCGGGCAACATCGACATCAACGCGTCGATCGGCACCATCTTTTCGATTCACCGTCGCCTCACTCCAGATGGTGAGCCAGGAACCTTGAAAGACCTCTTGCAGCCGGGCAGCGACATCGTAGCTGCGGGCTACGTGATCTACGGCTCCTCCAACATGCTGGTCTACTCGACGGGCGATCAAGTGGACGGCTTCACCTACGACCCGGGCGTAGGCGAGTTCTTCTTGTCGCACCCGAACATGAAGGTCCCCCAACGCGGCGGTATCTACTCGATCAACGAGGGTAACTACCACGGCTGGGACAAGGGCATTCAGAGCTGGGTCGACTGGATCAAGACGCCAACCGAGAACAAGAAGGCCTACCGCTTGCGGTACATCGGCGCAATGGTTGCCGACCTGCACAGGACTCTTCTTCGGGGCGGTGTCTTCGTGTATCCGCGCGATGCGAAGAATGTGAACGGCAAGCTCCGACTTCTTTACGAAGCCTCCCCGATGGCATTCCTCGTCGAAGCCGCTGGCGGCGCGGCGTCGGACGGAAAAAACCGAATCCTGACGATCCAGCCCAAAGAGCTCCACCAGCGTACGCCCGTGTTCATGGGCAGCCCGGACGACGTCGCGGATGTCCTGCGATTCGCGAACGCCTGAGCCGCTCAGAGCTTCGGCATCATTTGGAAAGGCACCTCGGTGCGCACGCAGCCGTTTTCCGGCTTCGGGAACTTCCAAGTCTTGGCAACGCGCTTGACGCAGTCGTAGACCTGCTGATCATCGAGAGAACCGCTCACCGAGACCGCTCTCACGCCGCCGCTTGCGCCAATCGTGAGCAGGACCTTCATCGAGCCTTGAAGCAAGTTGTCGTCTTTCAGACCTCGCTCGTAACAGGTCTGCACCTGCTTGCTCGGCTGTCCCCGAACGACCTGATTGAGCTGCGCGGCTGGAATCGTGCCGTTACAAATCCAGTCCGCCGGTCGCGTCGGCGTGGCGTCCATGGGCTTTGGGCTCGGCTTCTCTTCTTCGCCCGCGTCGAAGCCGGCATCCTGCTCTGGGATCTCGATTTCAGGGGCAAACTGGGCCCTGGTCTCGACCTCGGGCTCCACTTGAACCGGCTTGGCTTCGGGGCCCGATCTGCAGTCCCTCACGAAGAACCAAAGGGCGCCGGCGACCAAGAGGACGAGTAAGGCCATGATGCCGTACTTGCCCTCGTTGTTCTTCAGTGGCGGTAGGCTCGAGCCCTGGGTCACATCCCCCTCACTTTCCCCAGTCCAAGGCGCTCCGCGCACCCGAGAGCGGAGTGTAGAATCCCTGACCGATCACGCCAACTCTCAACGCAAGCTGGGCGCGAAAAACCACTGTTTGCCGCGAGGCGACCTCTCCTCTATGGTTCGGCCTCTTTAATGGCAATTGGCGATGATTGATAAGTTCAAAGGCTTCTTTCTAGTTCTTCTCGTAGTGCTGCTTTCAGCGGTGTTTGCCCTGCAATTCGGGGGTGGCCAAGCCGAGGGCTGCGCGGCGGGCGGCGGCACTTATCTGGCGCGGGTCTATGACCAGACACTGAGCAGAGGCGACTTCGAGGCTGCGTACTCGGTCGCGAACTTCGGGAGGCTCCCCGAGGAGACGCAACGCTCGATGCGCCTGCCCCAGCTGGTCCTCGATGGCCTGATCGACCGCACACTTCTCGCGCGCGAGGCGCGCAAGGTGGGTTTCGACGTCAGCCAGGACGAGGTGATGGCACGCTTCGTGAACGACGGAATCATCTTGCTTTCACTCGGAGTCGGCGCGCCGCCGATGCTTCCGCAGGGCGAGATTCCGGTTTCCTTCACAGACAAGGAAGGCGCCTTCAACAGGGACCTTGCCGAACGCTACATCCAGAACGGTCTTCGCAGAAGTGTGGGCGAGTTCGCCGATGCGCAGGTGGATGAGTACCTGGCGGCGCGGATGCGCGAGCTCATCGCCTCGACAGTCAACGTCAGTGATGCGGAGGTCTGGGACGACTACGTCCGCGAGAATGACAGCGCGAAGATCAAGTACGTCCGCTTCTCCCCCGCGTACTACCTCAAGCAAAAGCCGCCGACTTCCGAGGCGGCCCTCGACGCCTGGATCGCCAACAACGAAGGCCGCCTGAGCGCCGAGTACGAGGTCAACAAGCACCGGTACACCAACCTCGAGAAGCAGGTTCGCGCTCGCCACATTCTGGTCAAGGCAGGGTCGTACGCAAGCGAAGAGCAACGAGCCGAGGCCAAGAAACGCGCCGACGCGCTGCAGAAGCGCGCCGCGAATGGCGAGGATTTCGCAAAGCTCGCCAGCGAGAACAGCGACGACCAAGTCACCGCCAAGAAGGGCGGCGACATCGGTTTTCTCCGCAAGGGCGCGATGCCTGATTCGTTCGACGCGACTCTCTTCTCGATGGAGGTAGACCAGACCTCCGACGTCGTCGAAACCCCGTACGGCTTCCACATCATCAAAGCGATCGCGAACCGTGAAGGCGACGTTCCGATCGACGAGGCCAAACAGGAGCTGGCCGAAGGCCTCTACCAAGCGGACTGGCTAGAAGCCCGAGCGCGCGACGCTGCGACCAGCACTCTGACTGCTTGGCGCGCAAACCAGGACGACGACGCGATCGGGCGAAAGCTCGAGGCCGCGGCCGAGAAGAGCGGCGAATCGGCCCTCACACCCACGCTCGAAGAAACGGTCGACTTTGGTCGCTCCGATACTCCGCTGCCGGGAGTTTCGACTTCTGCGCTCCTCGATGCGGTGTTCTCCTTGCCCGAGGGTGAGGCGTTCCCGACGGCGCCCGTGAAGCTTGGCCGCGAGTGGCTGGTCTTTCGTCTCGTCGATCGGCAGCGCCCAGACCAAGAGGCGTTCAACGACTCGGTTCGGGCGTCCACGCGCGAGATTCTTCAGACTCTCAAGAAGAGAGAAGTCGTCGACCTCTACATCCAGCAACTCCGCGCCAAGGCGACCGCAGACAAGGCCCTACGCGTCAACCAACTTCAAGCCCAGGATGGCCGCAGCTAAGAGCTCCCGTCTTCCCGAGCTGCCCACCGAGTCGCTCACGCTCGGGAACAGCCTTCGGGTGCGACTCGTTCCCCTATCCCACCTGCAGTCGGCGACGGTGTCGTTCTTCGTACGTGTGGGCTCCCGCTACGAATCCGCTCAGACCAATGGCTTGAGCCACTTTCTCGAGCACATGTTGTATCGCGGCACTGCCGTGCACCCCGCGGCGAACGAGCTCAACCTCGCAATCGAGCGACTCGGTGGGACCCTCGACGCGGTCACACACGTCGACTTCACGAGCTACGACCTCTCGTTGCCACCCGAGACCATCGCCAAAGGCGTGGAGCTCCTCGCCGAAGTGTTGCAAGAACCTCTCCTGACCGAGCTCCGCACCGAGAAGCAGATCATTCGTGAGGAGATCCTCGAAGACCTCAACGAGGAAGGCGAGCAGATCAATGTCGACAACCTTTCGCGGCGACTGCTCTACCCAGATCACCCGCTCGGCTTCTCGATCCTGGGTCCTCCGGATAACCTGGACCGATTTGAAACCGAAGACCTACGGCGGCATCACAGAAGTCACTACAACGCGCGCAACTCCGTGCTCTGTGTCACGGGCGCGTTCGACGCTCTGGAAGTCGAGCAGACGATTCGCTCGAGCTTCGACGGAATGCCGAATGGCAAAACGATCGAGCCCTGCCGGGCGCCCAGTAACTCCGCGTCGCATCGCTTTTCGTACGTCCAGGAGCACGGCAGTCAGACCGATGTGAGGCTCTCGTTCCACACGCCCGGCGTCGCGAGCTCCGAAGCGCCCGCCTTGCTCTTGCTGGACCGGGTGCTGGACGACGGGCTGAGCACGCGCGTCCACCAAACGATCTGCGAAGAACGAGGGCTGGCTTATGACGCTTTCTCGGGAAGCGATTCGCTCGAGGATTGCGGCGTGTTCGACTTTGGGGCGTCGGTCGAGCACAGCAAAGCCCCTTATCTGGTAGAAACCATGCTCGAGCTCATCGCCGAGCTTCGACGGAATCCGCCGACGGACGAAGAGGTCGACAAGGCGAAACGTCGCTACCTCTGGGACCTGCGGACGGTGCGTGATGACCCCGAGGATGCGGCACACTTCGTCGGAGGCAGTGCCCTCTTAGGTCTTCCCGAACGCGTTGGGACGGTGGCCGATCGAGTCGCGCGGGTTACGCCAGAGGACATCCAGAACGCCGCACAGCGCTATCTCGATCCGAAAGACGCATATCTGACTTGCGTGGGGGTCTTGGACCAAGCGCTTCTTTCGGACCTTCGCGGCCTGGCTGGAACCTAGGCGTCGAGGTTCACCCAGTGAGCGTGCCCATCGGGCCCCCACTCTTTTTTCCAGAGTGGGACGGTCTCTTTGATTCGATCGATCGCTTTGCGGCAGGCGGTGAACGCGTCGTCTCGGTGCGCTGCGCTCGCCGCGACACAGACCGCGACATCCCCGATGCCCAGCTCGCCAACCCGATGGACGGCGGTAATTCGGACGCCCGGGTGCTCGGCGATGACGGCTTCGAGCACACGCGCCATTTCTTTGTGCGCCAAGCTCTCGTGCGCTTCGTAGTCGAGCCGGGAGACTCGCTTGCCGTCGGCGTGATCGCGGACGATGCCGTGGAAGATACAGACGCCTCCAGCCCCGGGGTGCTCGACCGCCTTACGAACCTCGTCGAGTGAAATCTCTTCGCGGCTGACCTTGCAAAGAACGATGGGAGAGCCGCCCGCGACCGGCGGAAGAACGTCGACCCGATCCCCGTCGGATAAGGTGTGCGAGGCGTCGACGAAATCACCGTTCACCGCCAGCCGCATCCGCTCGAGGAAGGCCGCCAGGGACGGATAGCGGTCGCTGACCAGGCGCCGCAATTCCTCCTGCGGCAGGCTTTGCGACCCGAGCTCGAAGGTCGAGCTCGAGCATCCGGCAAGCTCCCGGGCGGCAGCGTAGAAGTAAACGTCGATCTTCATCAGACTGGGGAAGCATAGCAGGCCCCGAAATGAGGGCAGCTCCGACCAGCATGCTAGGGTTCGGGGCAGGTGAGCGAGTCTTTGTTCAAGCTGATCGCGTGGATCGTCGCCGCAAGTTTGGCCGGCGCAATGCTCGCCATCCCGCAGCCCGTCGATCCCTGGGAGATGCCGAGCCTGGTGCTCGACCGAGCCGCGGTGTCGGACGCCATCGCGCTCGACGAAACGCTTTCCAAGGAAGCTCCGGACAGCGAGGAGGCCCGGGCGTTGCGGTCGCTTTTTCTCGACCATGGTCGATCGGAAGCCAACCCTCCCTATGAGCGTCGCGAATACGATCGGCGACAAGCTGCGATTCACCGTGCAACGAAAGCGGTGATCGAGGAGCATGGAGAGCCGGCGTTCGAGGCGATGAGGGCCGGCGCTGTCGAGGAGTTCATGCGCGTGCTTGGCGATGCCAGTCGCGAGGCGCAGGACGAAAACCAGCAGGGTGTCCTCGGGGGCTTCCCAGAGGTTTTGAAGCAGTATGGGGCGCTGCGCGGGAACGTGATGGTCGCCCCGCCACTCACGCTGCGCGTCTTGTACAAGGCACGCTGGAACTCCATCCACCGACGACCGTTCGTGGAAGGCTTTTCTCAGATCGAAAAGCAGGCGTATTGGGGCTGGCTTGCGCTGCATGCCTGGGGCAAGCCACTGCAGAGACGGGAGGACGCCTTGCTCGCGTTTCGTGACGCCGGTGGCTTCGGTACCCTCGAGGCGGCCGCCCTCTTCGATCTACTCGAGGGGAATCCCGCTCGAGCGTCGAATTCCTTGAATCAGCTCTACGAAGCGAGCGGACAGCTACGCTTACGAAATTTCTCGCTTGGAGTGCTTCAGGCCGGCCTTTCACCCCCGGGTTCGCCGTGATACGTCCCTCGGAGTGGACACGAAATTCCTGTTCTCGTAACCTGGGGAACCCGCTTACGCGGATCGAGTCGAGCCTGGCGTGAAAGTCGACCTCAAGAAGAGCCTCTTCATCCTCCCGAACCTCTTCACACTGTCCAGTGTGCTTTGCGGTTACAACGCCATCTTGATCCTCTCGGACCAGCCTACTTCCGATGATTTCTATCGCGCAGCGCTCCTAATCGTCTTCGCGCTCGTTTTCGACGGGATCGACGGCCGGGTCGCGCGCTTGACCAAAACGCAGACGGCGATCGGAGTTCAGCTCGACTCCCTTGCAGACGTGATCTCGTTTGGCGTCGCGCCCGCAATCCTCGTCTATCACTGGTCGCTCGCCGAGCTCGGCACGGGCGGCATGTTCGTCGGTTTCCTGTACGTCGCGGCCGGCACAGTCCGGCTCGCGCGCTTCAATGTCACCTCGACCAGCGATGACGGGCAGCCGCAGCGGCCTGGCAAGTACACCCAGGGCCTGCCAATTCCAGCGGCCGCCGGAATCCTGATCTCGATCGTAGTCGCCAACACGCTCACCGGGAAGCTGCCGTTTTCGCCGATTCTGATTTCTTCTCTCGTGCTGATGCTCTCGGTTTTCATGGTGAGCGCGATGCCGTTCCGCTCTTTCAAGGACTTGCATCTCAACCTGCGCACGGTGCTGTTCATCTCGGTCGCACTCGGTGTGACGGTGTGGATTGCCTTGAAGGTACACCCGTCCATGGCACTGGTTTGGCTGCTTGCCGCCTACGTCATCATCGGAATCGTGGAGAGCCTCATCGTTTTGATGAACAAGGCACGCGCCGGCATCGACAAGGCCAACCAGCGCTCGGCCTAGCGCTCGGTTTTCACCGGATTCTCGTACACCGAGATGATGGGAACACCGTCGTAACGCAGAACATAGACCGGTTGCGCGCTCCCAAAGGCCACCCAGGCCTGATAGTCGACCTCGGCAAAATGGGCTTCGTGGTGCACCAGGACCAAATCGGCTGCGCTCATCGACGCCTCCGCACGGATGTTCGACGGGATGAGACCGTCGCGCTGCATCATCGCCCAGGACCCGTGGGTCGTGTCGCAAGTCCAGACCGAGCCGCCGTTGGGAAGCTTCTCGGCGATCCAATCCGCAAGGCTGCCCGTGGTGAAGCCCCAGAACTGGCGATTCATGCCCAGGTCCGCTGCGCCAGGCACGCCACCCGCAAGCGGCGTGTAGTGCGACAGGCCAAACGGATGGCTGTGCGCGGTTTCGACGGCAGCGGGCAGAAGGCAAAGAGTTGCGAAAGCCCAGGTCGGCCAGCGCCGGCCCAGCCAAGATGAAATCTCGGCTCTCTCGACCAGGGCAACGAAGCCCAAGCCTGCGAAGAGCGCCAAGAACGGATACGCCGTCATCCAGTGCTTGGTGCCCCCGAAGATCGGTGAGCTCGGAAACGCGATCACGAGAAGAGGCGCGAGCAAGCAGCCGAACCAAAGCACCTCCGTACCGCGATCGTTCCCAGCGCGTGGCTCCGTCAGCCATGGGGGACGGAGCGCGGACCGCAGGTCATAGAGGCCGAGCAGGGAAAGGGCGAGCACCGTGAGCGACACGGTGAAGAGTGTCATGACGAACGGCACCGAGATGGGCAGCGGGGGCTCGAAGTAGTTGATGCCGAAATATTCGTAGGTGTAATGAACGTGTCGCAGGTGGAAGCTCGCATAGGCGAGCAAGCGGCGGCCGGTGTCGTGCCAAAGCCACGGCCAGGTTCCGATCAGCACCAGCGGGCCGAGGAGCAACATCGAGGGGAGCCAAGCGATCGACGCACGCTCGCTTCGCCCGGAACGCGCTTGGCGGCGACGAATCCAGAGAAAATGAATGAGGAAGATCCCGGGCAGGATCCAACTGTTGTGCTTGGTGGCGAGCGCCAGGCCGAAGGACAGACCCAGCCAGGGAACCCAACGACGGTCGTCCAGGGACCGCCAATACGCGTAGGCGGTGAGCGTGATGAAGAACGCGATGGGAATGTCGAAGCAGGCGAGGTGGCTGTGATAGAAAACCCTCGGCATCAAGGCGAACGCCAGGGCCGCGACGAGCGCGCCCTCCCGGCGCATGACCGAAGCGCCCCAGGCATAGATGAGCCAAAGGAGGAGCGCTGCCGTGAGCATGCCCGGAAAACGGAACGAGAGCGACTCGTTCGGAAACAGGCCCAGGTGCTTCTGTGCCAACCAACTCCAGGCAAAGCTCAGCTTCATCCAGGCCGGGTGCTCCCAGTTGTACCGCCAGGCCCTGTCGATGCTGTCCCGTTCGAACGCCGATGAAGGATCACCGGAGATCTGGCTGATCCAGTTGGCAGAGTTTTTCGCGGCGTGAACGTAAAAGCTCTCGTCGCGGGACATCGCCAAGTCCGATGCCGTACCGATCAGGAGCAGCAGGTAGCCCATGCACAAGGCCGCCCCGATGAGATGATCGCGACCGTTCAAAGCCCTGGCGTCATTCATTGTTGCCTCCCCCGGAACGTCGTCGCTTCGTGTCGTCCACGGCGCGTCGTCCTCTCACGCTGGATGCGGACCAGCAGAAGAGGCGGGAGTCGGGATTGCCGGCCGTGGTTTCGAAGCGAACGATGGCGGGCTCGCGGGAGAGCCCGGAGGTGTCGATCTCTAGGCCCGACCAGCCGTCGCCGTCCTCATGGACGAGCTCAGCCGCCATGTGATCGTTGATCCAGACGCGCAGCGTGACTGGAGCGTGTACGAGTCGGCGTTCCGCCTGGTAATCGATGCCTCCACGGATCAGAAGACGGTCGCCCAAAGGCACCTCGGTGAAGGTGACGCGGACGGGATCGGGGCCGGCGGGGTGCTGCCAGATGCAACGCCTCGGTTGGAGCTCGAGGTCCGCGAGAACGGTGGCGCCAACCCAGAGCCAAGGACGGCGCGGATCGCAGACGAAGCGCTCGCGCGGCGTCATCGGCCCTCGCTCGAGGCCTCCAGGTGCCTGGCGTGCGGCCACCCAAGGGCAGGCCTTGGAGCGATCCGCGGCGACGAGCTCCACCTGCGCACCCGAAATCTCTTCGACGAAGTCGTAAATCAATGGGTCGCTTGGCAACGACCACATTCTTACGCGCACGCCTTCAAAATCCTTCTCGAGCGCGGGGGGCTCATTTCGGCTGCGCGCGCCACGAATGCTCAGCTCCCAGAGGCGGTCGATGCCGGCCGGGTCCGGGGGAGCCGCCATGCGCAATGAAAGAAGATCTCCGAGCTGGTTGCGAACGATGGGATCTACCCAGGCTGGCGCCCCGACGATACGGTCTGAGGACCGGTACCGCGCGCGAACGAAGGCAGCGGCCGCCTCCCAGGACTCGTCGCTCGGAGTCGCCGCGCGGATCATCGGATGCGCCACGAGCTCGAACACCGCGAGAGCGACGATCAGCACCCAGACCCAGGCAGCAAGGCCCAGGTTTCGCCCTGCTTCAGCCACGCCGGTCCGATGCTAGCAGGGGTCAGATCATTGCGCAGCTTCGCAGACGAACTCGAAGGTCCAACCCTCCAATGTTGGTGTCGCCTGCGGGCTGTTCGACGAATTGAGAACCGCCGTGATCTGGATGTAGGGCAATCCGAAGGTCTGACCGGCTGCGATGAGCTCTTCTCGGATGTCGAACGTGCCGCTCTCGTCATCGCCAGTGATCGAGATGATGACGGGAATCGCGGTCGGCAAGTCTTCGATGGCGGGCGCAGTCCGGATCTGGAACTCGATGCTGGAGTCAAACGGCGTGGTGCCTTCCCAGGTCAGGAGGCCCCACTTGGGATGTTCCGGCGGCGTGATGCAACGCGTGGTACTGTCGTACACGTTGCGATAGAAGGCCGAGGCAGGGGTATCGTCGAACACATGAGAGGCCGAGTCGGGCACCATGACGCGAACCGGAATCCGCTCCACTTCCACGGAATCGTCGGCCCAGACGACGAGCTCGAAATCGAACACCTGAGAGGCGCCGGTCGGCGAAACCGTTCTGTTCGCGAAGATGACCTCGTACTTCAAGGCGGCGCCAAGCTCGCAACTCCGGCACTCGTTTAGCGTCCCGAACGAGCAGTTCACGGCTTGTCCTTCGGCGCAATTGTCGTGACGGATCTGCGCGATGAAGTCTCTCTCGTCGACGCCGGTCGCGGCATTGTCCAGCTCGACCATCGAGATGTCGTAGACCGAGAGACTCCTTGCGAGGGTGATCGTGTTGCTGATCGCGGCGTCGAGGCCTTCGCCTGTGGACGACGAGAGCTCGGTGAGCCAGGGACTGCCGAATCTGGTTCGCGCGTCCGTTGCGAGCGCGATCTCCCGCGCGTCGGCGGCGCCATCGCTGGTCATGCTCATCGCGTCTCTCAGGGTCACGACGCTTGCCACTCGGATCTTGCTCAAGAGGAGCGCAGCCACGACGTCGGTCCAGGCGACTGGCGCGTCCGAGGTGAGCCAGGCGGGGTTGTTGGCTGGATCGCCGGAGTGGACGATGGAAATGCTGAAGGCCCCTTCGGGCATGAGACCCGGGTCGGCAGCCGGAATGATGCCATCGGCGACGAGGTAGTACTGCTGCGAAGTCGCTGGGGCCCAGTTGATCGCCCCCCAGTTCCCGACACCGACCGTGCCGCCATCGCATGTGACTGCCGTGGCCGGGTCGAGTAGCGCATCTTCAAACAGCGCGACGTTGGCGCCGGGCCAGTGGGTATTGTTGGCAAACACGTCTGCGTCGAGCACCAGGGAGTCGAATCGCAGCGCGAGGACGACGTCTTTGCCATCCATGTCGGCGCCGGGCGGCATCCCGGACATCGTGTCGCATCCGAGAGAAACCGCCGTGTTGACCTGGTTGGTCAACAGGGTGCTCATGCCCATCAAGGTCAGCGATCGGCCGGAAAGATCGCCGAGATCCAAGGCCAGGGCGGCTGTATCGGCGGCAAACAGCTCGGGAAACATCTCGACCGGAGGCAGGGTCGTGCCGCCGAGGCCGACGCCCGGCGCAAACGGCGGGTCGCCGTACTCGACGCCAGTGGGGTTCGGCCCATTGTGGACCTCGGCATCCGTGATGTTCATGACCACGTGCAAGGCGCCATCGCGAAAGCAGGGATAACCGATGTCAGCGTCCGGCGCGTTCGGACAGGCGCCGCGATTGGGCACCATGTCACCGAGACCGAGCCCCGAAGCGACCGAATAGAGCGCCTGCGTGGCAGCCGATGCGCTCGTCGCGTTTTGCACGGTGTTGAGCGTGCTGACCGCGGTCTGTACGAGCACGTCGTCATCGGTGAAGTCGAGAATGTGGTGGTAGGGCGCTTGGCTGTGCGCCGCTGCAAGCGGAGCCAGTGGGTACTCCCGATACAAACCAAGACCGAACTGCGCATTGGGGAAGCTCAGGCGGACGTCGCTGATGATGTTGAGAATCTCGGCCTGCAGAACGGTGATCTCCTCGACAAGCATGGGCGTCGCGTCGATCAAGAAGTAGATGTCGACTTCGGGGATGTCGGCGACGACGTCGACCGTCGAGCTCCGAACCACCTCGTCGGCCCCCGTGGAGTCGAAGAACACCGTCTGGTAAAGCCCGTCGTTGCTGGGATCGTCGTCGCAGCTGATCCAATCCGGAGTGCCGGGGCAATCGTCCGCGTCGTTCGGAACCCCATCGCCATCGTCGTCGGGCAGCGCGGTCACGCGATCGATGACCAAGGAGCGCGTCCCGACCGAGTAACGAACTCCGGCGGAGTTGTCTTCGTTCAAATCGCCTGCCACGGGGAAGTCCTGGCTGATCCAGCAGTCGGGACGGCCCGCGGAACACTGTGCCGGCGGATCGATGACGGCGTTCTCGCTGTCGACAGCGCCTTGGCTTTCGCCGCAGGCCGTGACCGCGATCAGCGTCGCGCAACATGTCCAATTCCAGGCGGTCTGTCGGAAAGATATCATTGTGAAATGGCTTACAATCGGGGGAAACCACATTACCGCATATCGAGGTCTTGTGTAAGGGCTACAGCGCGGCGCCCCTGATGCACATCGGTGGCGCTTCCGTACGGGGAGATCCGCACACCTGCTGGGATGCGCAGTCGCGCGAATCTACACAGGAACCGCCGGGTAGAACGCACTCCTTGCGACCGTCACCCCAAAGGTCCAGGCAGTCGAAACCGAGCGCACAATCGTTAGGCAGCGCACAGGGGCCAAACTGGCCGCAGACTGCAACCGTCCCTTCGGCGCCCGATTCGCAAACCGGGGCATCGCTTGCGGTGCATTGGAGCGTGTCGCAGGAAACGGGATCCGGCGCGTTGGGCATGAGCGAGGGCATGCATTCCTGAGCGCCGTCGCCATCCGGGTCACCGCAGGGAACGCCGAGGGTGAGGCAGTCGATGCGGTCGTCACAAGGGCGTGTGATGCGACGGCAGAAGCGTTGGTCGGCGGCGGCGAAGAAACAGGTGAAGCCGTGCGGACAGTCCGCGCCTGACACGCAGGGAACGCGGCGGTCGGCACATGCACCGTCTTCGCAAGCGAATCCGGCTACGCAATCGTTGGAATCATCGCAACCGGAAACGACACGGAGGCAGCGATGGATGGTCTGGTCACAAGTGTAGGCGGGATTAGCGCAGTCCTCGTCGTCTTGGCAGGCGCCGCCACCGGTGACGAAGCAACGTGAGAGGTCATCGCAGCCGGTGAGAAGGCATACCTCGCCGGTGGGACACGGGTTTTCGGAATCGCACAGGGCGTCTGGGTCGGGGCAGGACGGACACCCACAGCTGGTGGTACACCAGGAGCCACCAGCACAGGAGCCACCACCATCGGGCTCGCCGCCATCGACGCCGCCATCGGGGTCACCGCCATCGATCCCTCCATCGGGGTCGCCACCATCGACGCCACCCTCTGGAAACACGACGCCCCCATCCGGATCGATGGAGCCATCGTTCCCCGCATCGTCGGGCGACGTAGAGGCGGCCGTCTCGCCACAGCCGGCCGCGACCGCAGCGGTCAGCAGGAAGTAAGCAAAGAATCGCATTGTCTGGGGGACGCAGCAATCGGCGCCCGTGGTAGTGCGGAGCGTAGCGCGTTCGACTCGGCGTCGCATCCCCATTGCCGAGAGCACCTTGACCGTCCGCGACTACCGCCCCAAGGCTCAGGATATGGCGTCACTGGATAGCGCTTTGATTGCGATCGAGCGCGCTTGCGGGAGCGGCTCGGTCATTCGCGACCCGAGCTTGCTCGAAGGCTACGCGCAGGACGAAAGCGAGGTCGAACCTTGCATGCCGGAGGCCGTCGTCCGCGCTTCGAGCACGGCGGACGTCTCGGCGGTCATGAAGGCTGCATACGAGCACGAGATTCCGGTCACCCCGAGAGGTGGTGGTACGGGCCGCGTCGGCGGCGCGGTGCCAGTGCCCGGTGGAATTGTGCTGGCGTTCGAGAGGATGAACTCGATCAAAGGCATCAATAAGGCAGAGCTGACGACCACGGTGCAGCCCGGCCTGATCACCGGCGAGCTAAAGCGGGCCACTGAGGAGGAGCTGCTGCTCTATCCTCCGGACCCGAATTCGCGGGACTCCTGCGCCATCGGTGGCAACCTCGCCGCCAACGCCGGGGGCCCGCGCGCGTTCAAGTACGGCGTGACTGGGGAGTACGTCATGGGGATGGACGTGGTCTTGGCGGACGGGACGATTCTCAAGCTCGGGCGCGAGACCAAAAAGGGCGTGACTGGCTATGACCTGACGTCGCTGATGGTCGGTAGCGAGGGCACCCTCGGGATCATCACCGAGGCGACCCTGCGATTGATCCCGAAGCCCGAAGCGACCGTGACCGCGCTGGCCTGTTTCTCGAGCTTGGACGAGGTGGCACCCGTCGTATCGGCGCTGGTTGCACAGGGGCAGCTCCCGTCGTGCATCGAGCTCCTCGACCAAGAAGCCATCCGCATCGTCCGACCGGAAGCCGGTCTGACGATTCCAAACGAGACGAAGGCCATGCTCTTGATCGAGCTCGATGGCGAACAGGCGAGTCTCGAGACAGAGCTCGAAAGAACGGGCAACATCCTCTTCGACCTCGATGCGCTGGAGGTGTTGGTGGCGCAAAACAGCAGCGAACGGGAGCGCCTTTGGGCGTCGCGTCGCGAGCTCAGCCACAGCTTGAAGCGCCACGCGAAGAACAAGCTCTCCGAGGACGTCGTGGTGCCACGCACCAAGATGGCCGAGCTCCTCGGCTACTGCGCGCAGCTCGCCGAGCAGCACGGGCTCGTGGTCCCGACCTACGGCCATGCCGGTGACGGCAACCTTCACGTGAACTTCTTGTGGAACGAGCCCGACGAGAAGCTCCACGTGGATGCCGCCATCAAGGCGCTTTTTCAGCGGGTCATCGAGCTGCGCGGCACCCTTAGCGGGGAGCACGGAATCGGCGTGTTGAAGGCTCCGTACCTGTCCATGGAGCAATCTCCGGCGCTGATCGCGCTACAGGAAAAGATCAAAGACGTGTTCGACCCGAAACACATCCTAAACCCCGGCAAGATTTTCCCCGCAGACGCAAAGCGCTTCCACGGGTCGTGCTGAAGACGGGACACCGGCGCTGGCGCTGACACTGTCGCCGCTCAAAGAAGCATGTTGAGCGGGGATTCCACGATTCGCTTCAACGCCGCCATGAACTTCGCGCCGGTGGCTCCGTCGATGATTCGGTGATCGCAGCTCATCGTGAAGCGCATGCGGCGGCCGGGTACGATGGCCCCGTCCTTCACAACGGGCTCGTGGCGGATCGTGCCAACCGCGAGAATCGCGCCTTCGGGCGGATTGATGACCGCTGTGAACTCCTCGATGCCGAACATGCCGAGATTTGAAATCGAAAAGGTTCCGTTGCTCATATCTTCAGGCTGAAGCGTCTTGTTTCTGGCGCGCTCGGCCAGGTCGCGAACTTCCTCGGCGATCTGCGCGACGCCCTTTCGGTCCGCATCCCGCAAGACCGGCGTCACCAGGCCGTCATCGATGGCCACGGCGATCGAAATGTCGACGACCTGATGGTAGTGAATCTCTTTGCCCAACCAGGAAGCATTGACTTCGGGAACCCGGCGAAGGGCCACGGCGGCGGCTTTGATGATCAGGTCGTTGAGCGAAACCTTCTTGCCTACTGCTTCGAGCTCGGCGTTCATGGCTTTCCGGGCGTCCGCGAGCGTTGCGATGTCGACGTCGATGGTGAGGTAGTAGTGCGGGATCGTCTGCGTGGATTCGGTGAGTCGTCGCGCAATCGTCCGCCGCATGCTGCTGGCCTTCACCACCCGAGGGGGCAGGCGCTCAGCCGAAGTGGAAAATGAAACCGATGTTGCCCCTTCGTATGAATCGATATCCCGCTTGACGATCCGTCCGCGAGGCCCGCTCCCCTGCACGGCCCGGAGATCGATGCTGCGCTCGCGAGCCAAACGGCGAACGAGCGGAGAGGAGAGAACGCGGCCCCCCTCGGTCGCCTGCTCGGTCGCTGACACTGGCGCTGACACTGACGCTGGCACTGACGCTGGCGCTGACACTGGCGCTGGCCCTGAGGCCGACGCTGTCGCCGTCCCCGCCCCGGCCTCGACTTCTGCGATCAGCCCACGAATATCCTCCCCGGCCTTCCCGATGATCGCCACTGGCACGTCCGGCTCGAGCGTCTCGCCCGCCGGCACCAAGATCTTCAACAGCACGCCGCGGTCAAACGATCGGAACTCCATCGTGGCCTTATCGGTTTCGACCTCGGCCAGAAGATCATCGACCTCGACCTCATCGCCCTCTTTCTTGATCCAGGCGACCAAGGTGCCTTCTTCCATGGTCGGTGAAAGCTTGGGGAGTCCGATGATCTTGGCCATGGCTCAACCAGCGTAAGCGACGCGCTTCACCGCATCGATTACCCGCTCCTCGGTTGGAAGGACCTTGTCCTCTAGATTCAGCGCGTACGGCATCGGCACGTCGAGGCCGGTCACCCGCTCGACCGGGGCGTCCAGGTAGTCGAAGGCTTCGCGTTGCACCCGGTCGACGATCTCGGCCCCGGGCCCGCCGTACGGCCAGTGCTCGTGCACCACGACGCAGCGATTGGTTTTCTTCACGCTCTCGACCATCAAGCGAGTGTCGAGGGGCCGAAGGGTGCGCGGGTCGACCACCTCGCAGTCGATGCCTTCGGCCGAAAGCTTCTCCGCAGCGGCCAAGACCGTGTAATAGGGACGGCCCCAGGTGACGATGGTGCAGTCGGCCCCGGGGCGAGCCAAGCGACTCTCCCCAATCGGGATGAGCTCCTCCACGCCTTCGTCCGGCACCTCGCCCTTGACGCCGTACAGAGTTTCGCCTTCGAGGAAGATCACCGGATTATTGCTTCGAATGGCACTCTTGAGAAGGCCCTTCGCATCGCGCGGAGTCGTGGGTTGAATGACGTAGAGGCCTGGGATGTTCGTGTAGAAGGGCGCGCAGCTGTGACTGTGCTGGGCCGCAACCTGCTTGGCGGCACCATTGGGCCCGCGAAACACGATCGGCACCTGAATGGCGCCAGCACTCATCTGGTGCACTTTCGCCGCGTTGCTGATGATCTGATCGAAAGCGACGAACGAAAAGTTCCAGGTCATGAACTCGATGATCGGCCGGAGCCCCGCCATCGCCGCCCCGATTCCGACGCCGGCAAAACCGGCTTCCGCGATGGGCGTGTCGATGACGCGCCGTTCGCCAAACTTCTCGAGAAGGCCTTCGGAGACTTTGTAGGCACCCTGATAGTGACCCACTTCTTCGCCCATCAAGAAAATGCGATCGTCGCGCTCCATTTCCTCGAGCATCGCCTCTCGAAGCGCCTCCCGATAGCGCAGCTGCCTCACGACTCCCCCTCGGGCGCCATCACCGAACTCATCATCAGATCCTCACGCGCAGGTGCCGACTCTTCGGCGAATCGCACCGCTTCATCGATCTCCCCGTCGACTTCGAGATCGATGTCGTCGAGCGTGCTCTCCTGAACCCCAAGTCCCATGAGCTTGTCGCGAACGACGGTGATCGGGTCCTGCTGCTTGCGTTGTTCGAGCTCCGTACTAGTTCGGTATTTCGCCGGATCGCTCATCGAGTGGCCACGAAATCGATACGTCAGCACCTCGACGAACGTCGGACCGCCCCCGGTGCGCGCGCGCTCCACAGCTTCGCTGATTCGGGCCTGCACGACTTCGACGTCATGGCCGTCGAAGCGGTCGCCGACCATGCCGTAGCCCTTCGCTTTGATCGATAGATCTTTGAGTGGGCTGGTTCGCTCAAGCGGCGTGCCCATCGCATATTGGTTGTTCTCGCAAACGAAGACGACCGGAAGCTTCCAGAGTCCCGCGAGGCTCATGGCCTCGTGAAAGCCACCGATGTTGGTCGAGCCATCGCCGAAGAAGCAGACGGTGACGCTGTCTTCGCCTACGTATTTGGACTTGAATGCCGTGCCTGCGGCTAGCGCCAAGTGGCCGCCGACGATCGCCCAACCGCCGAGAAAGCCCCGCTCGACGTCGAAGAAGTGCATCGAGCCGCCAAAACCTCGCGAACAGCCGGTGTCTTTGCCGAAGAGCTCTGCCATTGCGGCCTTCGCGGGCATTCCACGTGCGAGCGCAATCCCGTGATCGCGATAGGTTTGAAAGATATAGTCGCGCTCTTCGAGAACTTCGGCAACGGCGACCGCAATCGCTTCTTGCCCGATGTACAAATGAAGAAACCCGCCGATCTTGCCTTTGGCGTAGTTGCGCGCGGCCTCTTCTTCGAAGCGCCGCATCACCATCATCATTCGATACTGTCTAAGAAGGTCGTCCTTGTTCTGCAATCGAACCCCCGAGGGAAGATTCTAGTGTAACCTCTCGACGCAGCCATCCGAAGAACTCGTGTTTTTGCGAGTATTTTGCGGATCTGCGGCCCACACGGCAGCACGGCGGCGCGCTGGGTTGGCTTATGGTGGCTGCACTGATTACGATTTGATCGTGCGGATTCACACCTTGAGAGGGGTAAAACTCGAGGATTCCGTTCTCGGGGCGTCGAGCTCGCGGGCGCGGCCTGTCATGCGTGTGCTCGAGGAAGGGCTCGCGGCGGCGGCGCTTGCCGTTCGCGCGAACGCCGGTGCACTTTACGTCGGGCAGACGGTGGAGTCGCTTCGCTGTGTCGCCGCTTGCGGACCGGGTGGGAAGCTGCTGCTCGAGCGCGGAACTCCGATTGATCCTAAACTCTCCAAGCGCGCGCTCAGAAGGCGGACCCCTTTCGTCGTTTCATCGCTCTCGTCAGACCCGCAGTTTTCAGCGCGCTCGCCGCACGAGACGCGGGTGGTGTTGCTCGCACCTTTGCACGACGAAGGTCGGTCGGTCGGAGTCCTGCAGCTGGTAAACCCGGAGTCGCCCGCGCGTTTCAGCAGCCGTGACACCAAGGTGGTCGAAGGGCTGTCCGGCTACATCACGACAGCCCTGATCCAAACCTGGTCGCTTCGGAGGCAGGCAGGGCTGGCCGAGATTGATCCACTAACCGGTCTTCGGAATGTACGGAAGCTCAATAGCGCGCTCACGAAGGCCGTGAGCTCCGCGCGAAGAGGCGAACGCGACATGGCGATCATGTTCGTAGACGTCGACCATCTAAAGCGGGTAAACAGCAAGTTCGGACACACGGCGGGGAGCGAAGCACTGAAGCGAACCGGCAAGGCACTGGACGAAGCCGCCGCCGGCGTGGGCGCGGTGTTCCGGTTCGGCGGCGACGAGTTCATCGTAGTCCAAAAGCGCGCGTCAAAAGAAAGCGCATGCGCGCTCGCGAATCACCTACGAAGTCACGTCGCCGCGAGCACAGCAGGGTCGATGCGCCCGGGCGGGACGTTACCGACGATTACCGTTTCGGTCGGCGTCGCGATGCTCAATGGCCTGCGCCATCTCAATGGTCAGCCGTCGACTGACCTCAAGGCGCGCCTGATGACGGCGGCCGACCGCGCGCTTTTCCGCGCCAAGGCTGCCGGCCGTAACCGCGTCGTCCTAGCAACGGGCCGCGACGACCGGCTCTGAATCGATCGACTAGCCCACCACGGACAGATACTGCTCGGTGTTCGACTGGATGCGAGCCCTGACCAGCGCAGCGTCCTGCTCGACGAATTTCTCGTCGGGCGTGACCTTGAACAGCGGCTGGCCCTTGGACACGATCGTTCCGTTGGTGTCGACGAGGATCTTGTCTACGGTGCCAGCAAATGGCGCGTACACCTTGTTGAACATCTTCATGACTTCGACGATGTAGAGCGGGTCGCCCATCTCGAAGTGTTGCCCCTCTTCGATGAAGCAGGGCATGCCTGGCGCTTCTTGCGCGTAGTACATACCGCCGCTCACGGCGACGATTTCGTCGGCCTTGTTGACCGGAGGCGGGACGAGCACCTTTTTCATCTTCGTCTGGTGTTCGCGGTCGAAGAGCCGCTCGGGAATGCTGATCGTCAGGTCCTCGCTCACACGGAGGTTGAAATAGCCGACCTTGTGCCCGATCAAGGGCAGCAGGCTGTAGAGCTCCATGCCGAGCTGGAAGCCGAGATGCGCTTCCCGGACTTGCTTCCATTTCTCGGCGTCGAAGCCCTTCGGGGCCTTTTTTGCCTTTAGAGCGTCGTCGAGCTCCGGCCAATTGAGGACGCGCAGGCGTTCCTGCGCGGTCGCGTAGAATGCAGCACCGTCTCGAAGCACGGCCTGATCCTGCTCCCAGATGCGATGGGCGGCCGGCAGGTCCACACCGGCGTCCATGTGGAGCAGATAGTACGTGTCGGAGAGAACCAGCAGTGGGTTGCGCAGCCAAGTCACGCGCCCGTTTTTCACCTCGAAGTTGCTCTTGTTCGAGCTGAGCCAGGCCGAAAACAGATGCGGTTGCCGCAAAATGCGGCCGAGCGGACGCCCGAGCAGGGTGTTCTTGAGGACGCAAAGCTCGTTGGTGGCTTTTACGGCGACTGGATCGGCCGAAGCGGCCTTCAAGTACTGACCGGCGAGACGCTCGTAAGCGTAGTCCGGGTCGATGTCGTTTGCCTCGTTCAAGAGCTCGCCGACCAGCGTGAGGTAGGGAACCACGAATCGAGTCGTTGGCTTGGCGTCGACCCCGTTCGCGAGGAACCAGTGCACGAGCCCGTAGTGGAACTGCAGGTTGGTCTGAAGGTCGGGGCCCCGAAGGACCGTGCGGCGAAGCACCTCGCGCAGGCGCTCGTAGCTGTCACGGCGATCGTCGCCGGTCGTGACCAGAAGCGCGATGTTGCTGTCATACGCGCCGGCCAGCCTGTAGCGCATGAAGAGATCGGTGTCGGGATTCTTGAAGCAGATGCCCTGATCGTCGCGGACCTCACCTTCGATCGGATCCGACCAAGACATGATCTCGCCTCCCGCGTGGGGGGAAAGCGATTGATCGGTCGCATTGAGACGCGCTTCGACCGCGGCCGCCTCGCGTTGAACGCGCTCGGGTCGGGGGAGCCTGGCCTTGTGTTTGGCGAGCAAGGCCATGGCCTCGACGAGCGAGTGCACGTCGAAGAAGTCCTCGGCGTCGTCCGGATTGCTGAAGCGGAGCGCGTAGCAAAGCTCGGAAACCCGATGCTCGACCTGAATGCGCGTGTTCACTTCCATGAAGTAGTGGCGCGGCCCGTCGACGATGCATTCGAAGGTCGAGGCGGAGTCGAGCTTGACTGCCTCGCCGAAGCGCTCGGCTTCCTCCTCCATGCGCCGGAGAATCTCGAGGTCCTGTGCAACCGCGTTGGCCTGGGTTTCGTTGCCGGCCGCCCGCTCCCGATCTACCGCTGCGGCGAGCGTCTCCTGCGTGATCGAAACCTCGAGCAGCTTCTGCTCGTGCATCTGAAGGGAACAATCGCGCCCTCCGAGCGACACCGTCCATACGCCGTTGCCGAGAAGCTGAATTTCGTTGTGGCGCGTCGTCTCGATGTTGAGCTCGACGAGAATGTTCTTGTTGTCGCCGACGCCGAGCGCCTTCACTTCGCTCAGGATTTCGCGAACCATGGCGGGCGCCTGGTCGGCACGGTCGACGATGCGTTGCCCTTTGCCACCGCCGCCACCGATTGCCTTGAGACGAACGCGGCTGCCCTCTTGTTTTTCGAGGATGTTCGCGACCTCGATTTTGATCTGCTCGGCGAGCTCATCGACCGTGTAAAGGTCGATGTGGGCGTCGTAGGAAGCCCCGAGCACCGCGTCCGCCAAGGTTTCGAGCTCCAGGGCATCATTGCTAAGCCCGGGAACTTCGAGGCCATGCTTCTTGGCGAGCTTGGCCAGTGCCTTGCGGTCCGAATGGTTCTTGAGAATCAGCCGAGCCGTGGCGTTGTTGATGCCAGGGGTCACGCTGACATCGAGGCGCTCCGCAGTGCGCTTGGCTTCGTCCTTGAAACCGGCTGCCTGTACTGTGTAGGAGCAGGGACCGATGAAGCGAAGGCCGGCCTCTTCGATCGAGCGGACGAACTCTTCGTCCTCCGCCATGAAACCATAGCCTGCGAAAACGTAATCGTAACCGTTGACCTTCGCGATCTCGATGATCTGTCGGATGCGCTCGGCGCGCTCTTCCTTGCTAGCGCCTGTGTAATCGGAAACCGAGTGAACGCGGGACGGGTCCAAGCGTCGAAGCTCGGGGGCAAGCGCTCGCGGGTAGACGATCGAGTCTTTCTCCGAGAGCAGAATCCCTACCCGCGTCATCCCCATCTCCTCGAAGATGTCGAGCGCCTCTCGCCGAATCGGTCCTCGGCAGACGATGAGGACGGTCATGTCCTCGGAGTCGAACGAACGCGCCCACTCAGACTCGGAGCGTCCGAGGCGGCGGTCCCGATGAATCAGCGGATTGTGCATGTAACTGCTCGACGACATCAATGAAACTCACGCTGAACCGCTTGCAACGGCCCCGGGTTGTAGTGGGACAGGTAGAAGTCGAGGTTTTTGGCGAGCGCTGCCCTCACCTGCGTCGGCGGAACAATCTCGGAGATCGAGCCGAGGCTCAGCGCTTCCTTCGGGTTCATCAACTCTCTTTCGTACCGCGCGTTGAACGCAGCGTCCTGCGCCTTGACCCAGTCAGCGACCTCCGCTTCGGCGTCCTGTTTGGTTGCACCGGCGTCCAGCGCTTCTTGCAATCGCGCCTTCGCGCTGTCGCGCATCTCGCGCATCTCTTTTTTGTAGACGAACTCTTTGCCGGCCGGACCCATGACGGCAACACGCGTCGTCGGAAGCGCCATGACGTGGTCGGCGCCGGTCACGTAGCAGTTGAATGCTGCATAGGCGCCGCCGAAGGCGTTCCTGATGATGAGCAGAAGACGCGGCGTTCGTAGATCGATGATCGAGTCGAGCATCGCCCGCCCCGCCTGGACGATGCCACGGCTTTCCTGGTCGCGACCCGGCAGGAACCCGGTCGTGTCCTCCATGAAGATCACCGGGATGTTGTAGAGGTTGCAGAAGCGAATGAATCGCGAATTCTTGAATGCCGCATCGACGTCGATTTGCCCCGATGCAACCGCGCTGTTGTTGCAGACGAAGCCGACGACGTGTCCGCCGAGGCGGCCGAACGCCGTGATCGTGTTGCGCGCTCGCTGCGGTTGAAGCTCGAAGTAGTCGCCGTGGTCGCAGACCTGCTGAAGGATGATGCTTACATCGATCGGCGTATTGAAGCCGGTCGGCGAGTTGAACGCCTTGCGGAGAAGCGTGTCGATCTCGCCTGTCGGCCGGTCGAGTGGGTCTGAGGTCTCCTGATAGGGGGCGAATTCGTGGTTGTTCCCGGGCAGGTAGCTCAGTAAGCGCCGCGCGGTTCGCAGGGCGCCAACCTCGTCGCGCACCGTGAGGTCCGCGACTCCGCTCTGCCCGTGAACGCCGGGGCCACCGAGCTCGTCAGCCGTCACGTCTTCGCCGAGCACCGACTTGACTACGCCCGGACCGGTCAGCCCGAAGAAGGTGTGGGCCGGCTGAATCATGAAACTGCCCTGGCGGGGCAGGTACGAACCGCCGCCCGCGTTGTACCCGAACATGCACATGATGCTCGGAACCACGCCACTGATTTTGCGAAGCGCCGTGAATGCCTCGGCGTAGCCGTCCAAACCGCCGACGCCTGCCGGCACGAACGCGCCTGCGCTGTCGTTCATCCCCACCAGCGGCATCCCCTGCCGTCCGGCTAAGCGGATCACGTTGGCAAGCTTGGTGCCATTGGTCGCATCCATCGAACCCGCACGGACCGTGAAATCGTGGCCATAGACCGCGACCTCGCGCCCGCCGATTTCGACGATCGCGGTCACGATCGACGCGCCGTCGAGATTCGGACCCCAGTTCTGGTAAAGGATGGTCGGCTCGGTTCTTGGATCGCGGAGCACGTCGAGACGCTCCCAGACCGTCATGCGACGCTTGGCGTGCTGCCTGCCGATCTGAACAGGACCGGCCGCGGTTCGCGGGCGAGCGCGAAGTAGCTCGCCCTCCCGAAGCGCTTTGTCGTAGGGTCCACTTTCCTTCGCCGGCGCAGTGGACGAACCGGTTTCACCGTCCGTTTCGAATGGATTGCGAATGCTTGGCGTCACAGGGTCCTTGTTGGGCATAACTACATTTGCCTACATCAGTTGGCGCCTAGGGCACGGGCTTCGCAGCGCACGGCCTTGTACGGGTTTTAGGGTCGAAATGCCAGTGAACACCCCCACGCGTTCAGATGCGGATGGCGCAATCCCAAAAATCCGCGAAAATGCAGGGCTTCATGCCTGTCCAAGCAGATTCTCAGCGCGCCTTGGATGTCGCTGAGCGCGCGGCGCTGCGAGCCGGCGAGCTCGTGATGAAGGGCTGGCGGGTCGGCACGGAGATCGCTCATAAGGGACGCTTCGACTTGCTGACCAAGTACGACCTCCAAAGTGAGCATCTGATCCGGGAGGCGCTGTCGCGCGAGTTCCCCAGTCATCGGATCGTCGGTGAGGAGGGCGCCGAAACCGGTGTGGGCGATCTGGTCTGGTACGTCGACCCAATCGACGGCACGACCAACTATGCGCATGGGCATTTTTTCTTCGCCGTGTCGATCGCATTGTATCGCGGCCGGGAGGGGCTAGCCGGCCTCGTGCATGCGCCAGCGCTCGGGGTCACCTGGAAAGCGGCCAAGGGCATGGGCGCGTTTCGCAACGGAAAATCCTGCTCGGTGTCGGCCCGCGAACAAATCGAAGAAGCGGTCTGTGCGACCGGCTTTCCCTACGACCGCTGGTCGAACGGCGACAACAATCTCGCGGAGCTCGGGCTCTTCTTGCAGCGCGCCAGAGGCATCCGGCGGTGCGGCGCGGCGTCTGTCGACCTCTGTCTGGTCGCCGACGGCACCTACGACATCTATTGGGAGAAGGGGCTCAACGCCTGGGACTTGTGTGCCGGCGCGCTGATCGTGAAGGAAGCGGGCGGCCAGATTTCGACGTACGAAGGCGAAGAGGCTGACCCGCGTAGCGGCAAGCTGGTCGCGTCCAATGGACTGCTTCATGAGGCCGCCGTCCACACGATTCGTGAGGCACGTCACAAACTGAGGTCCGACTGATCGTGAATCGGGCCGGTTCGGCCAGTACACTGAACGCGATGGGGATCGAACCGGAGGTGGAGCAGGCCTGGGAGCCCGGATCTGCGTGCTCGGCGGAGACGTTGGCAGCGCGCGTGCCGCTGAGCGCCGACGAGCGCCGGTTGATGATGAGCTCACTCGGCCGACGGTACTTGGCGACGATGCTGATCTGCGCGGGGATCGCCTACCAGGGGCTCGCGCTCGGCCACTGGTCGACCGACGCCAATCAAACCGACCTGAAGTTGATGACGATCTACGGGCTCGCTGGAATCGCGATGCTGGCGCTCGGATGGCGCGCCCATCACCAACCACCGCGGCTCGCCTGGTCATTGCACATTGGCGGTTCGGTGTTCCTCGTCGTCACCGCGACGGTCACGCTGGCATACGCCTTGGGCGGTGATCCCTCTGATTTCTATGTTTACGTGCTGATTCAGCTCGCGGCCGGGGCGCTCGTTCACGACTGGCGGTGGCTAGTTGCGATCATGATCGCAGGGGACCTCGGCTGGGGGTTTACTTCGCTCTGGGTGCAAGACGTCAACTGGGTGAAGAGCGTTGGATACATGTTCGGTTTCTCTGCCATCACCATTGGAATCCACTACGCGAGGAGCCGCGCACTGATTGAAATGGAAGAGCTCCGGCTCGCCGCGGAGCGCGCCTCTCAGACGAAGACCGATTTGTTAGCCAACGTCAGTCACGAGGTTCGCACGCCGATGAACGGGGTCCTCGGTCTCAGCGCCTTGCTGCTCGATACCGATCTCGACGAAAAGCAGAAGAAGATGATCACCGCGATCCGGGAGTCTGCAGATGCGCTGGTCGGTATCGTCGACGAGATCCTCGATTTCTCACAGCTTCAAAAGGGTCAGGTCGAGCTCGACAACGCGCCATTCGACATGCGCGAGCTCCTCGACGGAGTCGTCGACGTCATGCAACCGCGCGCCGACGCGAAGGGTCTTCGCCTCGAATCGGAGACGCCGGGAATCACGAGCCAGCGGTTCCTAGGAGACAGCGGCCGTATTCGCCAGGTGCTGCTCAACTTGGTGAACAACGCGATCAAGTTCACCGACTCGGGTTCGGTGCAGGTTCGAGCCGAGGTTCTGGACCGGGCCGAAAAGGCTCGAATTCGCCTGTCGGTGCGCGACACCGGCGTCGGTATTCCGGAAGATTCGCTCGACGGAATCTTCACGCGCTATTGGCGGAGCAACAGCGGCTCGAACCGAAGCACTGCGGGCAACGGCTTGGGCTTGGCAATCAGCAAACAGCTGGTCGAGCTCATGGATGGAGAGCTGGGAGTCAGCAGCACGGTCGACAAAGGGACTTGCTTTTGGGCCGAGATCGATCTGGGACTCGGCCAGGACACCACGTTGCGAGTGATCGAGACCGACGGCAGGAACCAAGCACTGATACGCGAGGGCGCGCTGGTGTTGGTCGCTGAAGACGACCCGACCAGCCGCATGGTGACCGAAGCGCTCTTGAAAAAGCTCTCGTGCGAGGTGGACATCGCGACCGACGGCCGAGAGGCACTCGAGAAAGCGAAAGCCAAGGACTACGACATCGTGTTCATGGATTGCCACATGCCGCTCATCGACGGCTTCCAGGCGACGAAGCGCATTCGGCAGTCACCCGGCAAAGAGGAGCTGCCGATCATCGCGCTCACAGCAAGCGTCGCCGAAGAAGACAGGGTCCGCTGCCTCGATGCCGGCATGAACGACGTGGTCTGCAAGCCAGTCCGGACCTCGATGCTCGCCAAAGCCTTGGAGCGATGGGTGTCGCAGTCGGACACTGGCCCGACGAAGTCGGTGTCGACGCTTCCACCTCCGCCTGCGCTCGACCTCGGCATGGTTGGACGGCTCGTCTCACTCGACGGCGAAGACGACGAGTTCATCCAGGATGTCCTTCTGGGCTACGTCGA